>CAZXXW010000022.1:0-29300 GCA_964644835.1 uncultured Anaerolineales bacterium
CCGGCCTCGACAGCCAGGTGCTCACATCCGTGCTCAACGGCAGCGTCATCGAGATTCTCGACGAAGAACCGCAAGAGCAAGACGATAAATTCTGGCTCCAGGTGCGGGCGCTCGGGGAATTCGAAGGGTGGATGCTCCGGTCGGCGCTGACGGTGGCAACGCTCACGCCCACGCCATAAACGCTCTCCCCCTGATTAGAGAAATGTCAAGCTTCTAGATCATCCGAGGTAAAAGCATCCGGCAGCAATTCTTCCACAGTGGTTTCGCGGACAAGATTGCCATCCCCATCGACCATAAAGACCTCGATATCGCCGCCGAATTCCGTCAGAACCTGGCGGCAAGAGCCGCACGGCGAGCCGCCGTTATCGGTCACCACGGCAATGGCCTGAAACTCTCGCTCCCCCTCAGCAACAGCCCGAAAAACAGCAACTCGTTCCGCGCACATCGTCAGCGGATACACCGCGTTTTCAACGTTCACCCCGGTATAAACGTTCCCTGCCTTGGTCAATAACGCCGCACTGACAGGATAACGGGAATAGGGGGCGTACGCTCGTTGGCGAACAGCGATGGCCGCCTGAATCAGTTCCTGAAGCTCAGCTTCTGTAATCATCTTGATTCCTCAATCCTGAACCAAATCTATTCTTCCACTTTGCGAATCGAGCGGGCAGGCATGCCCACAGCGAGGGTGTGCTCGTCGACATCCTTGGTCACAACAGCACCGGCGCCGGTACGGGCGCCTTTGCCGATCTTCACCGGGGCGACCAACATGGTATCACTGCCGATGAAAGCGCCTTCATCGATCTCGGTGGGATGTTTCTTCACACCGTCATAATTACACGTGATCGTGCCCGCGCCGATATTGACATCCGGGCCTGTTGTGGCATCGCCAAGATAGGAAAAGTGTCCCATTTTGGTACCGGAGCCCAAATAGGAGTTTTTGACCTCGCCAAAGTTGCCCATGTGAACGCCATCGGCGAGATGGGCGCCCTTGCGTAAATGGCCAAAGGGACCAATATCGACATCATCTTCCATTTCGGCCTGCTCCAGCACCGAAGCAAACACCTCACAGCGATCTCCCATTTTGGTGTCCCGCACAATCGTGTTCGGACCCAGGTTGCAGGCCTCGCCTACCTCCGTCTTACCTTGCAGGTGGGTATTCGGCCCCAAGACGGTATCCCGTCCGATGGTCACGTCCGGCTCGATGAATGTCGAGCGCGGGTCTTGAATCGTGACACCGGCGAGCATCCACTTGCGGTTAATCCGCTGTTGCATTTTGGTACTCGCCTCGGCCAAGTGGACGCGCGTATTGACCCCGATCATCTCGTCGGCATCGGCAATCGAAATCGCTTTGACGCTCCGGCCTTCCGAGACAGCAATTTCAACCAGGTCGGTGAGGTAGTGCTCACCGGCAGAAGAGAGCTTGATCTTGGAAAGCGCCTGCCACAACCACGCTGCCGAGAAACAATTCACCCCGGTGTTCAATTCGCGAATCGCCAATTGCTCCGGGGTCGCTTCAGCCTCTTCGACAATCGCTTGCACGTTTCCGTCTTCATCCCGGACGATGCGGCCAAATCCGCGGGGGTCATCGACGGTGACGGTCAAAATACTCATCGGCCCCTCGTGGAAGCGCTGCGCGTCAACCAGTTTTTTCAACGTGTCGCCGGTCAACAAGGGCATGTCGCCATAGGTGACCAAAACATATTCTGTCTTCCCGCGCAAGAGCGATTTGGCCTGTTCCACCGCGTGACCGGTTCCCAATTGCTCCTCTTGGAGCACAAAACGGGCCTGATCTCCAAGGGCCTCTTGGACCTGTTCAGCCTGATGGCCAACGATGACGACGGGCTTCTCTGACGTAACGGCGAGGGAAGTCTGCAAAGCGTACCAGATCATCGGTTTTCCCAAGATAGAGTGTAAGACCTTGGGAAGCTCCGAATGCATTCGGGTTCCTTTACCAGCAGCTAATATCACAGGTGTTATACTCATGCTTTTCTCCCGATAAATGGTTTCAGTGAAAGCTGACAACTGGAGCGATTAAATCTCCCCAAAAAGAAAAACAAGCATCGCAAGAAACAAAACGGCGAAGCTTGTTCGAAATAGAGCTTTTTCAATTGCTGACCTATGATCAATTTCAATCGATACGTTCAGTTACAAAATAGGCAGGGGAGCCCGGATTCGAACCAGGATCAACAGTTCCAAAGACTGCTGTGCTGCCATTGCACCACTCCCCTACAAAGATCACTTTTGCCCATCACGGGAGCAGCATTGTAGCATAACTGCCCTGACGTGACAAGCTATTCTTCTCCCTCATCTTTGGGCGTCAGGCCCAATTGACGCGCCTGCTCGTAAGAGAGCGCGTCCGCGTTGGCGACATCTTCATTCAAATCCAGGGAGGCCGTCTGCCAGAAAGAATCGACTTCGTGTTTGTCCAAATCTTCTGATTGACCCATTTGAAAAAGCGACTCAATCAAGGGATCATCAACATCGACCTCGGCAGGTGGTTCCGCTGTTGAATCGGATTCTTGATGAACGAGCTGTTCTTTCGTTTTCAACGGCACGCCCATGGAGGCCAAAATGTTCATCAACTCATCAACGGATTCATAAACAATACGGACATACCGATCGACGGGATCGGAAATCGTGACCGGGTTGACGGCGATCAATAATGCGTAGGATTCGCCAACATGGGCCAGGAAAAGATCGTATTTTGCACCGGAGAAATACATCAGGTCTCTAGGAGGGCTCACCCGCAACAGATTGGCGACGCGTTCACCGGCGCTGAAAGCAGCCATCAGAGCGGGGAATAAAGCCGTCTCCATGGAGGCATCGGGCAAGTCCCCTGCCTGAGCGAGGACGCGACCGCGCTCATCCAACAGAACGGTGGAAAAGGCATCCAATTCTTTGCGCAGCGAGGTGAGATGCTCCGATACGTTTTCGGTTGGTTTTTCCTCGCCCAGGGAAACTTTCTCAACGGGGTGGGCCTCGACCAGTCCCAGAGAACGCTCCACAGCATCGAGAAAGTCGGCCGGTTCAATTGGCTTGAGGAAAAAGAACTCTGCGCCAGCATCGGCAACTTGTCTGCGAACGTTCACGTCCATCGTGCCGGTCACAATGATGACAGCCATGTCAGGGTTGCGACCGCGCAATTTTTCGAGCAGCTCGAGCCCAGAAATGCCCGGCAAGCGCACATCAGTGACGAGAAGATCAAATGCCTCCGTAGAGATTTCCAGCAGGGCCTCTTCGCCCGAGGGGACGTCGATCATCTTGAAGTCGCCCAGCGTTTCGATGGCGCTTCTCAAGACCTCTCTGACTTCACGTTGATCGTCAACTATCAAAATGCGGTGATCGTCCATCATGTTTTTTATTGTATCACGAGTTCGAATCGGTGTCGCTGCTTTGGGGAGCACCACAGGTTAGCAGGCTCCAAAGAGAACAAATAAAAAACCACAAACATCAACTTTTTCGAATTGATGTCTGTGGTTTTTGCTTCCCATGGGCTAGCAATCTCTAGACATGATAACAAGCCACATAGTGCTCTCCACCTTTGTCTTCCAGAGGCGGATGGTCATTGCTCTCGCAAACTTTATCACGGCGCAGACAGCGATCATAGAAACGGCAGCGGGGAATTGGATTGATCGGCTTTGACACACCGCCTTTGATCTTGATCGGTTGCCGCGTGTAGGTGGGGTCCGGCACCGGCACGGCAGAAAGCAGCGCCTGGGTGTAGGGGTGCAAAGGATTGTGCAGCACCTCTTCGATTTCACCCAACTCGACAATTTTACCCAGATACATGACCGCAATCCGGTCACACATGTAGCGGGCAACAGCCAAGTCGTGGGTGATGTATAAGTAGGTAACCCCAAACTGTTCTGCCAGGTCTTGCATCAAGTGCATCACGCCCGTGCGGACGGAAACATCCAGCATCGAGGTGGGCTCATCAGCGACGACGAAATCCGGATCGATCACCAGGGCGCGGGCGATGGCCACACGTTGCCGCTGGCCCCCAGATAGCTCGTGCGGGTAGCGGAACAGGAAGCTCGACGCAGGGGTTAAGTCCACAGCTTCGAGCAAATCGGCAACGCGCGCCTCACGATCGGCCACCGAGCCAATGCCCTGCACGTTGAGGGGTTCGGCCACGGTGTCGTAAATCGTCAAGCGGGGGTTCATCGATTCGTAAGGATCCTGGAAAATCATCTGAACCCGCTTGCGGAAAATTTTCATTTCGCCGCCGCGCAGGTGGGCAATATCAACATGCTCACCGTCGGCGTCGAGATAAATGTTTCCCGCCGTGGGCTCAAGCAGGCGGGTGAGCAGTTTGCCGGTTGTTGTTTTTCCACAACCGGACTCGCCGACCAATCCAACGCTTTCGCCTTTGTGGATTTTGAGGTTGAAATCACTGACCGCATGGATAAACGAATCTGCTTGTCGAAAGACCCCTTCGTTCACCGGAAACAGCTTGGAAAGGTTTTGAATATCGACCAGCACATTGTTGTTCTTGTTATTTTTTGCCATTATTGTTTACCTCCCGGATGCCAACAAGCTGCGTAGTGGTTGTCGCCATGCTCCTTGAACGCCGGTTCCTCTTCTCTACAAATCTCTGTAGCATAAGGACAGCGCGGGTGGAAGCGACAAGCCTTGGGGGGAGCGAGCAGGTCGGGCGGCTCACCAGGCAGGGTCACCAACTCGGTTTTCTCGCCCACAATGCTGGGAAATGCTGACATCAAGGCCATTGTATAAGGATGGATAGGATTATGGAAGATCGCCTCCGTTGAGGCCATTTCTACCATTTTGCCCGCATACATCACACCGACTCGCTCGCTGACTTCTGCAATCACAGCGATGTCGTGTGAGATATAAATCATGGCCATATCTAGTTCTTCTTGAATTTCGCGTACCCGTTTGAGGATCGCGTCTTGGACGATCACGTCGAGAGCGGTCGTCGGCTCATCAGCGATGATCAGGTCGGGGTCACACGAGAGCGCCATGGCGATGACGGCTCGCTGGCGCATCCCACCACTGTATTGGTGAGGATATTGTGCTTTACAACCCGGGGACAGCCCAACCAGTTCGAAGAGATAATCAATCTTGTCAGCCATCTCTTGATCGCTTAAGTGGGGAATATGCTCCCGCATCGCTTCGAGGATCTGCTCTTCAACCGTATAAACCGGATTGAGAGAGTTCATTGCCGCCTGGAAAACCATCGAGATGTTTTTCCAGCGCAAAGCATTCATCTCCTCGTTGTCCAGCGGGACTGCGTCAACACCATTGACGAGGATCTCCCCTCCGAGAATTTTGGCATTATCAGGCAATAGCTTCAGTAATGAAATCGCGATGGAAGTTTTCCCACAACCGGATTCGCCTACCAAACCTATCGCTTCTCCGCGCTGGACATGAAAATTAACACCATCAACGGCGTAGACGGGCCCCTTTCTGGTCATGTAGTGCATCACCAGGTCATTTACTTCTAAAACGTTTTCTTTGTTTGTCACGATCTTGCTCCTAATCGATTATCGCTCGCGCAAGCGGGGATTGACGACTTCGTCTAACGAGCGTCCTACCATGTAAAACGCCGCGCACAGAAGGGTGATCGCCAAGCTCGCCGGCACCAGTAGATACCAGGTATCGAAACGCATCAGGTATCCAAACACCTGCGTTGTGTTGATCATCAAACCCCAGCTCATTTCGATCTCGGTGAGGCCGAAAAAGGAAAGCACAGCCTCGGAGAAAATAGCGCTGGTCACCGTAAACATCATGTATAGCAAGGCAATGGGCATCAAATTGGGAACCATGTGATGGAAGATGATGTGAAAATGCCCACCCCCGGCAATCCGGGCTGCCTCAATGTACGGCTTCACCTTGACGGCCAGGGCTTGAGACTTGATCACAATCGCCGTACCGCCAAAACCGGATAAGAGCCCAAGGATGAGGGCCAATTCGAGCATACCCACTTCCATCAGGGCGCTCAAAACGATCAAGATAGGCAAATACGGCACCATGATGACCAAGTCGACCAACCGCATCAGAACGACATCAAGAACACCCCCAAAATACGCCGATATCGCTCCTATCGTGGTAGCGATAAAAACAGTCACAAGTGCCGAGACAAGGCCGAGGGTAAATTCGTAACGAGCGCTGAACATCAATTGGCTGAGCACATCGCGCCCCATCGGGTCGGTGCCCAACAAATGTTTAGGCGAAGGAGGAGAGGGATGATAAGCAATTTCGATATCGAATCCGTTGACCGGGTCATAAATGACCTGAGGCCAAACAGTATTCAGCAGAATCGGGTGAGCCAAGGCAAGCAGCCCGAAAAACACGATCATGCTCAAGCCAATCAAGCCGACCGGATTTTCGGAAAACATTGCCCAGCTATTTTTCAAGCCCCGCCAAAACAGTTTCAGACGGACTCGCCAAAGAGGGACAAAGTCGGTTTTAGCAGGCGATGTCATCGTACTCATACTTATATCTCCTTATTAATCGTAGCGGATACGCGGATCGAGGAAGACATAGCCAATATCCGCGACCAGGTGGCTTACCAACGTCATGATGCCGGTGAAGGTCAGCGCCCCCATAGCCAGGGGGATGTCCTCAACTTGGGCCGCGTTGAGCAACGTCAAGCCGAGACCGGGCCAAGAGAAAATCGTCTCGGTGATAATGCCGCCGCTCAAAGAAGTCCCGATGCTGAAGACCAACCCTGTCCAAACAGGGAGCAAAGCGTTACGAGCAGCATGTTTGTCTCGGATGACTTTCTCCGGCAAGCCTTTCGCCCGTGCAGTCAAGATATAATCTTCCCGCAAGGTCTCCAGCATGCTGGTACGGGTCAAAAGCATATTGCCACCGTAAGCGATCAACGTGACGGTCAACACCGGTAAAATCAGGTGCGTGAGGATATCCCAGGCATAGACCCCCAAACTTGTGCCCAGGCGCCAATACAAGAAAACCCCTATGGCGGGGAGCAAAACACTGGCCCACCGCCCAATCGGGCGCCAAACGTAAGGCAAATACTTTGACGACAAGACCAAGCCAATACCAAGAAAGATCAATCCAATCAAAGCGGTTAGCATCATCCGGTTGAAAATCAAATTTGCGTTGACTTCTCCGGGCGAAGACAACCACAGGATCGGGTCCAAGAACTTTCCAGGCGGCAGCCAACCCAAAACAGAGGAGAATAGCCAAATCATCATCAAGGCGAACCAGGGCGTAAAGACGGTATAGAGAAGCACCCCGATCAGCGTGGCTGAATATTCTAACGCTCCCCCTCTTTTCCAAGCGAGCACTTTTCCGGTCGAAAATCCGGCCCAAAAATAGACCAAAGAAGCGGTCAGGAACAAGGCCAACGTGCGGGGAAGTCTCTCCAAGATGATATCAAGGACGGGACGGGGATAATTCGAAAATGAGACTCCCAAATCACCACGATAAAAGTTACCAATATATTTAATAAATCTCTCCAGAGGTGGACGGTCTAACCCCAGATCGCGGCGGACGCGCTCGCGCTCCGCCGGCGGGATTTCCGGATTCATGGTCAGAAGATCAGCGATGTCGCCAGGCTGGGCATCCATGATAAAGTAGGTGGCCGCCTGAAACAACAGCAACGTGATCAACATCTGAAAGAGACGTTTGCCCAAAAATTTCCACATAGCTCTCTCCTAATCAGGTTAACAAAACGGCAACGATAAACATCATCACAATCGTAATTCAAAGGGGCAGATTGGTCTGCCAATTTGCTCAGATGTCCACGTGCAAAATACGAAGGTAGAGTATTTTACGTACTCCGCATTCCTGATCCCACCCTTGTGCGAAGAGGAATGCGGAAGACATAAAATAAATTTGATTATTCCTAGCTAGAGAGCGGACGGATTCCCCGCCCGCTCTCTATTGATTTCATCGGTTAGACAACCTTAGAAACGAAAGGTAGGTTACTTGGTCATCAGAACCTGTGCGTCGGTCTGCATACCCTGCAAGAACTCGATGCCGCCCAAAGTATCGGTGTAAGGATAAACAACGCGATCCAGAGCGAGGTCTTCGACCTGCTTGTAGAACAAGGGGATGTAGGGGCGCTGGTCGGCCAACAGGATTTGCATCTCATAAACGAGTTCTTGAGCGCGTTCCAGGTCAGCGGTGGCCATGAACTCTTCGACCAGGGCATCATACTCGTCGTTCTTGAAGCAAGGTGTGTTATTGTTGCCCGTCTCCGCGGTGCACTGTGAGCTGTGCCAGAAGCTGTGGTAGTAGTCAGGGAAGGCCACATTACCCAGGCTCCAGCCGAGGATGTACATGTCGTAGTTCGCATCAATGAAGACAGGGCCAAGGATCGTGTTGAAGCCGGTTAGCTCGGATTCGACGGGGAAACCAAGCTCGCGGGCCCACTCAGAAATCCACTGGTTGAAGGTAGCGCGCAGCGGGTCGTAAGCGGGGCCAGGGCCGAGAATGACCAGTTCGGGCACTTCTTGGCCATCGGGGCCGAGAATGCCTTCACCGGGATCGACATCTTGGGTGTCTTCGTTCCAGGCTGGTTCAACTTCCCAGGTCCAACCGGCTTCTGTGAGCACTTCCACAGCCATGTTGACGCGCTCTTCGCGGGTCAAGCCGACGTAAGGTTTGGGAACATCCGGGTTATGCCAGTAGCCATTTCCGGGGGGCATGGTCGAGTACATCGGGAAGACAACACCGCCCAAAACACTGTTCACGACGAATTCTTTGTCGGTGACAATGTCAATTGCCTGGCGGAAAGCGTAATCCGACATTGGGAATTTGTTCATGTTAAAGGCGATGTAGTACATACCGTAGTCAGCGTTGACATAGGTCTGTACGTCTCCACCCTGTTCGGCTCGTTCGCGCAGACCGCGGGAGAGACCGAGCGGGTTGATCACGTAGTCGACTTCGCCATTGGCCAGGGCCATGAAGGCAGCGTCCTGAGAGCCGTAGATGGAGAAGATCACGTTGGGGCTGTAAGGACCGCTGGTGTAGCGCAGGGTCTCTTCGCCTTCAGCATTGCCGTAAAGCTGGTATTCGGTGCCATCGGGCATGATCAGCATCCAGGTGCCGTCTTCATACTCAACGATCTCAGCACCTTCAAAGTAGTACGTGTCCGTGGCGGTGCGCTGCACGAATGCGCCAGCTTCCCACTGGTCGGTAGTGTAACCACCAGCAGAGGGTTGTCCGGTAGCATCAGCTTCGTACAAGGTGGAGCGAGCGTTTCTGAAGGCCTCATCGTGGGCAGCCCAAGCTTCACAGGCCGCTTCATCGGCATCTTCGGCTTCGCAATCTTCGGGGCGTTCCACATCGGGTTCTTCCACACCCTCGACAAAGGCGTACGCCTCAGCAGCTTTCTCAGCCCAGAAGTGCTCGGGCAGAATCGGGGCGAGAGCAACACCAGCCTGCCAGGTGCCCAAAGAAGGCGCCTCAGGGAAGGTGTATTTAACAGTGTACTCGTCAACAGCCTCGGCAACAACATCGACGCCATTGGGGGTACAAATCGTGGGCCAGTTCTGGGTCAGTTTGAGGTCTTTACAAGCGTTGTGGGTAAAGACAACGTCTTCGGCGGTAATCGATTCGCCATCGCTCCAGACAGCATCTTCAACCATCTCAACGGTGATTGTCCAGGTGCCGTCACCCTCGTCTACAGGCTCAGGAATAGCCTTCGCTAGGGACGGGACAAACTGGAATCGCTGGTCGGAAAGGTCAAACAGAGAGGCCTGATTACCAGCAACCACATAGGAGGTCCAGACAGAGCTGCCCGGGCCAAGGTAGTTCCAGTAGTTCAGGGAGACGGGCTCTTCGAAGATCGCGATTGTGTAGTTATCGCAACATTCGAGTTCGCCAGCCGCTTCCTCTTCAGCCTCGGCTTCAGCTTCAACTGTCACCACAACGGTCTCGACGACTGTTTCGCCTTCTTTTTCCACGACGACGGTCTCAACGATCGTCTCGGGTTCAGCAGGCGCACAAGCGGCCAGAGCCATGCTGGCAACAACGAGCAAGCCTAGTACAATCAATAACTTTTTAAACATTTTCCTTACTCCTCCATGGAATAAAACGGATCCAATTAGGTGTTATATGCTTAGAGATTATTTTCGTTTGACAGGCACCACCTCCTTTTTTGATGCGCTCATCCGGAGCAAAAATCTTTCGGTTTTCTCCAACCAGAAGACCAGATTTGGATCCCCGAATCTTGCAGCGCAAATTAATTAGATTCATCCATCGTAGGTTAGCATAGATTACGACGATTATAACATAATCTGCAACTAATCAAGGATATAAAAAAGCATCGCGAACTCATCTTGAGCTATTATACTTTGATTGATCAAAAAACCCTTGCTTTGCCCTCCAGATTGGGCGTTCCGCCACAGGGAAGTTCTGATAGTATAATTGATTCTAGCTATGGCTACAGGAAATCACCCCAAAAGGAGTCTCAGACTCAACGCTTACCTGATCCCATCTTTGGTGGTAATCCTGGCCGGGCTACAGGTACTCTTTCCCTTCAGAGGCTGGGTGATTCTTTTGGCCGGGTTTGGAGGCATGTGGCTGATCAGCTATCTTTGGGCGCGCGCCCTGAAACGTGGCCTAAAACTTGAAAGAGAGATGCGTTTCGGCTGGCTACAAGTCGGGGACAAACTGCAAGAACGTATTTCACTGGAAAACGACAGCCGCATCCCCGCGATTTGGGTTAAGGTTAGCGATCATTCCGATCTGCCCGGTTATAACATCAGTACAGTATCCTCCGTGCGGAGCCAGTGGTACCATCACTGGTTCACCGACGGAATCTGCAACCAACGCGGCATCTACACCTTGGGCCCGACCAGTTTAGAAACAGAAGACCCCTTTGGCATCTACACGGTGCGAGTCGACTACACCACCACCGTGACGATGATGGTCGTTCCCCCCGTTGTGCCTTTGCTCGAAATCGAGATCGCGCCCGGTGCTCGCGCCGGGGAGGGCACATCCACCGGCCAAGGACTGGAGCAAACCGTCAGCGCGGGAAGCGTGCGCGAATATGCCCCCGGCGACAGCCTCCGCCACGTTCACTGGCCGACAACGGCGCACAAAGGCGAACCGTATGTCCGCGTTTTCGACTTTTCCCCGGCGAGCGACTGGTGGGTCTTGCTCGATATGGACCCGGCGGTTCAGGCAGGAGAAGGCCAGCACTCCACCGAAGAACACGGCGTTATCTTAGCCGCATCGCTGGTCAATCAAGGCCTAAAGCTGGGAAAAGCCGTCGGGCTGATCACCTACGGCCAAAACCTGATCTGGCACTCTCCCGCCAATGGCGACTCCCATTTATGGACAGTTTTGCGGTCGCTGGCAACGGCCCGCTCCAACGCGCCACCCCTTGGCAAGCTGCTGACCCATATCCGCGGCTCCTTGGAACAACGCACCAGTTTGGTGATCATCACCCCCAATCTGAACAGCGAATGGATCAACAGTCTGGGTCTGCTCAAACGTAGCGGCGTGGTTCCCACCGTTCTCTTGTTGAATCCTGTATCGTTCGGGGGGGTAGGGAATCCAAAATCAATCCAAGAAAATCTAATCGCCTTGGGGGTCCGTTTCTACACAATCAACGACGAACTCCAACGCCGCGCCGAATTGAAGCCCAAAGACCTGCTGCGCTCTCAAATCTCCTCAAGGGGGCAGGAAACTCTCATAGTGCAACCCTCGAGATGGAGGCGGTTATGATCGCCCGGGCGAGAGTGTTGCTCCAACGTTATATCGACAAAAAGACGATCCGCAATTGGATTCATGTCGTCATCCTGTTTGTGAGCATGATCGCGGTGTTAGGCAATGCCGTTCGCGGTGTCGAAAACGATCTCTTTGAATTGATCATTGGCATCGGGTTGTTGACCGGTTGGCTGCTGACCTGCACACCTCTTCCGGGGGGCGCTTTTGCCGCAATCGCCACGGTGATGGGGATAAGCATCGTCCTGGTGCGCGTTGGCCGGCTCGGAAAGATCATCGCGCTGCTTCTTTCGCAGCTTGGCAACTATCTTGCTCGGATGGTAGCGCAGCTATGGAATCGAAGCGGGCCGCCTGACAGCGAGATTCTTCAATGGGCCTGGGTTGAACTGGGCGAAAAACTCGGCACGCTGGGAATCCGCTTGTGGGACTGGTTGGCCAACCTGGTGCAAGGACAGCCGCTCTTTGACCCGGTAGCCATCGCCATCATCTGGGGGATCGCCAGTTGGGGCCTGGCCGTATGGACGATGTGGGCCATCTTTCGGCAAAGAAAACCGATCCTGGCTCTTTTACCATTGCTTGCTTTCGTCGCCATCAGCCTGGTCTACATCGGCAAGCCGCCGCACATGCTGGTGATCATGTTGGGGGCCGGAATCAGCCTGATCGTCCATCTCCGCCATGACACCCGGATCCAGCACTGGGAACGAGATCAACTCTCCTATGCCGGTATCATCCAGCCCAAAATAGCCCGAACAGCGATGCTGCTATCCCTCGGATTGATGCTCATCGCCACAATTGCACCGTCCATCTCTATTCGGCAAATCGCCAATTTAATTCGTGAAACGACCGCAAAAAAGGTCAAGGATGAAGAAATCGCCAAATCCCTGGGGCTGGAGAACCAGTCCGAGCCCCGGAGCGTCGATGTTTTAGATCAGCGCCAATCCGGCGGGTTGCCCAACCGTCATCTGATTGGCATCAACGAAAAGCTCTCTGATCGAGTTGTCATGATTATCCGGGTACAGGAGCAAGAGAAGGACAGGACCGATCTTACCGACGAGGGTCCGACCGCGCAGCAATATTATTGGCGAAATTTGAGTTATGATCGCTATGTGGGCAGGGGATGGGCTTCACGAGACAGCATCGAACAAAAATACGCCGCCGGAGAACAGACGATCCCAAGCTGGACCAACGAGTATCGCCTAATTCGCCAGGAAGTCCAATACATTGATGATTTGAACGGTTTGCTGCACACCGCCGGTACCCTCCTGAGCGTGGATCAAGACTTCAAAGTTGCTTGGCGAATTCGGGAAAAAGATCTGAATGCCTATGATCTGTTTGGTGCCACCGTTCAGACAAAGAGTTATCGGGCAGACTCTTTGCTGCCCGATTACAGCGAAGCGGAATTACGCAATGCCAGCCGGGATTACCCAGGGTGGGTGAGCAACCGTTATTTGCCTCTTCCCAACAAGATACCCGAACGTGTCCTCGCCCTGGCCCGTGACCTTACCGCAACCGAGCCGACACCTTACGACCGGGCACTGGCCATCGAACAGTATTTGCGCACCTTCCCTTATACGCTTGATCTCCCCCAGCCACCCATCAACCAGGACATCACCGACTATTTTCTCTTTAGCATCCAACGGGGCTACTGCGACTATTATGCCACAGCCATGGTCGTCTTGGCTCGCGCCTCAGGGATCCCGGCGCGCTTGGCCACGGGATATATCGGCGGTTACTACGATGAAAGCGAAGATGCCTACATCGTCACCGCCGACCTGGCACATGCCTGGCCTGAAGTCTATTTCCCCGGTTATGGCTGGATTTCCTTTGAACCCACGGGTGGACGGCCAGCCATCGACCGGCCAGCCCGGCCGATCCCCAAACTGCCTGCCAATTTCGAGCCATCGTTTGAACCCCTCGTACCCGAGAAAACGCCCACACCGGGCAGACGACTAGCCCTCAGCGTGACCATCTTGCTCGGATTGGTAGCTGGATTTTCCATGTGGTGGATCATCTCCGATTTCTGGCTGGCGCACCTGCCCATGGATAAACTCGCCCCGAAGCTCTATCGCCGAATCCACCGCCACGGTCGTCGGCTCGACCTCCCTTCCAGGCCGGGAGATACGCCCCATGAAGTCAAGGCCAGGCTGATCGGCTATCTACATCAGCTCGGACGTGGCAGCACCCAGGCCGACTGGCTTCTGGCAGGAGAGCAATCGATTAACCTGTTTATTGACAACTATATCTGCTCACTTTACAGCGCCAACAAAACCCCACCGATAGAATCCCAGGCGCTGATGCAGCTATTCAAACAAATTCGCCCGCGCTTGTGGCTGCTTTGGGTTTTGAAACGCGCTTACCCCAATCGATTGATGCGGATCATGTTATGGGATCAAGCGCCGGTAACCATTTCAACAACACGTCAGGAAAAGATATGAAATCATCTCAAGAAACTGCCCAAAAAATCGTCACCAACATTCAAACCGTGATCGTCGGCAAACCGGAAGTCGTCGAGTTGGCCGTGATCTGTCTGCTTTGCCAGGGACATCTTTTAATCGAAGACGTCCCCGGCGTGGGCAAGACGATGTTGGCCCGCAGCCTGGCGCAATCGCTGGGCTGCTCCCTCGGTCGCATTCAGTTCACCCCAGACATGCTCCCCAGCGATGTCACCGGCGTATCGATCTATAATCAGAACACACACGAATTTGAATTTCGCCCCGGGCCGGTGATGTCGGAGATCGTCCTGGCCGACGAAATCAACCGGGCCACACCGAAGACACAGTCGGCTCTGCTGGAAGCGATGCAAGAGCGGCAAGTCACCGTCGATAGCATCAGCCACAAGCTGCCACCCCTCTTCATGGTGCTGGCCACCCAAAACCCGATCGAGCACGAGGGTACCTTCCGCCTGCCGGAAGCGCAATTGGATCGTTTCTTGATGCGAATCAAAATTGGCTACCCGGAAGAGGCCGACGAAGTCAATATCCTCAACCGGCAAAAATACGAGCACCCCATCGAGCAAATCGAAGCGGTTGTTTCAGTCGAAGATGTCTTGGATGCCCAAAAATCAGTCCGGGAGATGTATATCGCCCCCGCCCTAATCGACTACATCGTCAATTTGGTGCAGCAAACCCGAGCCCACGAGGATGTCTACCTGGGCGCAAGCCCACGGGGGAGCCTGGGGCTCTACCGCGCCAGCCAAGCCCGGGCGATGCTGCTCGGCCGCGATTTCGTCATCCCCGACGATATAAAATCGTTGGCCGATTCCATTTTGATGCACCGGATGATCTTGGCCCCAGGCGCCCACCTGCAAGACGTGAGCGCCCGGAGCGTCATCAACGCGATTCTGGATGGGGTTGCCGTCCCCGGGGGAGAGTATTTAGCCCCCTAAACGGATATCAAACCAAGCAATGCGCTTGTTTCTAGCCAAGACCAAGAAGATTGACCCCATAGACGACCATGGAGAGCGAAACATCGATAGCGGTGACATAAGTATAATAGACCAGCGCCGAACAAGAACGCGACCGCCGCCGCCACTCGGCTGCAATGATAGCCAAAAAAAAGATCAACGAAGGCACCAGCCACCTGAGAACCATCGTCCAAGCAACGGGCACATCAATCCAGGCTGAAAAGGGAACATAGGATTGCAAGGGCAAGAATAAAAACCATTTTATCGTCTGATACGAGATCAAGCTGATCATCAAGGCCAGCCAGGATAACCAGGTATCCAACGCCTCCATATCCCGAGACATTCTGAAAATTGTCAAAAGCACAAATCCGGGGATGATCCATATGAAACCAAACAGAGGAACAAGCAACAAAGAGGCCAGCCCCTCAACGAGGCCAGACATGATAGCCTGGATGAAATCGACACCTTGTAACTGATCCAGATCTTCCCGGGCAAGAGGGTCGGTTGTTGTGTAATAAATATCCGAGCCAGCATAACCTTCCCTCCAAACCAGATGGAGACCGCCCGCATCATCGGCCATCGGCGCTGGAGAGGCGGACAAGGTCTGTGTTTTGACGGCCTGGCTGTAGCCAATATATTCTCCCTCACTGAACAAGGCCAGCATAATTTGGTTGGCAAGCTTATTTTGACGGGACTGCTTGACCGTGACAGCGAAAGCGAATTGGTCTCGAGAATTGACGACCGGAACAGGATTGTAAATATATTCACTGCTCGAGGGAGCCGAAACCGGTGGAGGGATAAGTTGGTCGAGCATATAGGGGCCTGTATACTTCTTATACGGTTCCAGCGCGGTTGGAAGAATATAAATCGTGCGAGGCTCGACCTGATCAGTTTGATCTGGCTTGAAAGCGACGAATTCGGTCAAGGCGATTCTTCCGGCCTCTAAGCCTGTTTGACGACGAATCGACCAAGCCAGATAAACCCATCCGTCCGCCACTCCCATAACCGGCCCAAACAGATTTTCCGGACCGCTGAGGCGGGGCGCTGCAACAATTTTTCCATCCGCAGCTTCGAGACGGCCATCAAAGCGCTGAAAACGGATCCCTAATTCCGACCACCAGGCCAGGAAGATGGCCCCATTTTCGACGTGGATGAAAGGACTCTCCCCATCGGTGGTGATCTGAACCAATTCGGCATCCGGCGTGCCCGTGGCATCGAGATGGGCCCCAAAGATGCCATCAATTGTTTCCCAAACGACGAACGCGCCACCTTCACCATCACCGGCAAGATGGTAGCTTTTCATGTCGACACCTGGCGCGGAGATCAAGACGGGTGCAGAGAGTGATCCCATCTCTCCATCCAGCAAGGCGTACCACAGCGACCACTTCCCGCCGGGCACAGATCGGCTTTCCCAAAAGATGTGAAGTTTTCTTTCCGCTGCTGGGAGCAAGTGAGGGGCCCGCACCTGCAAGGAGGAAACATCCAAATCATACTCATCGACCAAAAGACCCCTTTGATTCAATTGGGCATAATGAAGAGTCTGCTGTTCTTCTCCTACACTGACCGGCCAAACGATCTCGATGGACTCGCCTTCGGCAGGCGCTATCACGCTGGGAGAGCCAATCGCATCGACACCAACACGATTTCCCCGGCTCCAATCGGGAGACGGCTTAGGACTGCGTGCAGGCGCCTGGGCACAACCGGCCAGCAAAAGAGACAACAAAAGGGAGCCTAAAATTATCCATATCCGCTTGTTTTTAAAATTATGCATATGTTCCTTTTTGAAGAAAGTGGTCATTTTACAACTGGGCCAAGAATAGCTATAATTCAGGCCCGCAAAGCAGAATTATACATGTTTTTGTCGATTCACCATATCAAGAACAAAACACCGTTATCCTAACAATGACCCAACGACCCGAAAGCAAAATCGCATGAAATCTACCATCCAATCAACCCTGATCACATTGGCAAAACGGCTCCTATTTGGTGCCTTGGTTTTACTCTTCATCATTTACTTGACCCACTTTGGGCTAGAAATGGCCCAGGGGACCACCTTCAGGTCAGCGGTCGTGACGGGATTCGAAAAAACGTTCGCTTATCTCAACGCCATCGCCCAGCAGGATTGGGGCATGACAGCACCGAACACCTTGTCGATGCGCGAGATGCCCATCGAGGAAGTCGTTCCTGAAAAAATCAGGATGAGTTTTGGCCTCCTGGGCGTCTCCATGTTGATCGCCGTTGTCGCTGGGATTGTTTTTGGCGCCATCGCCGCCCAATATCAACGCTCGCAATGGTCCACCGTCGTGATCGTCCTCTCGATCATTGGCGTTTCGGTTCCCAGCTTCTTTTTGGCCTTGCTGCTCCAATTGGGTTTCACCCGCCTGTCTAAAATGTTTGGACAGACGATCTTACCGATCGGCGGTTTTGGCTGGGACGCGCATATCATCTTACCCGCGGTCGTACTGGCTGCCCGGCCTCTGGCGCAAATCACGCGGATCACCTTCGTGACGCTGAAAGAGCAACTGGGCAAAGATTATGTTCGCACCGCTTTCGGCAAGGGCCTGCCCAGGCGAACGGTGATGAACCGGCATGTGATCAAAAATGCGGCCATCCCCATTCTGACAACCATCGGCCTTTCCTTGCGCTTTGCCCTTAGCAGTTTGCCGGTCGTCGAGTTTTTTTTCGGCTGGCCGGGCCTTGGCTTCACCCTGCTCAAGTCGATCTCCCACTGGGACGAGAACCTGACAACCGCGCTGGTCATCGCGCTGGGGTTGATCTTCATCGTCATCAACATGTTGCTGGAGATCACCTATCAAATGGTCGATCCCCGCCTGCGCAACATGAACGGGCAAGCCCTCCGTGAAGACAAGGTCAAGTTGCCCCAATGGTTACGATGTCAAGGTAAGATCATCAAGGAGCGGATCCGCAACAACCCGCTCAAAAGGTGGTGGCAGCAAAAAAGGCAGGGCCCAACCCCAAGCCCCTTTGCGAGCATACTCGAAGAGCGGGGGGACGGTAACCAGCTCCAGGAAATAGAAACCAACCGGGACCGGAAAGCGTGGATCCAAGGCACCATCAAGAATCCCATCTTCCTGGCCGGCAGCTTCATCTTGATCCTGCTTCTCGGTGTGATTTTGTTCAGCCCCCAGCTCTCTCCCCACAGCCCCTACACAACCCGGGGATTGACGATCGACGACGGCGAGCTTTCGGTGCCCCCATTTGAACCTGGGGAACAATTTCCCTGGGGCACGGATGTGCTCGGACGGGACATGATGAGCCTGATTCTCAGCGGAGCACAACAAACCATGCTGTTGGCAAGTCTGGTTGTCTTTGCACGTCTTGTTGTCGGGGTCCTGCTGGGCGCACTCGCCGGTTGGTTCCGTGATAGCTGGCTTGACCGCGCCTTGATAGGCTTGACCGAGATCATCAACGCCTTCCCAACCCTCCTGCTGGCGATGCTGTTGATTTTGGCCATCGGCATCCGTAAAGGGATGTTGCCCTTCGTGATTACACTTTGCGCCATTGGCTGGGGAGAAATCATGCAATACGTCCGTAGTCAGGTGATCAAGACTCGGCCCGAGCCCTTCATCGAGAGTGCCAAAGCCGTCGGACAACGTTCCGGGCGGATCATCAGCAAGCACATTTTCCCTAACATCATCCCCGGCCTGATCACGATCACAGCCCTGGAAATGGGCGCTGTGCTCATGCTCCTGGGAGAATTGGGCTTCATCGGCATCTTCATCGGCGGCGGAGCTTTTGCCCAACTAGATATTTTCGGCTCTCCCTATCATTACTCCGATGTCCCCGAATGGGGCGCCTTGTTGAGCAACGTTCGCGCCTACGCCCAATCGTACCCCTGGACGGCGATCTATCCTGCGTTGGCGTTCTTCGTCTCTATCCTTGGCTTCAACCTCTTTGGTGAGGGAGTTCGCAACCTGATCGAAAGCGTCGGGGCCAGCCTCAACCGGATTTTCAACCGCTACACAGCCATCGCCGTAGTTTTGCTCGGGGCCGCTTTCATCTGGTACCGAGGCAGCACCAACGAGATCAACACATACATCGAGCAAGCCAAAACCTTTCAAGGAGAAGGTGCGTGGAAGCACCTCGAGGCACTCTCTGCGCCATCCATGGATGGTCGCGCCCTGGGAACCCCAGGCGTCGACTTGGCCGCCAGCTATATTGCCGATCAATTCAAATCGTTAGGTTTACAGGCTGCTGGAGAAGAATTGACCTATTTTCAAACCAAAAAACGCTCCTTCTACACGCTGGATACGGCTCCTATGCTGACCATCAAAGACGGCCAACCCAACCCGATCTATTTAGAAGATTTTGTCGAATTTGGTTCGAAAGACCTTAACATGGGCTCGATCCACGCCCCAATCCGCATCCTGACAATGGGCGATTTGACCCGGGCTGGTAGCTGGTTCCGGAAATACAAATCCCTCCAAAACAAAGATTATTCCGAAGAGATTCTTTTGCTAACGAATGAAGAGCATTATTATTTGCTCGATTATGTCCCCAGGGGAGGCGTGTTGATCATCAGCGACGATGAGGCTCGTTTTCAACGCCGGCATTCTCTTTCGACTGTCCCCCCAGATTGGGCCTTCTCGTATCAAGATATGGACACCAAAACAAGCGCCCCAACATTTTGGATCACCGAAGAAACCGCCAATCGTCTGCTTGCTCCCCTCAACATGGATGCTGCAGAACTCCGCAAGATGGAAGCATCCCTGGAACAAGACGAAATCGTGGAGATTCCTCTCCAGACGGAAGCCAAGATGCATATAGATGGGCACGCAACAGAACAGGTCGAGGTCAAAAACATCATCGGTCATCTTCCGGGTACTGGAGCCAGCTTTGGGGGCGTTCCGTCCGGCACACAACTGGACGATGAAGTCATCGTCGTCATGGCCCAATACGATACACCGCCACCGAGACCGGCGAGCGAGATACCACCGGCTGCAAATGACAACGCCAGCGGTATCGCTGTGATGCTGGAAATGATTCGCTGCATCCAAGAATCGGGCTACCAACCCTATCGCACACTTCTTTTCGTCGCCTACAGCGGAGAGGGTTACGATGGTGGTGAAATCCCCAACACAGAGGCTTCCTCTTTCTTGGAAGCCAAGTTTGGTTTCTCGCAAAATCTAGAAGTGGTTTCAGTGGTCGACTTACGCGCCCTCGGCACAGTAGAGGGAGATAAATTGCTGCTTTCCAGTAAAGGGAGCTTGCGCCTGGCCAATCTTTTCGAAGATGCTGCCAAGAAGATAAAAGTGCCAACCCAAAGAAAACAAGAAAACATCGATGTCAGCATTGTCTTCGATGAACGCTCTCCCCACGAGGGGGGGCAAGAAGCACCGATCGTCAAACTGATGTGGAAAGGGTGGGAGGATACCTCCCTGACGCCAAGAGATACACTTGAAAAGGTATCTCCCCAAAACCTGGATCAAAGCGGTAAAGCAGCCAGTCTGGCGATCATGATCATTGGAAGAACAACGAACTACTAGCCGAAAGGCGCCTTCGCAGAATCAAAAAAGCATCCCAAGGAATATCTTGGGATGCTTTTTATGTTCAACAAGCAAGTATTGATTTCAATCTTTCAAGCGAGGATCGAAGGCGTCACGGAGACCATCGCCCAAGAAGTTGAACGCCAAAGTGGTAATCGACAGCGCCAAAGCCGGAATCAGGATCTGGGTCGGATAGGTGCGTAATCCCTTAACGGATTCAGAGATCATGATGCCCCAGCTAGGAGTGGGCGGGTTAACACCCAGCCCAATGAAGCTGAGAAATGCTTCGGTGAAAATATATCCGGGAATGGCCAAGGTTTCATAAACGATCAGCGGGCCTAAAATGTTGGGGAGCAGGTGCCGGATGATGATGCGGGTATCACTACTCCCAACAGCGCGGGCCGCCTCAACAAACTCTTTCTCTTTGTAAGAAAGCACCTGGCCTCGAGCAATTCGGGCCATGCCAATCCAATTGATCAACCCAATGGTGATGAAGAGAAACAACATGCCGCCCAAGTCTTCATTCCACTGGATGAATAAATTGCCAATCCCAACGCCCCCCTCAGTATTTCTAGCTATCGCTTTGAAGTAGGTTTGCAGCAAAATAACCACAATGAGAAAAGGGAAAGCATAGAGAAAATCGACGATGCGCATCATGATATTGTCAACCACACCGCCAATATATCCTGCGATCATGCCATAAATTGTACCGATCAACAAACTTACAAAAGAAGCCACAAACGCCATCGAAAGAGAGACACGAGCCCCATAAATGGTACGGCTTAGGATGTCACGTCCGAGATGATCTGCCCCGAGGAGGAATTTGTCCGTTGTTTTAGCATAATCTTCTGCACCTGCTGGCAACAAAGGGAACATCCATTTTGGAGTTGCATAATTTGCAAGCAAATCTTGCTCAGCAAAACTGTAGGGGGCAATAAAATCAGCAAAGATAGCCACCAAGACCAAAAGGATAATGAAAATTCCACTTGCAACCGCCACTTTGTTCTTCATGAGGCGAATCATGGACTCTTCCCATAGACTGCGCTCCTTACGAACAAGAGTTCTTTCTTGCGCTCGTTCTTCTGTTTCTATCATGTCTACTCCTAATCGTACCGAATGCGGGGATCTAACCACGCATAGACAATATCAACAATCAGGTTCGCTGTCACCAGGAAAAAACCGTAGACAAGGGTAACACCCGTAATCACCTGGTAATCACGATTGCCGATACTCTGCACAAAGTGCTTGCCCATGCCGTTCAAACCAAATATTTGTTCAACGATGAAGGTCCCGGTCATTAAGGCTGCAAAAGCAGGGCCTAAATAGGTTACAACGGGAATCAAGCTGTTCTTGAGGGCATGAACAATAATAACGACACTTTCCCTTAAGCCCTTGGAACGGGCTGTGCGAATGTAGTCTTCACGAATCACTTGCAATAAACTCGCCCGCGTCAATCGAGCGATCGTCGCCGACGAAGCCGTCCCCAGTGCAAATACCGGTAAGGCCGCATGGGAAAAATATTCCAAGTTCAAATCGGACAATTGAGGCAAAATGCCCAAGAAATACGGCGGTTTAGCCCCCCAAGTTGCAACAGGAAACCAACCAAACTTCAAACCAAATATCCAAATCAAGATGGGGGCCAAAACCATGTTGGGGACAGAAAGAAATACAACCGCAAAAAATGTGCTTGTATAATCTAACCAGCTATTTTGGTTGAGAGCGGCAACAATCCCCATCGGAATACCGATGATAACAGCAAGCAATAACGACATAAAGCCCAACTGAGCAGAAGTTGGTAAGGTCGTTGCAATAATATCGTTCACCGACTGCGAGCGATAACGCAAAGAGGGGCCTAAATCACCACGAATGAGGCCTCGAGATTCACCCTCTATCCCAAGAATGTCATCGCCAACAAGATAAGACAGGAACTGTTTCCAGATCGGCAAATCGAGATGATATTTAGCCTCAAGATTGGCCACGACCTCTGGAGGCAAGCTTTTGTCGCCAGCAAAATCAAAGGGGCCACCGGGAATGGCTCGCATCAACACAAACGTGAAGAGCGTAATTGCAAGAACAACAGGTATAAACCCTAAAACACGGCGAATGATGTATTTGACCATTAAAACACCTTCTTAATTTTATTGATCCATTGAGAAAAACTTGTTTCAGTGCAGTGGGCTAGGACTACCCCAGCCCACTGCATTCGTGGACTTTTTCTCACAAGTCCATTTTTTGCGATTAAGGAAGTTTCCCTGTGAAAAAAAAACGACAAGGAAACTCCCTCAAGTAGATGATTGATTAACTAGTTCCCTGCGCGAGCGGCAACGTCGATGGTCCAGTTGAAGAAGTCAGCACCACCAAGCAACGGGAAGTTGCGGGTCAGCCACGGTTTCGTGCAGTTGACGATAGTGTAGTGGTAGATCGGTGCATAAGCAACTTCTTCTTCAGCCAAGATGCGCTCGGCTTCGTAGTACATTTCAGCGCGTTGAGCAGGATCTTGTTCCTGGCCAGCTTCGGCGGTCAACTCATCGAACTCACTGAGGGTGACTTCGGTGCAGGTGGGATCTTCACAGCCACGGCGTAGGCGATTGGCGCCAGCTTCGGCGTTAAAGACCTCATGAACCCAGTTGTTCTCGTCGGGGTAGTCAGCGCACCAGCCGAGTCGCCAAACGTGAGGCATTTCGTCAAGGGGCGTGTCGTTGCCAATCGTGTCCAGATAAACTTTCCACTCTTGGTTCTCAACGTTAACCTCAACACCCAGATTGTCAGCCCACATCTGTTGGATGGCAGCAGCAATAAGGGCGTGGCCTTCACTGGTGTTGTGCATCAGAGTGATGCCCATAGCGTTGAAGTCTTCGAGGGTCATCTCGTTCTCATCCAAATACTCTTGGAGGGCAGCTTGGGCAGCTTCGGCATCATAGGGTAAGCCAACCTCACCCGGTGCGGGGGCGCCAAAGATTCCCGGAGGAGCAAAGGATGTCGCCGGAATCTGGCCACCTTTGGTTACGTTGTCGATCAGGCTCTGGCGATCGATCGATTGTACAAAAGCGGCGCGGACGCGTGCGTCATCAAATGGCGGTTTGTTGTTGGTGAAGCCATAGTAATAGGTGCAGGCCTCAGGAGCATTGACAAACTGTTGGCTCAATTCAGGATCTGCCTTGACGCGATCAATGTCGGGCAGTGGAACGGCTGCGGTGTCCAACTCGTTGTTTTCGTAAAGGGCAAAGGCGGTGGAATCCTCGGTGATCATCACACCTTCAACACGTTCGATTTGAACGTCGTCAGCGTTGATCCACAAGGGGTTCTTGACCAGGTTCAGTTCGCCACCATGGATCCACTCTTCAACAACATAGGGGCCATTGGTAACGATCAGACCGGCCTCGGTCCACTTGGTATCCCACTCTTCGATAGCCCATTGAGGCATCGGGTTGACCACCCACAAGCCGGAAATGGAAGCGAAGTAAGCAGCAGGATACTCGAGGGTGAACTGAACGGTGTAGTCATCCAGCGCTTCGACACCAAGATCATCAAGCGTTACGCCTTCTTCGCCGGTGTTGATGGCCTGAGCGTTCTTGATCACGTAGGTGACGTAAGCGTAGTCAGACGCAGTAGCGGGATCAACTGTTCGCTTGACACCGTAAACAACGTCGTGGGCGTTAACAAAGCGGGTTTCGCCGTCCTCATCAGTAACGTAGGAGGTTTCTCCTGTGGTTGGATCATAGTTGACCCAAGCGATGTCATCGCGCAAGTTGAAGGTCCAAGTCTGGTTGCCTTCTTCATCCTCACCAATCGACCAATCCGTAGCCAAGTAAGGTTGCACTTCGCCAGTCTCGGGGTGGAATTGGGTCAGTCCAACGAAAAGGTTGCGGATGGCATCAACCGAGGTTGTGTCCGTAGCCAGGGAGGGATCCAAGGTAGGAGGTTCGGTCTGCCAGTTCCAGTAAAGCGTAACTGGTTCTTCGACTTCTTCCTCTTCGGCCTCAACTTCTACCTCAACGGTTTTCTCGACAACCACGGTCTCGACGATCGTTTCGCCTTCTTTCTCGACGACAACGGTCTCAACGACCTCAACCACTTCGGGTTCGGGGGCACAAGCAGCTAAAGCAAGGGCTAAAGCCAGCAAGACGCCTAGGACAAGAAATTTTCGAGTTTTCATTTGTTTCTACTCCTCAGAATAAGTTTAAACTTCTTTGAATGGTTTTTGGAAACTGTAATACAATATCGTCGAGTCGCCATCACCTCCTTTCAATGTATCAACTCAAGGGCTTGATTTTCCTACATGCTATTCATCGGTGAAATAAACATCAAATAGCACTAACACACTTGAGGATACGCCTAAATGAAAACCCTTAATTGTTTCCCAAACAAATAATTACATGACATTAAGCTAAATGGCACGCAACCCAATGCCCCTCTTTAATCTCGCGCCATTCCGGTTCTTTGTGGCTGCAAATGGTTTCCGCGATCGGACAACGGGTATGGAAACGACATCCGGGGGGGGGATTATCGGGGCTGGGAACATCACCTTTCAGAATCGTTCTTTCGCGCTCTCGTTCCTTGGCAGGATCAGGAATCGGCACTGCAGAAAGCAGCGCCCTCGTATATGGGTGTTGAGGAGAGCGATATAATTCATCGCGATCGGTCAACTCAACGATTTTACCCAAATACATCACGGCCACTCGGTCGGAAATATGTCGCACCATGGACAAATCGTGGGCGATAAACAAATAGGTCAAACCAAATTTTTCCTGCAATTCTTCCAATAAATTGACAATTTGAGCCTGAATAGAAACATCCAAAGCAGAAATAGGCTCATCGCAAACGATAAATTCGGGGTTTAGTGCCAGGGCGCGAGCGACACCGATTCTTTGTCTTTGTCCACCCGAAAACTCATGGGGATAACGGTTGATAAAGTAAGGATTTAGTCCAACCAAACGAAGCAATTCCTTGACCCGCTCTTTGCGCTCTTTGGCAGTGCCAATCCTGTGGACTTCTAGCGGTTCAGAAATGATACTTCCTACTGTCATGCGAGGGTTTAGAGAAGCGTAAGGATCCTGAAAGATAATCTGCATGTTTCGGCGTATCCGCCGCAATGCTTCTCCATCAACCAACGTTAAATCTTTTCCTTTGAAATAAACCTTTCCCGAAGTGGGTTCATAGAGTTGTAAAATCGATCGTCCAGTTGTCGATTTGCCGCATCCGCTTTCACCTACCAAACCCAACGTCTCACCTTCGTAAACATCAAAGGAGACCTTGTCAACAGCCTGAACAGCGCCCACAAGACGCTGATTGAATAATCCTCGCCTAATTGGGAAATGCTTGGTAAGATTTTCAACCTTTAAAACTACGTTACCGTTTTGACTCATCGTAATTCACCTGTGTGTACATCTTGCCAACAAGCAACTTTATGCCCCGGTTCCACTTCCACCAAAGGTGGGTTATCACCAAAACATTTATCAATCGCATCATCACAACGCTCAGCAAAAGGGCATCCCTTGGGAAGCTGAATCAAGTCAGGAGGCAACCCTTCTATCGTATCGAGTTCATCCCCTGGTGTGCCATCCAGACGGGGCAGCGATGCCAATAAAGCCATGGTATAAGGATGCATCGGATTCTCATAGACCTCATCCACCGAAGCCTCTTCAACGATATATCCCGCATACATCACAATTACCCGGTCGGCCAGTCCTGCAATCACGCCCAAGTCATGGGTGATCCAGATCAAGGACATACCATATTTGTTCCGCAGTTGTTTTACCAGATCAACAATCTGAGCCTGGATTGTGACATCAAGCGCTGTGGTGGGTTCATCGGCGATCAACAAAGCTGGATCACAGGACAACCCCATCGCGATCATCACCCGTTGACGCATACCACCAGAAAATTGATGAGGATAATCATCCAAACGACTTTCCGCCTTGGGAATGCCAACCATTTCGAGCAATTCTACAGCCCGCTCACGGGCCTCTTGCTTATCCATCCCCTTGTGTAGACGCAAGGGCTCAGCCAGTTGGAAACCGATCGTATGGACCGGGTTGAGAGATGTCATCGGATCTTGAAAGATCATCGCCATCTGATCGCCGCGAATTTTACGCATCGCTGCTTTGGATAGTGACAAAATTTCCTTCCCCATAAATCTGACACTTCCCCCTGCTATTCTTCCCGGCGGTTCGGGCAGCAAACGCATCACCGAGAGAACAGAGACACTTTTACCGCAACCGCTTTCTCCTACGATACCCAGGGTTTCTCCTCTTTTCAAAGTATAAGAAATCCCGTTGACAGCTTTCACAACGCCATCTTGGGTATCAAATTGTGTTTGTAAATTTTCAACTTCTAAAACGATATTATTGTCGCTCAAGGCTTTTTGCCTCCTACATTAACCAAAATACTACACAAAGGTGTAAAAAAATTATACCATAATGACATTACATGAAGCGGAAAAACAACATAAAGAAACGATTAATAAAATAGGCCATCACTCACAACCTTCCCCATATTGAAATCGCTCAAGCGAGGCGAAATCGTCACTCGGCTCCACGCCACACATATCCGGGCGCATCGCCAACACCGATTGCAGCCAATACAGCGGGATCGCGGGAAGATCCCGGGCAAAAATAGCCTGCGCCTGGGCATTGGCCTGTTTGTAAACCTCCAAATCGGGCAATGTGTAAGTAGCTTCTTGGCAAGCGCGATCGAATTCGGAATTGGCATACCCGCCGGGATTGCCGCCGCCCCAACCTTTGGGATATTCGGGGTAAGGGCCGGGGATTTGATCGCTCTGATACAGGAAACACGGCGGACGAGACGACGCGCCCCAGGCAAATTGGGCAACATCGAAGGCGCGACCAAACACAGGACCCTCCGGACCGGGCCCCAAGAGGGTCGGCCAGGCCCGAGGAGCGATCTCGGCTTGGATGCCGCATCCCGCCAACGAATCCCGCACCATTTCAGCAACGGCCAGACGTTGGGGGTCGTTCGGGACGAGATACGTGAAGGCGAAACGGGTATCGTCGGGAACACCGGGGACATCGACGGCAGTCAAGGGTGTGCTGCTATCCTGATCGGAATCGACCCAACCCAGGGCAGCCAACATCTCAAGAGCAGCATCGGGGTCATACCGATAACCGGACAGGAGTTCGTCAGCATGTAACCAATGATCGGGGGGAAAATAGCTATCCGGCACGGGGGAAAGCCCCATCAAGACCTGATCGACGATTGCCTGACGGTTGATGCACATGGCCACAGCCTGGCGCACCTCCGCCGACCCAAACAGGCTCAGGCGCATTTCGTCGTAGGGGACAATCCCAAAGACGATCTGTTCTAACGCGCCGCTGGGTTCGATCGAGACAGCCACCTCACCGGCCTGCTCCGCCTCGAGCAAGCGGGGCGCCTGCTCCAAATCGAGCACCGTGGGATGAACAAGATCACACTCTCCCACCAGCAAGGCATCCACAGCGGCTTCGTTATCCTGGACAAAGCGAAAGACAAGATGATCGAAATAGGGCAGCCCTTCAGATGCCCGGAAATAATTGGGGTTGCGGCGCAAGCGGATGTGATCGTTCTCCACCCATTCTTCGACGATGTAAGGCCCCCACCCCACCGGCGAGCGCGCCGACAGGCCCGTTGTGAGCAATTGATCCACGGTCATTTGGCCCCAGAGATGCTCCGGCAGCGGCGAGAAAAAGTGATCGATATAAGGTCCCTGATAGCCGGGGATGCCGACCCACTCGATTGTATAGGGATCTAAAGCGGTATACGATTGAGTGAACCGCAAAATGGGGTGGTTGTCGCCGTAGAAATCTCTGGCGACAGAAAAGGCGTAAACGGAATCTTCGGCTGTCAGGGGCGTGCCATCGGACCAGAGCACATCGGGCTTGACGAAAAAACGCACCGCCAGTGTATCCATGCTCGCCGGTTGCTCCCCCTGGTAAACCTGAGCACAATCCATGCTGGTGCAGCCGCTGGGTCGATAGGAGATTCCCACTTCCAAGGTGGTCCAGTTGCCCTTGTTGTCCATAATTACGTCGCCAGGCTCAACCTGAACTTGACGGAGTTGGGCATCGCCGTTCTCCAGGCTGGGACTCCGCTGCAGGATGACCGGCCTGGCTTCACCTTGATCGAAATCGAAAGGGCCGTCGTAGATCGCCTCGCGGATGACGCGTCCGGCGGCGGAAACATCGGCATAGGGGAACAAAGAAGCCGGCTCCGCGCCCATACAAATTGACAGAACCCGCGGCGGCTCTGGTGTCGACGTAGGTGTCACCGTAGCAGTTGGCGCCGGGGTTTCGGTAGCCTGTGCAATTGGGGCGACAGCTTGCTCGTCAAGAGACTCCTGACCCGTTCCACAAGCGGTCAAAAAGGCGGTCAGGATGAACAGGAGAAGAAGAAAGGGTTTTCGCATCATTGTTTCCATGCTTTCAAGGTTCCTTATTATGCAATAGGCTGACGGTTATGTCAAATCGAGCCCAAGCGGGGGAGGGATGAAACCGTTTTCAGGAATGTTTTTAATCTCATTGCTGTGGCCATCTCTCTTGTCGCCGATGGAACGGCACGCTGTGCCCCAAAGGCCGCGGTGGCGAATCTTTACGGTTATCCTTCGATCATACCCTATTCATACCCTATTGATACCCTATATAAGACACTCGAAAGCTAAATGCGTCACAGAGTAAAGCTGCTATTCTGGGCCGATGATGCCTTTCCGGCGGCGAAGAATCTCCACCTTT
>CAZXXW010000023.1:0-29200 GCA_964644835.1 uncultured Anaerolineales bacterium
CAAGAAGAAACAAACATCATCCCAAGGAGTGAATCCATGAACCGTGCTACCAAAACGATTGTCGCTACTATCGGCGTTATTTTAGGGATTTCGGGAATCGATCACGGCATCTTCGAGATTATCCAGGGCAACCGGCCCACCGGAGGCGTCTTGATCGAAGCGATCGGCCCCAACCAGATTATGTGGGAACACGGTGGAGAAGGCGCTTTCACCATCCTGCCAACTTTCTTGCTTACCGGGATTATGGCTGTGGTCACCGGGGTTGCCATGATCGTCTGGTCTCTGAAATATCTCGACAGCAAGCGCGGCCCGCTGGTCTTTTTCATCCTCAACTTAGCTCTGTTTCTATTTGGCGGCGGCATTGCCGCGCCGATCCTGTTTTATCCGCCAGCCGGGCTCGCAGCCACCAGCATTCACAAGCCACTGACCTGGTGGCGGAAAGTCCTACCGGAGCGGATTCGGCCAGCTTTGGGGAAGATTTGGCCTTATACCCTCACGGTGGGCTTCATATCGATGTTGATTGGCCTGTATATTGCCATCACGGGCCATATTCCGGGATTCAGCATAAACGATCCTGACCGCATCCTGGCCATTGACTTGACCTTTGTGCTCGGTGGCGGACTGGGGATGTTCCTGATTTCTTTTGTCAGCGGCTTTGCGGATGACATTGAGCGCAACACCGTGGAAGCATAAGGAGGCAGCATTCGGCTGGTTGAACAGCCTTGCTCTCCTGATGGTCGGCTTGGAGTTAATTGCTATCTTGACCGCGCTTGCTCATGACGTTTCCCCAAAGGGGGAAGCACATCTGGAAATTTCTAAAAATAAAAAACTTCTTGGAAAGGTAAAGATGAAAACCTTGATCCTGTATGACTCCCTTTATGGCAACACAAAAATCATCGCCGAAGCGATTGCCGAAGCGATCTCCGGTCAAGTCGCCTTGATCAACGTCACCGAGGTTGACGTTTCTGAAATTGATACTTATGACTTGCTCCTCATCGGTGGTCCGACACATGGTGGCGGCATCTCGGAAAATGTCCAAGCCTTGCTTGAGAAGATTCCACCTGCTGCCCTGGAAGGGAAGCCTGTCGCTGCTTTCGATACCAGAATGACCAACAAACTTATCCTTCTCTTTGGTTGTGCCGCCCCAAAGATTGCCAGAATGCTTCAGCAGAAAGGCGGTGAGTTAGTCGGCCAACCAGAAGGATTTTTCGTCTCCGGCGGCAAAGGCCCTTTGAAAGAAGGCGAAGTCCAGCGGGCCGCCGCTTGGGGGCGGAAGATCGCTGCCCAAGTCTGAAGAACTGCTTACTGTCAAGGAAAAGTTTCTATGGAGAAACCTATCTCTTCAAAAACCAATGTCTCTGGTTGGAAAACGCTCTATCGAATAGGCGCTTTTGCCATCCTCATCGCCGTGGTCTTCTTCCGGCGCCATTACGGCGCAGAACTATCCGCCTTCAACGGCTTTGGGATTTATGCCATGCCGGAGACCGAACCGGCCAATGCCTTGGAATGGTTCCAGGTGCTCCAGGATTATCCTTACGTCGGCCTTTCTTGGCTGGGGATACAGGACCTGGTCAACTATCTGTTGGTAGGATTATTCTTTTCAGCGCTCTACGCCGCTTTGAGAGAATTCTCTCCCGGCCTGATGCTGATCGCCCTTGCCGGCGGATTGCTCGGTGTGGGGGTTTATCTGGTCACGAACCAGGCCTTTGCTCTGTGGGGCCTCAGCCATAAATTCGCTGAGGCGACTACCGAAGCGCAGCGGATGGCATACTTGGTCGCCGGGGAAGGTCTGCTGGCGATCCACAATCCCGCTGGGCTGCCGAACCTGGGCGCGGGACCGCACATCGCCCTCTTTTTGGTTTTCACTGCTGGGTTATTGTTCTCAGTCACTATGCTGCGCAGCGGAGCCTTTAATAAAACGACCGCGATCGTCGGCCTGCTGACCAACATCACCGGGCTCCTGTTTCTACCCATCTTGGTCCTGGTCCCCGCGTGGCATTGGATTCCTCCCACCGTTTCCGCTCCTTTTCGGATAGTCTGGTATATCATGAGCGCGCTACGGCTCTTGAAAGTAGCAAAAGATTGCAAACTCGAAATTGATCACAAATAGATGGAGAACATTATGAATAAGAAAATCTTAGTTACCTATGCAACCAAATATGGCTCTACCAAGGAAATAGCCGAGAAAATCGGTCAAATTTTTCAGCAACATGATCTTCAACCGGAGGTGTTACCCGTCAAGCAGGTGGGTGATTTATCCATTTATGGAGCGGTGGTGTTGGGTAGCGCTGTTTACATTGGCCAATGGCGACGGACGGCAGTTAAGTTCTTGCGTGCCAGCGAGGACATCTTGGCCCAAAAGCCGGTCTGGTTGTTTTCGAGCGGACCGACAGGAGAAGGAGATCCGCTTGAATTGCTCGATGGTTGGCGTTTTCCACCCAAGCTAGAACCCCTGCTGGATGCCATTCAGCCGCGTGATATTGCTCTTTTCCATGGCAATGTCGATGTGAACAAGTTGAACTTTCTGCACAAATGGATGATTGGCAAAGTTGAATCCCCCGTTGGTGATTTTCGCGATTGGGACACCATCAAAGCTTGGGCCGAATCAATCATTGACGCGTTGAATGAAGCAGCATAGTTATGCAGACAGATCAGAAAGGAATGGCTGTAGGATGATTACCCGCCCTGATCACTCGAAGACTATTCGAACTTGGGAAGTCGAATGAAATATAAAAGCGTTATCGTTACCGAGAGAGGCGGCCCGGAGGTGCTCCAGGTTGTGAAACAGGAATTGCGCCCACCGAATCCCGGCGAGGCTCGGATTAAGGTTGCCGCTTGTCCCGTCTGCGGCCCCGATGTTACCGCCCGCTATGGGGACTCCCCCTTTTTGCCCAAACCGCCCTTCACGCCCGGATATGCCATCGTTGGGGATGTCGAGGACGTTGGACAGGGCGTCACCGATGTAGCTCTTGGAGATCGCGTTGCAGCGCTGACAGCCTATGGTGGCTATACCGAGCAATTGTATTGGGATGCGGATCGACTCATCCCCGTACCAAGCCATCTCGATCCTGTTGAGGTCGCCCCGTTGATCCTCAATTATATCGTCGCTTATCATGCTATTCACCGCTGGGCGAAGGCCGAAGCTGGTGATAAGGTGCTAATCATCGGCGCCAGCGGCGGGGTAGGGACCGCTTTGTTGCAATTGGGCCAACTGGCAGGGCTGGAGATGTACGGTATCGCCTCCCAGAGCAAGCACCCTGTTCTGGAAAAATACGGTGCTGTGCCCATCGATTACCGCAGTCAAGATTTCGTCGCTGTGATCCGGGAGATGGAACCGGACGGCCTCGATGCTGTCTTTGACGGTATGGCTGGAGAACATTTCAAGCGCGGATACGCCGTTCTTAAGCGCGGCAGTATTTTGGTCGGATACGGTAATCCCAACAGCTATCGGGGCATGCTGCAATTATTTGGCTGGGTCTTACTTTACAATCTGCTCCCCAACGGCAAATCGGCCAAATTATACTCAACCGGGATATCTCACTTGAGGTGGGATATGTTTCTCAACGATTGGGCCGACTTGTTCCGATTGCTGGACGAGGGCAAGATCAAGCCGATCATCGCGGCGACATTTCCCCTGCTCGAAGCGCGGCAGGCCAACGAACTGCTCGAAAGTGGTCAGGTCATCGGCAACATCGTTTTGTTGGCTCCTAATCCCTGACACCTGATACCTGTTACCTTAGGAGTGAAAAATGAAAAAGTTAATCGTTATAAACATGTTGGTGATCATGATGCTCACCCTGAGCGCCTGTGCGCCAGATGCAAACCAATATGTCCGAGCAGAAATTTCCAGTGGCCGGGTGGCAGGTTTTTGGATTGGCCTTTGGCATGGGATCATCTCGCCGGTCACCTTTCTCGTTTCCCTGTTTAATCGCAACGTCGGCATCTACGAGGTGCACAACACCGGAAATTGGTACAACTTTGGCTTCATGGTCGGCGTGACGATTATTTTTGGCGGGGGCGGTGGTGGAAGCTGTCGAGCTACTTCTCGTAAGAAATGACAGTTAAGACTCATGCGACCAATAACGCGATCAGATTAACGACTTCAACGCTGGGTATCTATGCCGGACTGTTAGGTTTTCAGCACGGTATCTTTGAAATGTTGCAGGGGAGTATCAAGCCGACAGGATTGCTGATTCAGGCCATGGGGCCGCCTTGCCGGCCCGAGGCTGTCTGGCATGCCTGTTTCCCCGCGATGACACTGATCCCTGACGTGGCCGCAACTGGACTCGTCGCCATTTTGGTAGGCTTGAGCATCATGGTTTGGTCGTTGGGGTTCGTCCATCGTGAGCGTGGCGGCTTGATCCTGATCCCCCTTTCGGTGGGACTGCTTCTCGCCGGTGGCGGCTTCGTGCCTCCCCTTATCGGCATTCTCGCCGGAATCGCTGGACTCGGGGTCGATGCATCACTGGCACGCTGGCGGTCGCTCCCCGCGGGCGTCTTGCGGTTTCTGGCCGCCTTGTGGCCCTGGAACCTGATTCTGTTGCTGCTCTGGTTCCCCGCCAGTTGGATCTTGGGATATGCGCTCCCTCACCTTATGCTGATGATGGGGGTCTTGCTGTTTTTCCTCTTTGATCTCGCTTTGCCCTTGGTAGCAGTTTTATCGGCCTATGCTTTTGAGACCGTCGCCGATCCGCCATCCTAGCGCTAATTCCATAAACCCCAGAACGAAATATAGCGCTTGAAGCCAGTGGATCGGGGGTTTGACCACCCACACTTGGATGATGATCCAGGCGACCAGAAAAACGCCCAATCCCATCGCGACGAGACCGGCCCATCGGTGCCGCCGGAACGTCAACACAGCGCCGATGACGCTGCCGATGCCGTTGACCGCCATCAAAAAGATTCCCGGGACGAGAAAGTTGGGGAAGGGTGAACCAGCTAACATGTCAAGGGGCATGCTCATCATCTCCCCACTCGGATCGATGACCAGGAGAAGCCCGGCTGGAATCGCGCCTATCCCGATAAAGATTTGTAATAGTCCCAACGAAACAACCAGACGTTTTTTCTTTGCGAACATAGTTTACCTCCGTGTGAAAAAAGTAGAATGGCATCCGATCAGGTGTCACCCCTTCCGAAGTTTTTCTTTTAGCGTCTCCGGAAGTACTTTTACTGAATTCGCCCTGTATAATCCTGTGATGCCTCCCTATCTGAGGAAAGCAAAAACGGGAACGAATATTTGAAGCTCATTATATTTCTTTCGAATCTGGTTTTTGTTAAGGTTATGTTAAGCATCGTGACCTGTGGCAGGATGCCTATATCGTTTTTTTCGGGGGATATGCGCGATAATTTTCCCAGAGAAAATCCGATAACAGACTGTTAAAGCGATCTTGTCATGCCGTTAACCTTCTCTTGACATCTTAGAGAAGCTCAAAACGTATAATTTCGGTGGTCTTTCTGCTGAAGTCTTCGTTCCATTTAGAAACAGAAACGAGCGCATGTTAAATTCTCCGTCGACAACATTGTTAAACGCTGAAGATGGAAACACTCGTCCCGCTTTTGGTTCAATCGAGCTAGGGAACCTCGAGATAACTGAAGAGACGACATTGGGATTACTTCCGACAAGTGATTATCAGGTACGATCGGACACGAGCGCCAATCTTGTTGATCGAGATTTTAGAAAAAACCCTGAGCTCCCCGGTGTGATCATTCAAAACGGACAAGGGGACGTGGGGGCTATTTCCAGAAGAAAATTTTATGAGATGTTGGGGAAACGATACGGGGTGGCCGTATTTTTGAAACGTCCCATCCGATATATGCTCCGGTCTGTCCAGGCTCAAATTCCTGTTTTGCCCGCCTCAAGCAAAATCGCCGAAAGCGTTCGCTTAGCACTTGATCGCACCCCCGACCAAATTTATGAGCCTCTTCTCGTTCAATTCGACCGTCAACAGTATCGCCTGTTGGATAGTTATACCTTGTTGTTGGCGCAATCGCGACTTTTCGCCACTCTGCAAGAAAAACTTCAGACTGTCAACAGCGAACTCGAGCAACGGGTGGCAGCGCGAACATCAGATCTATTAGATGCAAACACAAATCTCAAGCAGGAGATTCTGGAACGGCATCGAGCAGAAGACAAACTTCAAACCCGCTTGCGATATGAGGAAGCCCTGACTCAGTGCGCCAATGCCCTGCTGGCCGGTGGTGATACCGAGGGCGTCACCCATAAAACCCTCGACTATTTGATCGAAGCCGTGGGCGTCAGTCATGTCTTTATGGGCGAAATCGTAGACGTTGAACACGCTGGGCCTGCGATTAAGCTCCTTCACCGCGTTCATGTTCCTGGCGTCTCCGCGATCCCGGACCACATGAGTATCTTTTTGTTGCAATCTTTGGGGGAGTGGGTCGACGAACTGTGGTCGGGAAAATGGGTTATCGGCCACAGAGATGAAGTAGGAAGTCACGAACGGGTCTTGATGCAAGAGCTTGATTTTGCTTCTGTCTTGCTGTTGCCTGTGGGGAAGCCCGATGATTGGATTGGCGTGATCGGATTTGGAGAGCGCGACACAAAGCGCCAATGGGATCGCTATGAAATCCAATTGCTTCAAACAGTCGCCCAGATGATCTATGCCTATCGTCAGCGAAAGCAAAATGCCCTCATGCTCACGCGTGCCCGCGACCAAGCCTTAAGAGCAAATCGATTCAAGGATGAAATTTTGGCCAAAGTCAGTCACGAGCTGCGAACGCCCCTCAGCGCTATTTTAGGCTACGCCCAGATGCTATCCTACGGCTCTTTTGGAGACCTCAAAGAAGAACAAAAAGAAGCAACCGAAATGGTCATCAGCAGTTCCCAATATCTTTCTACGTTGGTGAACGGTATTTTGGATCAAGCCCAGTTAAATAGTGGCCAGCTAAGTTTGCAAAACGCGCCTTATCACTTGAGAAAATTGATTGAAGAAGTTGAAAAGCGTATGCGCGTACTTGCAAAAGCAAAAGACTTAGATTTCTATGTTGAAGTTCAGTCGGATACACCGCAAGAACAGGTTGGAGACGGTACTCGGCTTCAACAAGTATTGACCAACTTGCTCGGTAATGCAATTAAGTTCACTGAAGCTGGAGAAATTAATCTGCAGGTGGAGGTCACTCGCCAATATTTTCTTAGATTCAAGATTTCTGATACGGGCCCGGGTATCCCCCCTGAAATGCAAGCGCGTATTTTTGAACCTTTTGCTCAAGTTGATGGATCAGCTACCCGCCGATTCAGTGGCACGGGATTAGGATTATCAATTTCACAACAACTTGTCCAACAAATGGAAGGGCAAATCAGCCTGGAAAGCGAAGTGGGCAAGGGTAGCACTTTTATCGTCGAGATTCCGATCAAAAACGTTTCATCTTTTCCTCCATCAAAAAAAACTCAAGAACGAAAAAACTATGAAACCACAAGCCGTCATTATCGAAGATAACACAATTTTATCGAATATGTTTGCGCAGGCATTGCAAGACATCCATTATGAGACTCGCATTCTCGCCGACGGGCGTGAGGCGATGGATTGGCTCTCCGATGCTACGCCCAGTCTCATTTTGCTTGATTTGCACTTGCCGAACGTATCCGGAAAAGAAATCCTCAACGTTATTTATGATGACCCTCGCTTTGCCAATACCTATCTTGTGCTGGTAACAGCGGATGCGCGCATGGGGGGAGATCTGCAAGACAAAGCCGACTTTTTGCTCAATAAACCCGTTGACATCTTTCAATTACAACGTTTGGCCGAGCGCTTGAAAGGGAGCAAACCAGTAATTAGAAATAGTCTGAACTGAGAAAATGATCGCTTCTCGGTGCGTCACGGTCGCGGGACTGGTGTCTTCTTGCACAAAGCTGGTTAAAGAAGCCTTTACCAAGCGTTAACAGAGACATCAATGATTCTTAATTTTGATTGATTATGATAGGGCCATGACGTTAAATATCTTAGTGACCAATGACGATGGTGTTACTGCACCCGGCTTACTGGCTCTGGCTCAAAAAATGCGTGAGCTTGGGGATGTGTCCATTCTGGCGCCGGAACGAAACTGGTCTGGCGGGGGACATGTCAAAACGCTTGGGCGGCCTCTACGCGTCCGGGAAGTCAAATTAGAAGATGGTACAAAAGCCTTGGCAAGTGATGGCGCCCCATCTGACTGCGTCGCCTTGGCCTTGTTGGGCTATTTTGAGAAAGAATTCGATCTCGTCGTTTCAGGCATCAATCCGATGCCCAACTTGGGGCACGATGTCACCTATTCTGGCACCGTCACCGCTGCCATGGAAGCCGTCATTGGCGACGTTCCCGGCATCGCTGTTTCGCTGGGCTCCACGCGCAACCATCTCAGCCTGCTAGATTATGATCCGGCCGCCTGCATCGCTCGCCGGGTAGTTGAACAGGTGATCCAATACCCGCTTCCAAAAGGGATTCTGTTGAACGTAAACGTCCCCTATCTCTCCTTAGAGGAGATCAAAGGGGTTGCTATCACCCGGCAGGGCACACGAGTCTATCACGATAGATTAGATAAACGCCAGGACCCGAGAGGGACGCCGTACTATTGGATTAGCGGCGACGCGCCATCCGGCATACCCCAGGAGGGGACGGATATTGGCGCGCTTGAGAGTGGGTATGTTTCTATCACACCGTTGCAATTAGACCTGACTGCTCATCCGGCCAAAACGATCTTACAACGCTGGAAGTGGGAAAATTAGCTTCGTGTCGGAAGAGTCTTAGTGAGCATAAAGGAGTCAAACCATGTTAAATTCACAAGTTTCCTCTGCACAATCTCGTCATGATCAATCAAACGCGTGCCGACCGTCCCAGGGAGAAACTACCGTTCTAAAGCGGATTAAATCTCGCCTTCATGATGCCCGGGTTCAGACTGACGGGGCCATTCATGATGAGCAAATCATCCATATCGTTCAGGAAGAAATTCAGCGTTATTACGAGTTGATGTTGCTCGATTGAGCCTTGTAAGGATTCGTTCGATCGGAGATATTTTGCATGCGAATAGATAGCCGGTACGCACCCTCTCTGCAAACAAGCGCTCTCCCCTCGATTCCTTGGGATGATCATGTTGCCAAATGGATTTCGCGAGTTTTCAGTCCGCCGCTGCTGATCGTCATTGGTATCGCCTTGACCGCCCTCAAGTTAGGCTCGGTCGATGCCTGGATCTGGGCTGGCTTCTATCTCCTGATGGGGATTCTCCTCCCCGTGCTGTATATTGTCTGGAAGATTCGCCAGGGAAAAATCAGCGACTTTCACATTAAGATTCGCGAGCAGCGCACTCGCCCGATGATTCTGATGCTGCTCACCTCGCTGATCGCTTGGTTGGTCATGCTATTGGGGTCTGCCCCCTTTGCCCTGACCGTCTTTGCCGGAGCGGGGGTCATCCAGGTTGCCTTTCTGTTGCTGGTCACCCTTCGATGGAAAATCAGTGGTCACAGCACCGCCGCAGCAGGTTTTGCCATTTTCTTGTTCACCATCTTTGGAAACCATGCCGCCCCCGTTTTGTTGATCATCCCAATAGTTGCCTGGGCGCGCGTCCGGCGCAACCGCCATAAACTGAACCAAACCATCGCCGGTTCCCTGGCCGGCATCGTCTTTATGGTGATTGTGCTGCAAGTGGTCAACCTGCATGGTGCCGGAATTAGTCCGTAAAGCCCTTTCGCCTCCCAGTTTACGCATCTTCTCAAGATAATTTAATAACCCATCGTTTACATTTTCTTAACACGGATTCCGTTGTGCAATCTTATCTCCGCGTGTATGATCTTGTATTCGAGTTTTGCTGGTTAACTCCTTTCAAGCGCGACCCTTTTGGATTAATGCCGTACATGGACATAAGGCTTGCATTCACGTCAATCATACCCACCAATCACCAATGACAACCGAAAACATCTGGTTTTATCTCAAGAACGTCTTCATCAATTCCGTCGCTTCTGCCAAGGCAATCTCGAAAGAGCGGGAGCTCTGGCCGCTCATCATCTGGTCGTCCTTGCTTGGTTGATTGAGCAATCGTATTTCTTTGTCGCTATGGCCTGGCAGGGGATCGTTACATTGATAGGCTTAGCCGTCATCCACCACGCGCCTTGGTTCGCGCAACTTCCTGGCTTGATCGTTGGCAACGCAGTCTTTTTTGGTTTCCTGTTGGCTATTCGAGATCATGTTGCTTTGATCATTTAACTCCACCCATTTTTTCCACGAAACCTTAACGTGACAACAAAGCAACTCAGATTTCAGGTCAAGTCACAATGACGAAGTACCCAACGAGTTTCGCGCCCGCCCATCTAATGGAGCATATGCGAGCGATTTGCAAAGGGATCGGCCCGCGCCACTTGCTACACCTGGGGCTTGGTCTAAGCGTTTGATCAAAAGGCTTAGGAGAAACAAGGATGAAAGCAGTCGTTTACAAAGCATACGGACCACCAGAAGTTCTTCAGTTGGAAGAAATCGAAAAACCTGCGCCGAGGGCCAAAGAGGTGCTGGTCGAAGTTCGGGCAACTACGGTCACCATTGGGGATACGATCATGCGCAGTCTTGATATCCCCCTCCCCACCTTGCAGCGGCTGATGGCGCGCCTGTTCCTGGGGATTCGCAAGCCCCGCCGTTCCATCCTGGGGATGGAATTAGCCGGGGATGTAGAAGCGGTGGGAGAGAAGGTAACCCGCTTCAAGCCCGGCGACGCCGTTCTCGCCTCCACCTTCAAGGGAAACTTTGGCGGCTACGCTGAATACAAGTGCCTGCCCGAGGAGGGAGTCCTGGCCCTGAAACTGGCCAATCTGACCTACGAGCAAGCTGTTGCCCTTCCCGGCGCGGGGATGACGGCTTTGCAATGCCTCAAAAAAGGCAACATCCAGCCGGGTCAAAACGTGCTCATCTACGGGGCTTCCGGTGCAGTGGGCACCTATGCGGTCCAACTTGCCAGCCACCACTTTGGAGCCGATGTCACCGGGGTATGCAGTGCGAGCAGCCTGGAACTGGTCCGTTCCCTGGGAGCCAACCGGGTCATCGATTACACGCATGAAGACTTCACCCAAAGCGGCAAAACCTACGACGTGATCTTCGACGCGGTCGGCAAGCTCTCCCGCTCACAAGAGAAAAGGGCCCGTCAGCAGGCGGATGTCTATCTCAACGTTCAAGCTGACTCCGATGGTGGTCATAAGCTCGAAGCCTTGCTTCAACTCAAAGAACTGGCCGAGGCGGGTGAGATAAAACCTGTCATCGATCGAATTTATTCTCTCGACGAGATCGTCGAAGCGCACCGCTACGTCGAAAAAGGGCACAAGAAGGGCAATGTCGCCATCACCATTAATCAAGGGAAGTAGGAACAAAATTATATGAGTAAACGCAAAACTCTTTTGCGAATTTTTAGAAGTTTGATCTTATTGGTACTTGTCATCACACTGGCATTGTACGGTAGCTCGCTTTACTTTCTCAATGAGATGTTCGTAAATCGTGTCGAGCGGCTGGTCACCACACCGCAGGAATTGGGACTACCCGGCAAAAGTATCGCACTGTCCAGCGAGGACGGTATTCCTCTCAAAGCGTGGTGGGTGCCTGTTGAAACACCGCGCGGAATCGTTATCGTGCTGCACGGCATGGATGGCCAGGATGCATCGACGATGCTGGGCCACGCGGAATTCCTGCATGAAGCGGGTTACGCCGTGCTGGCTTTGGATATGCGCGCTCATGGACGAAGCGGTGGCGAGCGCATTGGTCTAGCTTTCGAAGAACCGAAGGATGTCGCCGCCGCCCTGGATTGGGTCGCAGATCAGCCGAATCTGAAGGATGTGCCCGTCGCTCTCCTGGGTGTCTCGATGGGTGGCGCGACGGCGCTCCGTACCGCCGCCATCCGCCCTGATGTCGATGCTGTGATCAGTGTGAGCGCCTTCGCCTCGGTGAACATGATGATCCAAGACGCCTTTGTGATGATGATGGACGCGCCCGATGTAGTTATCGCTCTCTTCACGCCCTTCACGCGCTTGGCCTTCCGCACCATGTACAGCGTTTGGCCGGCCCAGGCCTCGCCCCGAGCGGACATTTCCCAGATTCCGCCGCGGCCCGTGCTCATCGCCCACGGCGACGCGGATAGCCAAGTTTCGGTCGAGAATGCCTACACTCTCGCTGAGGCCGCAGAACACCAAGTCGAACTGTGGATTGTTGAGGGCGCTGATCACTTCGTCTATCCAGAAGATGGCGCCGCTCCGGAGGATGCCTTCTACAGAGAGCGCATCTTAGCGTTCTTGAAGGAACATCTCACAGGGGAAGGATAACAAGTTAAAGAGAAATCACGATATGAAAGCAATTTTTCTCTAACCGGCATCAACTAGCCTATGCAACTCATCTTCACGCATTTCAAGTTGCTCTGCAGCTTTAGGGAGAGGAACAAATCAAGGTAATGCAGCCATTGAGCGTTAAAGAGAAAACCCTGCGCTGGTGGTAGTTCTCCAACGCAGGGTATGGTGCCCCGCTGGGGGAATTGAGCGAGGGACAGGCGGGGTTGCCGTTGTTTACGCAGCAAGGGCGTTAAGTTCGACAAGGAACGCTTCGCTCTTCGCCCTTGACCCCCGCATCGGCTCAGGCTGCTTCTCCGGAAGCGCTGGCAGGTGAAAAATGACTTTCAGTAAGGTGCTGTTTACACAAAATTTTTGACACTATCGCTACTATCCCAAAAAACTCGGCTTCTCCACGAAATTTTTAAGAAGCATCTTCTTAAAAATTTATGCGTGGTTGTAATTCTCCCACCCCATGTAGGTGGCAAAAGCTTCATCCAGTGCAGCAGAAACACGGCCCATTGTCATGGCGACATGATGCTCGAACCCATTCTTGCATATATATTTCATCAGAGCTTGCAGGTTTGGTACATGCGCCACGGCCCGGTGTCCAAACGTATCCAGGGGGTCATCTGTCAATTGACCCTCACCAGTATAGGTGCGGATCGTCCCATGAACATCATCTGTACTAACACGGGCAAAAGTCAATGGGCCTGCGCTGGCACGCCCAGCCATGGCGCCGAATGTATTCTCCTCACCGATCGTGGTTCCCAGAATAGGGGCTGTCTTAATCTCGTTGTTGGGCACAAAACTGTTGGCCCAATTACCACAGTGGAACAATACGCAGCGTTCAGGGTCATCGGCATAGTTATTGTTCCAATCCACCAAAGCACCTGGAAAACCCGAGGCAAGCTGCAAGGCATACATCGAGACGACACCGGTAATGTCAACCTCGCAGGCCGATGGCATCAACTGGTCGCTCATCATACTCATCAGGGTGCAGGCGTTAACTCCGTAATTTTCCTGAATCGAAGTCCAGCATTGTAAGGCGCTGGCGTCCAAATCGTTTGCTTCCATCCAGTCAGAAATTACAACTCCTAATTTTGCCATCCGGACTAGATGGGGAGGAGGTACTGAATCGTGTTTGGCGTAGGCTTTGATATCTGATAATTTATCTTTGACCCCGGCATCGTCATCCGAGAGCTTATCCGCAGCACCCAAAATTTCTGATAGATCGACAGTCGTTACGCTCAAACCATAAACTTGTAACAATTTTTCGCTATAGCGGACTGTATTAAAGGCTGTTGGCCGAGCTCCAATTGCGCCCAGGCGAGCATTGCGCAAGCCTTTGACCACATGACATACTCGAACAAAGTTACGAAGATCTGCTTTGAAGCCCTCACTCTTCGGATAGCTGGCATGTTGACTTGTAAGGGTAAATTCAAATCCATATTGACGGAGGTTATTGCAAACTGAAATTTTCCCACAGAAAGCATCACGCCTCCGAGCTACATCTAGAGCAGCGAAATCATCGGGATAGGCTTGCACTAAAATGGGAACCCGTAAACCAGAGAGCTTAATCGTATCAGCGATCCCCTTCTCATCGCCAAAATTCGGCAATACAACCAAAATACCATCAATTTCATCCTGGTGCTTCTTGAATAGGGCAGCACAAGTCTTAGCGTGATCATACGTTTCCACTGAACCTAATTTCGTCTCATCTTCGCCAACCATGACGGGGGAGATATCATGTTCTTGAAATAATACCTGAATATCTTTACGGGCTTCGCTGACCAGATGATCGGGGAAGAAATCGCGGTTCCCAAATATCACACCTAATGTTGTTCTCATAATCTTCTCCTTTTGGTATCCAGATGATTAAAATACGACACCAGACACTAGAATAATATTTGCATAAGGAGTGAATTCTCCTGTGCGGATAATTGCTCGAGATTGGATGGTTAAATCTTTGAAATGTTGATGCGGAACAAATTCAACAGAAATTCCGTCAATCAGATCCTGAATATCGGTCAGGATGCCAGGGCTAACTTGTTTCATCTCTTCGGCTATGACCACTTTTTCAAGCTGCATTTCTGAAAGAACAACCCGCAAGGTATCAATAAATCCAGGTATCCCCTTGGTAAGAGCCAAATCGATGCGCTGCACTCCTTTAGGTATCGGCAAACCGGCATCTGCTATGATCAAAGTGTCCATATGTCCTAATTTGGCAATCACTGCCGAAATTGGGGCATTAATTACATTTGTTTTCTTCATTGCTTCTCCTGATTCACAAAAATTTCATTCATATTGAGGCTCCCCCCAAGACGGGATTTATGTTTAGATACCTTTATCTGCAAAATCACTAGATGTATAATGATGGGGACAACTGCATTATGCACTGGGTACGGATCCATTTCATGTAGCAGGTGTCCCCTTGAGAGGGGTGCCGGACGGCATACAATCCATCCGGCACTCCTCTGCGGGAATCAAGTTTTTACACTACCATAACCTGTTTTCAAGTTACAACTAAGGACAACTTGTTTTGCCGTTGGGGGCAAACAGGGTGTACTGGCAGGCATTTTCGGGGGTCAGCAGGACCATATCAATAGACTGCTTTTCGGGTTTTCCAGTTTCGCCAGTTCTGATATAGGCATCGGCCTGGATCGCAGCCTGGATGGCCATTTCAGCTACCGGCTGTAAAGCACCCGCGTCGATTTTGCCAGCAAGGATGGATTCGTTGACATCATCGGAGCCGTCGAAACCAACTACGATCACATCACCCAACCCAGCAGCATCCAACGCCGCCTGAGCGCCCAAGGCCATGGTATCGTTACCGCAGATCACGCCATCGACATCAGGATGCTGTTGGAGCAGGCTTTCCATTACGTCAAAAGCTTCGGTCTGGCTCCAGTTGGCCGTCTGTTGAGCAACCATTTCCATGTCGGGAAGTTGGTCGAGCACATCATGGTAGCCCTGCGAACGTACGTGGGCATTGGTGTCGGTGTCGCGACCTGTCAACTCGATGTACTTCCCTTCTTCACCCATCAACCGGGCAAATTCTTCGGCCAGGATGGTGGCACCCTGGTAGTTGTTGGAGACAATCTGGGATACCGCGACACCTTCTTCGTTGATCTCGCGATCCACCAGGAAGGAGGGGATACCGGCATCTTTGGCTTTTTGTACGGCCGCAATACTGGCATCAGCTCCTGCATTGTCCAGAATGATCGCCGCAGCCTCTTTGGCAATACAGCTCTCAAACAGTTCCATTTGCTTGTTGGCATCATCATCGTGAACGAGTTTTAGCGTCTCGTAACCAAGCTCTTCTGCTTTGGCTGCAGCAATTTCCTGCATCGTGCCAAAGAACGGATTCTCCACGCCGGGCACAATCACGCAGATCAAACCGCCACCTTCTGCAGCTTCAGGTTCAGACTCTTCGACCACACATGGTTCTGTAGAGCCGGTAGGAGCAAAGCTTTCGTACTGGCAGGCATTTTCGGGGGTCAGCAAGACCATATCGATGGACTGCTTTTCGGGTTTTCCGGTTTCGCCAGTCCTGATATAGGCATCGGCCTGGATCGCAGCCTGGATGGCCATTTCAGCCACCGGTTGTAAAGCACCCGCGTCGATTTTGCCAGCAAGGATGGATTCGTTGACATCATCGGAGCCGTCGAAACCAACTACGATCACATCACCCAACCCAGCAGCATCCAACGCCGCCTGAGCGCCCAAGGCCATGGTATCGTTACCGCAGATCACGCCATCGACATCAGGATGCTGTTGGAGCAGGCTTTCCATTACGTCAAAAGCTTCGGTCTGGCTCCAGTTGGCCGTCTGTTGAGCAACCATTTCCATGTCGGGAAGTTGGTCGAGCACATCATGGTAGCCCTGCGAACGTACGTGGGCATTGGTGTCGGTGTCGCGACCTGTCAACTCGATGTACTTCCCTTCTTCACCCATCAACCGGGCAAATTCTTCGGCCAGGATGGTGGCACCCTGGTAGTTGTTGGAGACAATCTGGGATACCGCGACACCTTCTTCGTTGATCTCGCGATCCACCAGGAAGGAGGGGATACCGGCATCTTTGGCTTTTTGTACGGCCGCAATACTGGCATCAGCTCCTGCATTGTCCAGAATGATCGCCGCAGCCTCTTTGGCAATACAGCTCTCAAACAGTTCCATTTGCTTGTTGGCATCATCATCGTGAACGAGTTTTAGCGTCTCGTAACCAAGCTCTTCTGCTTTGGCTGCAGCAATTTCCTGCATCGTGCCAAAGAACGGATTCTCCACGCCGGGCACGATCACGCAGATCAAACCACCTGCCTCGGTATCGGTCGCTTCTTCTTCAGCGGATACTTCTTCAACCGCCTCTTCTTCGGCAGGTGCTTCTTCAGCAGGTGCGGCTGGCTGGCAGGCGCTGAGCAACATACCTACGACTGCGAGCAGGCTTAGAAATACGATAAACTTTTTGTTAGACATGTTCTTCTCCTTAAAGGTATGAGTAGAAATTTGAAAAACCTGGACTTACTAATTTTTTCGTCATTTTTATTCGATATAAACTCCTTTCTGAGGGCATTAATCTCAAGGACTTTTATCCACGGTAATTTCCTGCTGCTTTTGAAGTGCGATCCGCTCTTGCATGCGCGCCTGGACTTGATCGATAATGACAGCAAACACAATCACAGCACCTTTGATGACCTTCTGCCAAAACGAAGAAACGCCCATCATCACCAGACCATCATTCAACACGCCGATGACAAAAGCACCTATTAAGGTTCCACCCATACTGCCGCGCCCACCAGCTAGGGAAGTACCACCTAACACTACTGCGGCAATGGCGTTCAACTCAAAGGTATCTCCCGTAAGCGGATGTGCGGCAACCAACTGCGAAGCGATAATCAAGCCAACCAAAGCAGAGCAAAAACCGCTGATGCTGTAGACAATGATCTTGGTACGAGAGACACGCACGCCCGAAAGTTCAGCCGCACGTTCATTCCCACCAATCGCGTACACATGGCGACCAAACGGCGTGCGTCTGGTCACAATGTGAGCCACAACCGTAAGCAATACCATAAACCAGATGGAATAGTTGACGCCTAAAAAGTCGCCAGCTCCTAATATCTCGAAACCTGTATTACCATACTCAGGACGTCCGACCAGGTTTGGAAAGGTATAACCATTATTCCGCAAGCCAGCGATGCCGCGCGCAACATATAACATTCCCAGGGTGGCAATAAAAGGAGCAACATTAAAACGGGTGATGATATAACCACTGATCGCTCCTGCCAAGGTTCCCAATATAAGCGAAAGCAAAATAACCATCCAGGTATGAGGGTAGATGATAATGCCAAGCTTCTCCAAAATGATCCCTTCGTTGATCAACCCTCCAGCAATCATGGCGACCATACCGACAATCGACCCAACCGATAGATCAATGCCCCCGGTCAGGATGACAAAAGTCATGCCAAGTGCAAGCAATGCATTGATTGCTATGTGCTTGGACATAATGACAATATTGCTCGCGGTCAGAAATTGCGGTGTCAACGATGTAAATACGACTGTAACAAGGATGAGAGCAATAAAAGCCCTGCCGCGCAACAGAAATTGCAGCACGTCGGTTCTAGTAATATTAAGCTTCATTTTGATTTTTGCCGATTTCGAACTAGTTTCTTGAGTCATGATGATTGCCTCCATTAATTGGGCCGTGTCCAATCGCTGAAGCCGCGACTAGTTTTTCTTCAGTGGCCTCTTGATGAGTGAATTCTCCCGTAATTTTTCCCTTCGACATGACAAGAATACGGTCAGCCATTGCCATTATCTCTTTTAATTCCGACGATACGAAGATCACACCGTATTTCTGTGTCGCTAATCGATCAATGATTTCAGAAATCTCTGATTTCGCGCCAACATCGATCCCGCGTGTTGGTTCATCGAGCAACAGGACTTTGGGCTTCGTCAGTAATCCTTTTGCCACTACTACCTTTTGCTGATTACCCCCACTGAGTGCAGTAATCGGCTGCTGTGTATTTGCTACGCGGATAGATAGATCTTTGATCTGTGAGTTAGTAGCCGCTCTCTCCTTTTTGGAGTTGATAAATATTCCTTTGAGATATTTTTTTAAACTAGCGAGCAACATGTTGTCCATCACCGATAACGTTGGCACCAGGCTATCGCGTTGGCGATCTTCAGGAACAAGCACAAATCCAGATTGGATGCGGTCTGAAATAGTTGTTACTGTCACCGGCTTATGATCCAACCAGATATTTCCGGTTGCCTGTGGACGCGCGCCCGTAAGGCACTCCAACAGGTCGGAGCGTCCAGCACCCATCAGCCCGTAAAAGCCCAGTACTTCTCCCTCTCGCAGTTCGAATGAAATATGATCAAGCAAATAACCACCGCCAGAACGCGGCAGGGTCAAATTCTCTACTTTGAGCAGGACATCGCCTATCTGGCGTTCTTTGCGGGTGAACAAAGTGGCGGGGTTGCGTCCTACCATTTTGTCGATCATCCACGGAACGTCCACATTTTTAATTTCCTCTTCTGCCACTTTACGTCCATCCCGCAAGATGGTAACGTAATCGCCGATTTGCGAGAGTTCTTCCAGTTTGTGCGAAATGTAGATGATGGCAACCCCAGTGGATTTAAGTTCGCGAATGATATGGAACAACACTTCCACCTCGGCAGCGCTAAGCGCAGATGTCGGCTCATCCATAATCAGGATCCGTACATCTTGAGCCAGCGCCTTGGCAATCTCCACAATCTGCTGTTCTCCAATCCGTAGATTACACAAAAGTTCTTCAGGATCAATCTTCTGCTTGAGTTTCTTCATTAATTCGCGAGCACGTTGCTTCTGAGGTCTACGCGCGATCAATCCGTCCCGTCGGGTCGTTTCGCGCGCGAGAAAGATATTATCTACCACGCTCAAGTTGTCACACAAATTCAATTCCTGAAAAATCATCCCTATTCCCAAGCGAGTGGCTTCAAGCGGCGAACGTGGATGAATTTTATTTCCATCGAGAAGAATTTTGCCGTGAGTGGGTGGTTGCACGCCAGCCAGAATCTTCATCAACGTTGACTTTCCCGCACCGTTTTCTCCAATGAGAACATTGACTTTCCCTTTGCGAACATCGAAGGATACGTCATCCAATGCCACCGTCCCGGGAAAATATTTCGTGATGTTTTTGGCAGACAGAATAACGTTGTCTGAAATAGTCGTATCAGAATCGAGAATAGGCGTCGGATTGGGCATCGTTATTCTCCTAGTTCGATTTCAACTGGAATAATATTAATTTCTTCCATATTGATTTGAATCTTGTTGAATGTACGGATGGTAAAAGCCCCCTTAAATGAAATTGTTTTACCTTCCAGATTTTCCCTGTCGATATCACCAAGCACAGTGGTGAGAACACGTTTATTTATTTCGGTCGCCGCCTTCCCGTACTCGGTCTGTTCTCTGAAATCGCCAAAAGTAATAAAACCAACCGCGTCTCGCACCGAAGTATCATCACTAGGGATACGGGTGCCGATATAGAGTAATACCTTAATGGGACCGTCATAGCCATCGATCGCTACTTCCGCCGTCCCTAGGCTTGTTTCGGCATTGACGGTTAGAATCTTACCGCTGCCTCTCACCATGTAGACATGTGCCTCGCCAACAGTGATCAGCCCATATTGATTGGCAATATCAATCAAATCGTCCTTGTTGGCATTGCCACTGGAGTCTGGCTCCATTGCGGATAAAATATTGGAAATTTCTACCGACTTCTCATTGAAAGTCGGCAACAGCTCAGATTCCCAGATTCCATTCACATACATGATGGGATCGAACGCTTCGCTTTGAATTGCTTCTTCAGCTTCTTCGATGCTCACCACGGTAAAACCGTAGAATCCTGCGAGAAACAGAAATACTAGGGATATTAATGCAATGATGATTGAAGATATTTTGAGTTTCATAGATTTATCCTTGTTTAGGATGATACAAAACTTTCTTTACGGCAGCCTGCCAACCTAGATAATATTTATCAGCCAATTCACGATCCATTTTAGGAGTGAAATCAACGGATTCCGTCGGTAGTTGGTTTATATCTTCGAGGGTTTGAAGCACTCTCATACCCAACAATCCGGAAAAAACTGCCCCTAACGCGGAGAGTTCTGGCAGACCGGAAGCACGGAGGGTAATCCCCAACATGTCTGCTACAAATTGCATCAAGAAGCGGTTTGCAATGGCTCCACCATCGGCATGAATAAACTGCATCTCAACGCCAGCATCCTGAGCCATCAAGGAAAGCACATCCCGGATACGATAAGCAATGGATTCCAAACCGGCGCGAACAAGATGTGCTTTCGTGCTGTGAGGCGTCAGGCCAAGGATGGCAGCTTTGGCATTTGGCTGCCAATAAGGTGCGCTGAGCCCCACAAAGGCAGGGATCAAATAAACGCCCCCATTGTCTTCGACAGACCGGGCAAGACTTTCTGTTTCGGCCACATCGGCAATGATCTCCATTTGGTTTTTGAGCCAAGCAATCGTAGCGCCAGTAAAATTCGTTATGCCTTCGAATGCGTAGGTGGGTTCACCTTCATACACCCAGGCAATGGTGGTGACGATGCCGCTATCGGAACGGATCATCTCACCACCGATATTGAGCAAGACAGACGAGCCTGTGCCGAAAGTCACTTTTGCAGCCCCGGCATCAAAACAACGCTGGGCGAACAAGGCAGCTTGAGAATCGCCCATCACGCCACAAATAGGAATCGGTGATGGAAGCGCGCTCTCGATATCCGTTTCTCCGAAATGAGCACTACTGTCTCGGACTTCCGGTAGGGCCTGAATAGGAACGCCAAACATTTCACATAATCCTTCATCCCAGCGAAGATTTTTGATGTCATAGAGCAACGTACGACAAGCATTTGTTTGATCGCTGGCAAAGGTTGCTCCCTTGGTCAGACGATAAATCAAATAGGTTTCTATCGTGCCGATCAAGGCCTGCCCATCGATTAATTTTTTCTGAATTTCTGGATGATTGTCGACCAACCATTTCAGTTTCGAAGCTGAAAAATAAGTGTCGATTGGTAAGCCGGTCTTAGACTGCACAACTTTGTTCTTCCCATCCTCCACCAATGAAGCGCATATCTCGTTACCACGTCGACATTGCCAGACGATCGCATGATGGAGCGGTTTGCCAGTCTGACGATCAAAGACAACGACGGTCTCTCTCTGATTCGTAATGCTCAAACAACGTAGTTCTTTCTTTACGTCTTTGTTTCGCTCAAGTATTGTTCTCAACAATCGGACAACATTTTTGTAGATATCTTCGGCATCGTGTTCAACCCAGCCCGGACGAGGGTAAATCTGTTCGTGGGGAAGAGATACTTTATCGAGCAAAGCGCCTTGAGCGTCAAATAAGATTACTTTCGTAGCGGAAGTGCTTTGGTCAATAGCCAGAATAATATCCACTACCTTACCTCCATTGAGAGCATTTGCTTTGCAGTTTGGGCTAAACCTTGAGGTGTGATGCCATAGTGTTCGAAAATCTCAGTCTGACTGCCGGTGATAGTGTATTCATCAGGAATGCCTATGATTTTAAAATGACTACAAACTCCCCGCTGAAGTAAAAGAGAGGCACATAAACTCCCCAAACCACCATGAATACTATGCTCCTCCACAGTAATGATCGCTGTTGAATTTAAGGCAGCGTCTAGCACAGCTGCCTCGTCAAACGGTCGCAAGGTGTGCATGCTAATAACACCACAATCGATGCCTTCTTCCGACAAAATATTTGCTGCCATCCATGCTCTCGAAACCATTTCGCCAGTAGCGATGAAGGTAACATCACTACCATGAGACAATATCGTCGCTCTACCAATCTTGAAACCCGTTTTAGGATGTGGAAGATCATACATCGGTTTTTTGCCAAAGCGAATATAGATCGGTTTTGGATAATCAACAGCAGCTTTGATTGCCTCCCGAGTTTCATAATTATCTGCTGGCACGACAATATCAATATTGCTGATAGCAAGCAGAGCGGCAAAATCATGCAATGAGTGGTGCGTGGATCCTAAAGCGCCATAACTAACCCCTGCGCTTATCCCAATCAGTCTTACAGGATTATCGGAATAGGCGACATCGTTTTTGATTTGCTCAAGAGATCGCGCGGTCAAAAAGCATGAAGGTGAAACAGCAAAAACCTTTTTCCCAGCTGAAGCTAAGCCGGCCGAAATGCCGACCAGATTTTGTTCCGCTATACCAACTTCAACGATTTGATCAGGTAGCGCTTCACCATAATTCACTAACTTCCCAGAGCCTCGCGAATCTCCTGTAACTACCAAGATATCGGATTCCTCTTTTGCTAAGGATAATAATATGTCTGCAAATTCCTTGAGGTTTGGTCTATTCAACTTTAATTTTTCCATTTGCTTCTTCCCATAAAGCTTCAGCTGACTCAAGTTCGAGCATCGCCTCTTGATACTCCAAATCCGATGGGACACGATGGTGCCAGCCTGCTTGATCTTCGATGAAGCTAACGCCTCTTCCTTTTATCGTCTTTGCAATCACCAAGTTTGGTTTTTCTTTTTCAAATGGCAAATCAGCAAATATAGCTAACAATTCTTCGATATTGTGACCATCGACCGTTCTTACGCTAAAACCGAAAGATCGGAATTTGTCTTCCAAAGACTCAAGCCTCATTACTTTTTCAGTTCTTCCAGTAATTTGCAGTGTGTTGCGGTCAATGATCACTACAAGATTATCAAGTTTATAATGAGCTGCCGCCATCATCGCTTCCCAATTAGATCCTTCCGTCAATTCTCCATCCCCCAATAAAGTAAACACACGGTAGGATTTGCCGTCTTTTTTACCCGCTAAAGCTGTTCCTACTGATAACGACAAGCCATGCCCAAGTGCTCCAGTATTCTGCTCAATGCCGTTAATCTTCCGAGTGGGATGACCAATAAAATCAGACCCATAAGTATTGAGTGTCTTGAGGTCTTCTCCAGAGAAAAAACCTCGATCGCTCAATACTACGTAAAGAGCTTCCACTGAATGGCCTTTGCTTTGAATATAACGATCTCTGTCCGGTGATTCGAAAGTTTCCGGGGAGACCCGCATTACATGATTGTACAAAACATTCAATATATCAACACAAGATAAGCTCCCCCCCGTGTGGCCTGCGTTCGCTTGTTTAATGACCGAAAGAATCGTTTTCCGATATTGAATTGATTTTAGTTCTAATTCGCTTATTTCCATGAATGCTTCTCTTTGATGCTGTTGTAGGGGCAGAATATTTATGCAGAACAATATTATTATTCAGGAGCAATACAATCATAGCGAAAGAGCGGGGGATGTCAAGAAAAAATGAATAAATATTCAAATAAATAATTTTATTCACAATGTGGTAATATATATTCGAGAAAACGAACGGCCAATTGGAATTGATCGCAAAAAACACATATTGGACTCTTGCCTTCTAAGATTTAGGAGAATGAAATGGCACGATTAGACGAGCTTAGGATCATGGCACGAATCGCCCGAATGTACTACCAAAAAGATATGCATCAATCTGCTATTGCTAAGCAGTTAGGGTTATCGCAGCCAACTATTTCAAGGCTATTAAAAAAATCCAGGATAGAGGGAATTGTACGAATTAGTGTAAACATTCCAAAAGGCGTTTATTCCCAGCTTGAAGAACAACTTGTCGATAAATATCAACTTGTTGATGCAATTGTCATCGATACGTTAAATCCTGACGATGAGAGTAACATCATGCGCGATATTGGATCAGCTGCAGCATATTATATTGAGACAATTATCAAACCCAACGACATTATCGGCATTTCATCCTGGAGTTCGACGCTCTTGGCCTTGGTAGATGCTATGCACCCCCTGAACAAGAACGGGGAAAATAAGATCGTGCAAATCTTGGGTGGTATCGGCAATCCGTCTGCGGAGACGCACGCCAATAGATTAACAAGTCGCTTTGCAAATTTAGTCAATGGTGAAGCTGTTTTCCTCCCCGCCCCAGGCATTGTTGGATCGCCGGAAACTCTAGCCTTGTATTATAAAGATGAATATGTAGCCAATGCGATAAATCTATTTGATCACATTACATTAGCTTTAGTAGGTATAGGAACCGTTCAACCATCGCTTTTGCTTGCTGAGAGTGGCAATATTTTTTCAGAAGAAGAACTAGACAGTCTCCACAGCAATAATGCTGTAGGTGATATTTTGCTTCACTTCTTTGACGAAGAGGGGATGCCCGTAAAATCATTCCTCGATAATAGAGTAATTTCGATGAAGTTAAATCAACTCCGAAATGTAGAACGCTCAATTGGTGTTGCCGGGGGACGACGAAAATTCAAAGCGATCCGCGCTGCTTTGCGGGGCAAGTGGATCAATATTTTGATCACTGACAACCACACTGCTAAGAGATTAATCAACTCTTCATAAGTCACCCACTCGTTCTAGTGGTTGATGGTTTCCATCAGGCAGGTGGTTTAATCGTTTCCCAGCTTGATTTTTGACTATATTGATCGCACTTAAAAAACCGGGCTTTATTCCACATTCCACGTTCAATAATATTTTCATAGGCTCGAAGGCTGGCGACCTGGTTGTTTCTTATACACTAGAGAATACACTGAGCAGCTTACATAGCTTTTCGAGCTTTTGTTAATTAATGAAACCCTGCGTCGAGGTTTGCTTTCCAACGCAGGGTATGGCGCTCCGCCGTGGGGGTTGGTGGAGGGGCAGAATGGATTACCGCTGTTTACATCTCAGACAATCTCGCGACGATGGTAAAGAAACATGGAGATTACTTGTTTTCCACCCGCTCACTAGCCTCTCGATGTGACTCAAAATTGTATTCGAGGTGTATATCTTCTGGTTCCAATGCAAATAACGCCGAGTCGACATCATTTGTGACTTGACAACCCAAGTTGAGATAGAAGTCTATCGTGTTTTCAGATGGCGTGGCAGAAATATACAAGCTTTGCGCTCCCCGCTTTCGGGCCTCGGCTACCGCTAATTCAAACAGATGCTTGCCCCATCCTCTGTCGCGAAAAGAATGGCTGATGTGTAAGAATTTAAGTTGAAGTCGGTCTTCCTTCCTGCCAATAAAGTGGTTGTCCAGTACGGCAACACCGATCAGATTATCTTGATCGAACAAGCCATAAAACCATCCATCTCGATCGTAGCAAGTCTCCAAGATCGGTGTATACAATTCGGCTTCTCCGGGCGGCCAACCGGGCATATCATAATACTCTGGTTTCAAAACCAAGGTTCCATTCTCAAGATAATAAACCCGCTCGATAATTTCACGTCGGTCAATGGCCCAAATATTTTTGATTTCTTCTCGACGAAGTTTTCTTCCCTTGATCACTTGATTTCCTTAGCAAGCAAAATGGAATAATGGATCATCACAACAACCAAAATATTGTTTCCATACCAAGTTCGCCAAGCATTTTCTTTGTGAGATGCATATCCTCAGGAGACAAATTGAGTAGGAGTTCCGTTTCTTGGAAATTTTGACCATCAAAAAGCCACATCGCTTTCGGAAAAGGCATTTGGGATAAATCAAATGGGATGGTTCAGAATTAGGTTCACACTTATAGAACATTTACAAGTGAATAGTCTTGTCAGAAACCTCCTGATGAGAAAAAATAAGGAAGCACAACCAACCTTTAATTCCTCAAACAGGAGGTTCCTATACCTAATTATCGCTTACCTGAGCTATCCTTGTCAACACGTATCGAGCTTGCACTTGAGATGATCAAACCAATCCCAGAACGCGAATGGGGATGGGTTACCAACACGGCAGAGAAACTTGGTGTTTCGCGAAAATTTCTGTATGATCTCCAAACACAAGGATTAGAATCGTTAGCTGAAGGACTTTTACCTCAGAAGACGGGGGATGGTTCATATGGAAAGGAAATTAAGGTTACACTTGCTCCGGAGGAGTACTCTTCGAGTAATAGAGCAAACACCGGTCGAGTGAATTCGGAGCGCTAGCGGAGAATTTGTATCGAGACCAAGTTTGCGGGTTATTGAAGGGAATTTTGTTGTATTAGGCCGCTAGGTCTCGATACATTTTCGCTAAACTACAGCGAATGCTCTGCACGCCCCGGCGACACTCGACCGGCGCTGCGATATTGTACAAAAAGTGTTACCTTAACCATGAACCACCCCCTTCTAGCACCATATCGCGTCGCGTATTTAAGATAACCGTCTCGAACCTTGACTAAATTTCAACACCGGAATCAACTAGCCTATGCAACTCATCTTCATGCATCTCAAGTTGCTCTGCAGCTTTAAGGAGAGGAACAAATCGGGGTAGTGCAGCCATTGGGTAGGTCTCCTTAAAAACAAAACACCCATGGGCAAGCGCCACCAGGGTGTTTCCCGGGACTTATTTCACAAGTCTGGCCCAACTAGCCATAAACTCTTTGAGTGATCCCGGCAGGACTCGAACCTGCAACCAATTGATTAAGAGTCAACTGCTCTGCCAAATTGAGCTACGGGACCAGATCAATAGCAAAAAGATTATACCGCGACGCGTTCGAGAGTCAATAATTTTTTCTGCCCGCGAAGGAAATCAGCTTCACTGCTCGATGTGATTTCTTTTCGAGCCTTTTTTCAATTCTTCCTTGAACACGACGCTTAGCACCATGCTGACCAGGCTGGTGATGATACTGCCAAAAAAGGCAGGCCAGAAACCGTTGACATAGAATCCGATGCCAAAAGACCTTCCAATGGCGCCGGCCAGATAGAACATCAGCGTGTTGATCACCAAGGTGAACAAACCGAGGGTCAGCAAGATCATCGGGCACGTCATCAAGGTCAGCAGCGGTCTCAACAGGGCGTTGAGAAAGCCAAAAATCAGAGCCAAGCCAAACAGGGCGGTCCAATGGGTAGTTTGGGCCTCAATGCCGGGAACAATCTGAATTGCAGCATACAGGGCGACCGCGTTGATCGCCCAGCGGAAGAGAAATCGTTTCATGGTTTTACCTTCATCCAAATAAGCGTATGTCGATGTTCGAAACCCGCCGCCTGGAGTACATCTTTGGCCCGGCCAGCGGGATAATTCAACGACAGGGGACGACGGAGCCGCGCCTCACGACGTAAAAAAGGCAAAATCGTCCCCAAGGCCAGGGCTTCTGTCTCCGGGGGAGCAGCCAGCCAGAGATAATCGGAATAACGCTCCGTGGCCTGCCAGGTTAAAACACCAAGAAGCCCATCACGATTGCGAGCCGCCCAATGGCGGAGATGTTCTTCGCTGAAAAAACGAAATAGAACCCCCAATAAACCGGGTTTGAACGCCTGCATCGACAGCGGCATGTGCCAGTGCAACATCTCGGGATAATTTCGGAGCAGCCAGGCGCGTTGTTTGCTCCAATGGCGTCCCGCCCGGATGGTCACCCGTGTTTCAGGAGACGGCTCCCCAAGGATGGAGCGGGGACTCACATCCCAGGTTGCTCGCCGCGCCTGGGGCTTGAATCCCATCGCGGTGTAAAGCTTGACAGCAGGGGAATTATCCTCACGGACATGCAACCACACCCGGTGGACGCGCCAGCGACCGGCCTTGTCCAGAGCAGCTTGGGTCAAAGCGCGGGCGATGCCGCGGCGCCGATAGTCCGGGTGGACGGCAACATTGGCAATCAAATAAATGCGCCGCCCCCTGTGAAAAAAGGGTAACAGGCTCAAGTTACCGACAAGGCGCCCTTCTTCTTCCCAAACAAATCCGGCCAGGGGAAGTCCGCCGCTTGAGGCAGCGATCGTCACCCAACGAGAAGCGTTTCTTCTCGCCACGGCGCGCATATGGCGCAAATATCTGCGCCCATCGACGGACAAGGTCTCATCGAAGCACAATTCGATCAGATCGGCCGCTTCCTTCAAGTCTCGGCGCACGTTGAAAGGGCGGAGATGCTTGACAGAGGATAAAGATCGGGATATCGGTAAGGTAGCCATAAATTCATCGCGAATAAATCGCGTATGGTTTTTATTGTACCACCAGAGCGAAAGAGATTCAGGTACTGGGCTGACAGAAAATCAAGTCTGGAGAAATACCGAGGCTGTCGGCAAGGATCTGGCGGTAGCGCTCCCCAACAAAGTCAGCCATGCTTGAGATGGCGACCAAATGAGCCGGGCAACCGGCCTTGCAGTCGCTGCAACCAAAGCCGGGGAGAGGTATCGATACATCCGGCCTGGCCGCAAGGGCTTGGCTCCAACGACACTCCACGGGCGTAGATAGGGAATCCAGTTCTTGATGGCGTACGGCATAAAAGCCGACGACATCACCCACGGCGCGCAGGCAATCGATGTGCCAATGCCGCTTGCCACCGCCGCGTAGATGGCGTCCCAACCGGGCCTTCAAGCCTCCGGGGCCGGCAGCACTGCCCAAATAGATGTATATGCCTGGATTGAACACCGCCCGGCCAAGCCGACCAATGGAAACATGCTGCAACGCTTCCAAGGCGACGAAAAGGGCATAACTGCCTGCTTGTTTGGGCAGGGAATAGAAACTATTTAACATTTTCTTTACGGAATCGTTGCTTGAGTCACAAAAAAAGTTGATAAAATACATCCTGCAAGGCTAGTACAAGCCGTGCTATAATTCTGCTCGATTGATTGAATGTTGGCAATCTTCATTGTTGCAAAGGTTCATTGACATGACAGATCTGCACAAACCTGTTCTCGTCCTGAACGCTAATTTTGCGCCGATCAACGTGTGCACGACCAAGCGCGCTATCGTTCTAATGGTAACAGGAAAAGCTAATTTGGTGCTCAATGGGCGTGGCGTGATCCGAACCGTCTCGCGCGCCTTCCCGCGCCCTTCAATCATTCGCTTGGGCGAGATGATCAAGCGCCCCCGCCCGGACGTCAACCTGAACAAACGTGAAATCTTCCGGCGGGATAATTATACCTGCCAATAT
>CAZXXW010000024.1:0-24019 GCA_964644835.1 uncultured Anaerolineales bacterium
GGCATTCGTTTGAAAATTGTACCACGGGGGCGAAATCGTTTGTAGGGGGATTCACGCGCTGGCATCGGGTGCCAGTTCAGCCATCTCTTGGCGCGCCTCCTCGATTCGTTCCGTATTGCCACCCTCCTCGCCCATCTTGTCACATTGGTGCTTCTTGTAAGCCAGCTCCGCGGCCAGTTGGTAGAAGCGGTTGGTCGCCAGGAACTGGCCCTGGAACAAGCTCTTGATCCGGGCGCCAAGCTGCGCCCAGGCGGAACTCGCCGTCCGGTATTGGCGCTTGGTCAGGGTGCCCAACTCGATCTCTTCCTTGATGTGATCTCGTATCCACTTGCGTTCCCGGTATGTGGCCCAGATGATGATCCCAAACATGAACAGCCAGCTGCTCCAATCGATCAGTGTTCCCACGACAAGACCGCCCAAGCCGGAGAGTAACGAGGCCAGTGTGTTGTGGGCCGAGTGGGTGATAACAGCGGCACCCAGCCCCACGGTGGGAAAGAGAATCTTCAAGACCGCGTTTTTATTGAATCGGGCCGCGGCTAATCCAATCCCAAAGAAAGCGGTGTAAAAGGGATGTTGCCATCCGACCAGAATGATGCGCACGAAGCTCAGCCAGAGCAGGCCCTCATAGCCCCCTTCTTGGTAGCCGAACGTATAGATGTAATAGCTGTTTTCCGTGGCCGCGAACCCCAGCGCGGTGATCCCGGCGTAGATGATCCCGTCCAGGGTGGAGTCGAACTCGTGGCGGAGTGCCAAGAAGACCAGCAACACGGCCGTCCCTTTGAGGATTTCTTCCACCGGCGGCGCCACCAGCGAGCCCGTGGCCAACTCGGTGACCGCTTCCGATCGCGTGGCGATGTAGATGCTCACCCCCAGCAGCGTGTTGACGACGAAGGCGACGCCCGAGGCAACCGCCGCTCCCCAGAAGAAGACCCCGCCGAGCAGGATTGTGGGTTCCTTCTCGTAGCGATCCAGCCAATAGAGAATCCAGGCGAAGAAGAACATTGGTACGAAGCCGAGCAAGAGGGAAAGGATCAGGCCCATGAACATTCTCCAGGTTAGCGAAAATAAGATTGCACTATGTCACTCTCGCCGCGCTGTGCGTGCCCGTTGGGCAGGGCGTGCCGCAGGGAAGCGAAAAGTCTCCTCTAGGAGTGGAGGGGATTCTTCGGGCAAAGGTCGCCCTCAGGATGACAATCATCATTATTCTTCCAACAACAACTCTGATCGGCAGATGCGGGCATCATACGGATCGATGCCCAAAGCCTCCAAAACTTCGTCGGGGCGGCCCGTCGCGCCGGAACGGGCGCTCAAGCGCATGATGATCCGCTGTTCGCCCTCGGATGTGGGTTCGCCGAGCCGAATCGCCTCGATCAACTCACGCAGGTTGAACGTTTTGCCGCGCCGTTCCCACGGGATGTTCTCGCCTTGGCGCAACTCGGCGACGCGTGCCTCCAGATCGGGCTCATGCTCCAACAGCGTGACCGTGAACGTGGCCGCCTGGAGCAGATTGGGTAACTTTTCCGCGTGCAAATCGACTTCTTTGACTTCGATCAGGGCCAAACCCGGCGGCATCGCCGATTCCAGCGCTTCCCGAATCTCGTCGAGGGGAACGCGTTCGCCCATCCAAACGTCGATCATTTCAGATTTGCTGGTGAAGCCCAGCGGCAGCGGCGCGGCCAGGTTGAACTTCGGATGGGGGTTGTAGCCCTGACTGTAGCTGAGCGGCAGCCCTGCCCGGCGCATAGTCCGTTCCCAGCTGCTGCGCACGGCCAGGTGGCCGGTATAGCGCATCGCGTCGGTTTTGGCAAAGGTGATCCGCAGGCGCATCTTGTAAGGTGATTCCATAGTGAGTTGTGAGTTAAGAGTCGTGAGTCGAGAGTGGTGGGTGGCGAGTCGTGCCCTTGGTGGATTCTATTACGGGCAGCCCCAGGACAAATCGGGCTGCTCGCGGCGCACATCTTTGTATGTGGTCAGGATACCGCATCCGTAGCACTGCTCGCGGCAGTCCTGGCGGGTTTCGCCCGCCAGGCTGAGGCGGTACTCCTCGGCCAGATGCTCTTTTTTTACACCCGTGCTGATGTGATCCCAGGGGAGGGGCTCGTCCAGCGGACGCGGGCGTTGGGCGTAAAACGCTGGGTCGAGTCCGGCGGTCTCGAAGGCATCGTTCCAGGCGTCGAAGTTGAAATGCTCGTTCCAGGCGTCGAATTTGGCGCCCCGCTGCCAGGCCGCGTGAATTACGCTAGCCATGCGCCGGTCGCCGCGTGAGAGCCAGGCTTCCAACTGGGTCAGTTGCGGGTCGTTCCAAGTCATCTTCAAGCCCCGGCCGCGCAAATGCTCTTTGAGATGATCTTGTTTGGCCTCGATTTGCTCGATCGAGTCGCATGGCGCCCATTGAAAGGGGGTATGCGGCTTGGGCACAAACGTGCCCACGCTGGCGTGCATCTTGGCCCGGTGGCCGATCACTTCTTCGCCGACATCGCGGACCGCTTTGCTCAATTCGGCGATCGTGGCGACATCGTCGATCGTTTCCTCAGGCAGGCCGATCATGAAATAGAGTTTGATCGTGTGCCAGCCGCGGCTGTAAATATCTCGGGCAGTCTCGAGGACATCTTCGTCGCTGATTGGCTTATTGATCATCCGGCGCATGCGCTCACTGGCCGCTTCAGGCGCCAGCGTGCAGCTGCCCCGCCGCGAGCCCTCCAGCGCGTCCATCAGATCGACGCTGGTGCTCTCGATCCGCAGCGAGGGCAGCGAGATGGATAGATGGCGGTCTTCGAATTTTCCCTGAATGGCATCGACCAACTCGACGATGTGTGTATAGTCAGACGAGGAGAGCGAGAGCAGGCCGACTTCCTCGAAGCCGGTTGCCTGCACAGCGGCTTCAATCGCCTTGACTACTTCTTTAACGGGGCGTTCGCGCACCGGCCGGTTGACGATCCCGGCGTGGCAGAAGCGGCATCCCCGCGTGCAGCCGCGCATAATCTCGATGGCGGCCCGGTCGTGGACGATGTCGATGTAAGGGACGATGAAGTCGGTCAGGGGAGGGGGTAATTCGGGCGTGATCCGTTTAACGATCGGCAGCGGCGCCGAGGGATGGAGTCGTTCCAGGCAGGAGAAGCGGCCATCGGCTTGATAGCTGGATTCGTACAGGCTGGGCACGTACACGCCCGGAACCCGGCTGAGGGATTGCAGCAGCGCCTCTCGGGGCGTATTCTCGTTTTTCCAGGCCTGGTGCGCGTCGACCACCTCCATGATCACCTCTTCGCCCTCGCCGATGATGAAAGCGTCGATGAAAGCGTGCATTGGCTCGGGGTTGTAGGTGGTGTGTCCGCCGGCAATCACCAACGGATGCTCGGGACCGCGCGCCGCAGCCATCAACGGAATCCTGCTCAGGTGGAGAATGTTGAGCGCATTGGTATAGAGAGTCTCATAGGGCAGCGAAATCCCCAGGATGTCAAAGTCGGCCAGGGGATGCTTGGATTCCAAGGCATAAAGCGGAATTTGGGCTTCCCGCAAGGCGGCCTCCATATCCGTCCACGGGGCGTAGGCCCGTTCGGCCAATACATCTGGCCGCTGGTTGAGCAGGTCGTAGAGGATGGCCATCCCCAGGTTGGACATGCCCAGGTCGTAAATGTCGGGAAAGACCAGGGCCAGGCGGGTTTGAATGGCGGGCGACTCCCAATCTTTGAGCACCTGATTGAGCTCACCGCCGGTGTAACGTCCCGGCTTGCGCACCGTTGGCAAGATGCGGTTTAGTTTTCGCTGGATGGTTGCGGGTGTAGTCATAGGCTCAGATTATACCAGTCTGTTTTCGGTTAGGTAGCATTGCAAAGAAAACGGTTTTGGGAGATCGGGGTTTCGTTATGAATAGGTGATTTCTGAGAATGTTCCTGGGTAGTATAATGGAGATAATCTGTCCGTCCTCGGCGGTCGACTGGATATTCATCATCACTCGCCCTCGTACAATCAGCTTCTGTTGAGTACCCAAAATTACAGCGAATTGGTCGAAAGCGAGCTTCCCAATGAATTCAAAACAAAAATACCGACGGATTGAAAAGCAACTTGATTGGATTAACGTTGGCGCTAACTTCATTGGTGCCCTGCTGACGATGTTCTACTTTGTCAACGTTCAAATCGACTATCAGGAAAGCTTGGTACTAAGCGGCTGGCATAATTTAATCTTGATGATCTTGATCACGATGGGGTTGCTGGCGTTGGGTAGTTATTTTGGGGAAAAGTGTCTAAGCCCTATGCGCGCCTGGTATTTTCAAAAGGAGCCGGATGAGGCGCCTCCTCAGCGTATCCAAAAATTGGCGCTTAACTTGCCTATCAACATGATGGGAGTCGCTTTGGGCATGTGGTTGTTGGCTGGGTTCTCATCTGGACTCTTTTCGATGTTCTCATCGAATTCGTCGGAGTTGGAGTGGTCGGCGTTCATCTGGTTGTTTTTGGGCATTGGCGTGATTGCCGGGCCGATCACGGCGGTGATCGTTTATTTCGCGAATGAACGCGTCTGGAGTGCAATCTTACCCGACTTCTTCCCCGAGGGCTCTTTGATCGAAACACCCGCTTTCCAGATGACCGTCAGGCGGCGCATGTTGATCTTGTTCGTTATGGCCCTGATGCCGCTCCTGCTTTTGGCGGTGCTTTCCTACAACCAGGCTATTGAGATGGCTCACGCCGCGCAGCCGCTGATGATGTTGCCGCGCCTGCTCCGTCTGGAAATCTTCCTCGTTGGTATTGGTCTTGTCGAGGCCATAGTGCTTTCCAGCACCTTGGGTGCCTCGTTGGTCAAGCCCTTGGAGGCTTTGGGGAGACGCATGGACGCGGTTCAACAGGGGGATTTGCAAACCGAAATGGCTGTGACCTCCAACGACGAGATCGGTCATTTGATCGCTGGCTTCAACACCATGGTTGCCGGGTTACGCCAGGAGGAGGTCATCCGGCGGTTGTTCAGCCTCTACGTGACCCCGGAGGTGGCCCAACATGCCATCAAGCACGGCGCCGAGTTGGGTGGCCAGATGACCGAGGCGACAGTTTTGTTCAGCGATATTCGCGGATTTACGTCGCTTTCCGAACGGATGCAGCCTGCTTCGCTGTTGGCCTTGCTCAACCGCTACTTTGATAGAATGTCCGATGTCATCGTCGATCATGGCGGGTTTGTGAACAAATTCGGCGGAGACAGCCTCTTGGCTGTTTTTGGTGCTCCTCTGAATCCGATTGAAGACCATCCTTGTCAGGCCATTCAGGCAGCGGGGGAGATGCTGGTCGCCTTGGAGCGATTCAATCGGGAGCAAGAGGGGCTTGGCGAACCGCGCATCCGCATCGGAATCGGTATTGCCACCGGGCCGGTTGTCGCCGGGAATGTGGGCAGTACGGAGCGACTGGAATACACGGTGATTGGCGATACCGTCAACCTGGCCAGCCGTCTCGAAGAGATGACCAAAAATTTGGAGCCCTCCATTTTGGTCAGCGCGTCCACCGCGGACTTGATAGCAGGTCGATTGCCCCTGACTCCTATCGATCAAATTGATATCCGCGGCAAACAAACGCCCGTGCTGGTCTACGCACCGTCAACGTGAACGCCGGATGGAATCCTCGTTGGGTGTCCCTCGATTATTGTTTTAAGAGCGATGATTGTATTTCGATACCCTCTTCAAAGATCTTCTGGATCGGGCATTGGTGGGCGATACGGAACAGCTTCTCCTCTTCTTTGGATGATAGGTCGCCCGAAAAACTGATTTGCTCGGTGATATGCTCTTGGAACTCATCGATCTGCTCGCAGTCTTCGCAATCTTGATCGTAATCCCGCTGATATTCTAGTTCCAAAGTGACATCTTCCAGATTGATGCCATGATGCCGGGCGAAGGCGAGCACCACCTGGGCCGTGCAGGTGGCAATGCTGACCAGCATCATCCCGTAGGGAGTGACCTCATGGAGCCCGCCGATTTGTTCAACCTCATCGGACTCGGGCTCGCGAGGATCGGAAGCCCAGAATTCGACCTGGTAATGTTTGTTTTGACGCACAATTACTTTTTCAGACATGTTGATCTCCTTTGGCTAAGTTGATTCCTTCTGATTATACAACGCTTAGATGGCGGCGATGGCCCGATTCTTACCCTCGCGCTTGAAACTTGAGATCCATTTCGATCTTCTTTGAGATTTGGCATGTATAATTAGGTTGGAAGGATAGAGGTAAGAGCCAGCATCCCTTCTGCGTCCATAGATCAAGAAAATAAATCTGATTGCCAGGGAAAAACTGGCGGATGAAGAAACCAAAGGAGTGAAAACATGAAAGCGATCTGGAAAGATACCGTTCTGGCAGATAGCGATGAGACTATTGTCATCGAAGGGAATCATTATTTCCCGCCTGATTCGGTCAACCGTGATTATTTGCGAGAAAGCGATTACACTACCACGTGTCCCTGGAAGGGAAAGGCGAGTTATTACGATGTCGCTATTGATGGGGATGTCAACGAAAACGCGGCCTGGTATTATCCCCGACCAAAGCAGGCTGCAGAAGAAATCACCGATTATGTCGCCTTTTGGAAAGGTGTTGAAGTAAAAGAATAGTGCTTTTCAATAACGTTTCCCTTCTGATCGAAGAATAGGGCGCACTTTTCGCAGGAAGTAACTTGAGATGCTTGCGAAAAGTGCGCCTTTTGTTTATGGGTTTGATTCTGGAATCGGAAGGGGATGATCTGAATTCTCTCTCATAAGTGGTGATAAAATCTGTAAAGGAGGAACAGATGGTCAGTGAAACAAAACGATTTGATGTTATTTTGATTGGCGCAGGACAGGCCAATAATCCCCTCTCGACAGCGTTAGCGCAGGCCGGCTGGAAGGTCGCTTTGATCGAGGCGAAGCACATTGGCGGCACGTGTATCAATGAAGGGTGTACGCCAACCAAAACGATGATCGCCAGCGCCCGGGTTGCCCACCTTGCTCGCCGCGTGGATGATTACGGCGTCCGGACCGGCCCAATCAGCGTTGACTTGGAGAAGGTGCGCCAGCGCAAGCGCGATATCGTCGAAAGCTTTCGCACGGGCAGCCGCGATCGGATCGAAAGCACCGATGGGGTTGAACTGTTGATCGGCACGGCGCGATTCACGGGTCCCAAAAGGGTGGCAGTCCGCTTGAATGGCCGCGATGAAACCGTGACGTTGGAGGCCGAAAAGATCTTCATCAACACGGGCCAAAGGCCCCGGATTCCCGACCTGCCCGGCTTGGACGATGTCCCTTACCTGGATTCGACCTCGGTGATGGAACTGGGCGACGTGCCGGAGCATCTCATCATCGTTGGAGGTGGGTATGTCGGCGTGGAGTTTAGCCAACTCTTCCGCCGTTTTGGCGCTGATGTCACCATCGTGCAGCGGAGCGGGCAACTGCTCACCCACGAAGACGAGGATATCGCCGAAGAGGTCGCCAAGATCCTGCGTGAAGATGGGATTGAGATCTTCTTCGATACTGAAGCTACATCCGTCGAACAGGATGACCAGGGCAAGATCGTCCTCACCTTGGAGGCACTCGAGGGAGAACGGAACATCACCGGCTCCCATCTACTCCTCGCCGTTGGGCGTGTTCCCAACACCGATGCGTTGGGGCTCGATGCCGCCGGAGTCGAGACGAGCAGCCGCGGGTATATCAAGGTCAACGACCGCCTGGAGACCAACGTGCCCGGCATCTACGCCCTGGGCGATGTCCACGGCGGCCCTGCGTTTACTCATATCGCTTATGATGATTTCCGGATTGTGCTCGAGAATTTGCTTGAATCTAGTGATGCTTCCAAGGAAGGCCGTCTGATTCCTTACACTGTTTTCATCGACCCTCAGCTAGGAGGAGTCGGCTTGACAGAGCGGCAAGCCCGGAAACAAGGGCGCGAGATCAAAATTGCCAAGATGCCGATGAGCCACGTTGCCCGCGCCATCGAAACGGCTGAAACCCGCGGCCTGATGAAAGTGATCATCGACGCCAAGACAGACCAAATTCTTGGCGCTGCTATTTTGGGCATCGAAGGCGGCGAAGTTATGGCCGTGCTACAAACGGCGATGATCGCCGGATTGCCCTACACAACCTTGCGCGACATGGCTTTCGCACATCCCACCCTCGCCGAGTCGCTCAACAATCTGTTCATGACGGTGGAAGAATAAAAAGGAAAAACGAGGATGAAAAAATCTGATCTAGGCTTGATTGGCCTGGCCGTGATGGGCCAGAATTTGGTTCTGAATATGAACGACCACGGCTACAAAGTATCTGTCTATAACCGCACCACCTCCAAGACCGAGGCGTTCCTCGAAGGCAATGCCAAGGGGACGGAGGTCGTCGGCACGTACTCGCTCGAAGAGCTGGTTGATTCGCTCAAGACCCCGCGCCGGGTGATGTTGATGATCAAAGCGGGCAAACCGGTCGACATCGTCATCGATCAACTGATCCCTCTCTTGGAGACCGGTGACATCATCATCGACGGCGGTAACTCCAACTTCCACGACACGATTCGCCGCACCGAGTATGTCGAATCTCAGGGCTATTATTATGTAGGCACCGGCGTCTCTGGGGGGGAAGAAGGCGCTCGCACCGGGCCCTCGATCATGCCGGGCGGTTCGCCTCAGGCCTGGCCCCACGTCAAAGACATCCTACAAGATGTCGCCGCTAAAGTCGACGATGGCACTCCCTGCTGCGATTGGGTTGGCAGCGACGGCGCCGGGCACTTTGTCAAGATGGTCCATAATGGCATCGAGTACGGCGACATGCAGTTGATCAGCGAAGCCTACCATCTGATGAAATCCGTTTTGGGAATGAGCGCCGAGGAGATGCACCAGGTTTTCGCCCGCTGGGATCAGGGCAAATTGGATTCTTATTTGATCGAAATCACCGCTGATATTTTCACCTACCGAGACGAGGACGGTGAACCGTTGGTGGAGAAGATTCTCGATGCCGCCGGGCAAAAGGGTACCGGTCGGTGGACGGCGATCAACGCCTTGGAGCAGGGTATCCCTTTGACGCTGATCATGGAGGCGGTCCAAGCCCGGTCCCTCTCCGCTCTCAAAGAAGAGCGTGTCGCCGCTTCCAAGGTGCTCTCCGGCCCCGGCCAGGACTTCGACGGCGATCGTGATGCTTTCCTTCAAGATTTGGAGCAGGCGCTCTACGCTTCCAAGATCATCTCCTATACCCAGGGATACATGCTCATGCGTGCCGCCGCGGTCGAGTACGATTGGGATTTGGATTACGGCAGCATTGCTCTGATGTGGCGGGAAGGCTGTATCATCCGTTCTGTGTTCCTCAGCGACATTCGCAATGCTTTCGACCGCCAGCCCGACTTGCCCAACCTGCTCTTGGACTCCTACTTCGAAGAGCAAGTCGAATCCGCTCAGATGGCCTGGCGGCGTGTCGTGGCGCAGGCCGTCAAGATGGGCATCCCCGTCCCGGCGATGTCGAGCGCCCTGGCCTTTTACGATGGCTATCGCCATGAACGCTTGCCTGCCAACATGATCCAGGCGCAGCGGGATTACTTCGGCGCCCACACCTACGAGCGGATCGACCGCCCTCGCGATGAATATTTCCACACCGATTGGACCGGAGAAGGCGGCCAGGTCACCTCCGGTAGTTACGATGCTTGACCCTGTTGGTTGGTCGAAACTTGAATCGAAAAGCGCACCGATCAACGGTGCGCTTTTTCTGTCAATTTGGGGAGAGTCTCAACCCTATGGCTTGGTTTGCAATTCTGCTTCGGCAAACGAATCCGGCCAGATCGCCAGCGCTTCTCCGTTCATGTATTGCAAGATGGGGAAGGTGTAATATTCACCGCCAACCAGGGGATCAGGTGGATCGCTATAGTTGTATTCGTTCATCACAATGGCGCCATCATTGAGTGAGTAGGTTAGCTCGCCAGTCCAAATTTTATTCTGCTCGGTGGCGTAAATAGATTCGCTGTTCAGTTCGCCGTAATCCCTGTAGGTGGCTTCCAATACCTCGATCAAGAAATTGACTCCATCGTAAGAGAGCCCCGCCGATGATGGGCTCGGCGTCAGACCGCTTCTCTCTTCGAAATCGGCGGCAAAGGTTTGGGCTGCCTCCGTCGTCCATCTGGGTATCTGGTCGATGACGTAATTGGACGCGTCACCGGTCAACTCGTACCATTTGCCCACCCAACCGAGGCCATCGGCGATGATCAACGCTTCAAGCTCGGCCGCGTCGGCCTGTTTGATCAAGGCGGCCAGGGAGTCAGGAACCGTGCTGGTACCGGCGATCAAGGCGGCATCTTTCTCTTTGAAACCCGCGATGATGGCTTCAAAGTCAGTTTCTTCGAGGGGGAAGTATTGGCGATCGACGATTTCCCATCCCGCTTCTTCCAGTTGCCCGGCAATCCCCTCCCCAAAGCTGCGTCCCCAGGTGGTGTCTTCGCCGTAGATGGCTGCTTTCTTGGCATCCAAGCTCAGCAGTCCTTCATTGATGGCATCTTCGATAGCAGTGACATAGTTTCTCGATAGCTTTACCGGCGAGGGCCATCCCTTAACACCCCAATAACCGTATTTCTGCGGATCGGATTCGAAAATCTCGTTGACGGTTTCGGTAGCGCCAAAGCCAAAGAAATGGGGGATTTGGTGCTCGGCGGTCACCTCCATAGCGGCGACGGCGACGTCGCTGTGCCAGTTGAGCACGCCGACCTGGATACCTTCCTCGAGAATCGCTTGTTCGTACGCCTGAACAGCCTTGTCAGGGTCGGACTGGGAATCGATCCAGACGAGCTCGATGGTGTAATCGCCGACCGTGTAGTCGATCGCCTCGAAGGCCATCTGGGTAGAGATTTTGAATTCTTGGCCGGTGCGTTCGCTCGGGCCTGTAAAGGGGCCTAGAACACCGACCTTGAGAGTTTTAAGCTCCTCTTCCTCGCCGGGCCCTGCTTGATCTCCTTGAGGTGCACAGGCAGGGAGAAAAGAAACGAGGAGGATTAGAAAGGTCAACAAAAAGAAACGAAAGGGTTTATTGCGCATCAATGAAACTCCTTTGTATCGGATCGATCATTTGCTTTCGCCTGGCACGGGCAAATCTAGAGCCTGTGCCATGGCTTGAATATGTTCTGGTGTGTTGCCGCAGCAACCGCCGATCAAGTCTGCGCCGATCTTGTGCACCTTGACGGCATAATCGGCCATCACGTCTGGGCTGCCGTTGAAGAAAACGTTCCCATCTTTATCTGTCTTGGGAATCCCTGCGTTGGCTTTGGCGACCAGGAGCACATCCGGATGGGCCGCCCGCATCTCTCGAATCGCTTTCTGAAGCTCATCGGAGCCGGTGCCGCAATTGGCGCCAATCGCAGCGAGATCGAATTCTTTGAGCGCTTCGACGGCTTGCTCTGGACTGACACCCATCATCGTATGGCCATGGGTGTCAAACGACATCGTTGCAACAACGGGCAAATCACTCACCGAGCGGACGCCCTCGATGGCTGCCTGGGCTTCTTTGAGATCGCTCATCGTTTCGACCCAGAAGGCATCCACGCCGCCCGCTTCCAGGGCGGTGGCTTGTTCGGCAAAGGCTTCTTTGGCATCTTCGAAACTGACCGGTCCCAAGGGTTCAAGCATCTGCCCGCTTGGTCCGATCGAACCGGCGACAGCGACAGGATCAGGGGCAGCATCAGCCTCGGCGCGGGCGTTTTTGGCAGCGGCTCTATTCAACGCTTCGACCTCGTCTTCCAAGCCGTGCATCCCCAGCCGAAAACGGCTCCCCCCAAAGGTGTTTGTCAAAATAACTCGCGAACCAGCTTGGATATAGCTACGATGAACTTGGCGAACTCGTTCGGGATGGGTGCGGTTCCAACGTTCAGGAGCGGTACCCTGATCCAAGCCGGCATCCATCAACATCGTGCCCATCGCACCGTCGAGCAGCACGGGGCTTTCCGTTTCTATCAAGTGAATGAATGTATTCATGGTCACCTCCTGAACAGGTTGATCTCGCCGGGTTATTGTATCAGATTTTTTCGGTGCTACCGCTCCTTTCGTTGACCGTCTTTTTGACTTTTATCCCGCCGGGATATGCTGGTATAATACCAACATGGCACGAAAAAGCACCCGTCAAGACCTATCTGTTGAAGAACTCCGCCATTTATTGGTCGAGAAGCAACGTTCTGCCCGTCAAGAGCGCCTGGAGCAATTCCGCAAAACGGGACGCGTCGTCCGCCTGGATGCTGATATCAACGCCCCCTCCTTGGATGATCTCCGTTCTGGACCCCTGCTCGACACGGAAGAGGAAACACCTCAAAAACGAAGGCGAGTTTTGGACATTTTCTTGTTGGTCATCGAGATTTTGGCTGTCTTGGGGTTGGTCTTCGTTCTTTTCAGCGGGCTGGAGGTGATTCAGGAATTGAATCAGGAGGTTGCTCGGGCTCTCGAGCAGCCCACACTCACGCCGACTCCGCTTGTCCGGGCGGTGGTACTCCCCTCGGGGCATATCCCTCCGGTGGATGGTGTTACCCGCCCCAATGAAGCCGAGATCCCGGAGCACCTGCGCCAGAAAGCCTCAGCGATGGCCGATCTGCCGGTGCCAACTCAGAGCCCCGAGCAGGCACACCGTATCCAAATCCCGGCCATCGATGTCGACGACCCGGTCGTGCAAGGAGATGGATGGGAGCAATTGAAGAAGGGGGTCGGCCAGCATATCGGTTCGGCCAACCCCGGTGAAAAAGGTAATCTGGTTTTATCTGCCCATAACGATGTTTTTGGCGAGATTTTCCGCCATCTGGATGCGCTCGAACCGGGTGACGAGATTGCTTTGCATACACAGCAACGCGTTTATACGTATGTTGTTTATGAGAATAAAATCGTCGAGCCTACACAAGTTGAATACCTTGAGCCAACTACCAGACCGGTTGTTACATTGATCACTTGTTATCCTTATATGGTCAATGACAAGCGCGTCGTGGTACGGGCCGAATTGAAGGGTGGCAGCGGATAAAGTCTAATCTGAGAAGGTAGGGAGGCAATGTCGAACGCCGAGGCTAAGAAATCCCCTCCGTGGGGTAATACCGCAAAAATCATTGTTGGATTAACGTTGGTCGCGATTGTGGCCGCGTTTTTATATCGTTTTAGCGATTTCATCGCTCCCCTTTTATTGACGTTCATTTTAATATATCTGTTGTACCCCGTTATTGGGTATCTCAGTAAGCATACACCGCTTTCATGGCCATGGTCGGTCAATTTGATTTTTATCATCTTGGTCATTTTGTTGTTGGCCACGGTCACCCTTAGCGGTGTTGTCATTGTTGGGCAGTTGCAGAGTGTCATCGCTGTTGTCGAGCGTTTCGTTAACACTTTGCCCCAAACGGTGATGCAGTGGTCTAAGGCCGAGTTTCAAATTGGGCCTTTTGAGATTGATATGTCCGATTATTTGGCTACTGAGAATTTGCAGGCTCTCATTCAGCAGACGATTTCCATTGTGCAGCCGTTGTTGGGCCAAGCCGGGGGAATTTTAAGAAGCGTGGCAGCGGTAACAGCCTCCACCGTTGGGTGGGGTGTCATCGTTTTGATCATCTCTTATTTTATCCTTGAGGATATGGATAAAGTTTCAGATCGAGACGTTGATATCGAGATACCGGGTTACGATTACGACATCCGGCGCATGGGCCGGGAGATGAGCCGGATTTGGGACGCCTACTTGCGTGGCCAGGTGATCTTGTTTGCCCTGACGGTGGTGATCTACTTGATTGTTCTCTCCATTTTGGGGGTCAGGTATGCTCTAGCGCTGGCATTTCTGGCCGGATTGGCTCGTTTTGTTCCCTATGTTGGCCCCTGGGTGACTTGGATCTCCACGGCTCTTGTCGCCCTGTTACAACGCAGCAATTACTTTGGGCTCGAAATGTGGCAATACATGATCCTGGTTGTCGCCATTGCACTTCTTATTGATCAAATCTTTGATAGCATGGTTGCGCCGCGGATTTTGGGAAAATCGCTGGGAGTTCATCCTGCTGCTGTGCTGATTGCCGCCCTCGTTGGTGCCAATTTGATCGGCATTGTTGGCATTGTGTTGGCCTCACCGGTGTTAGCAACCCTTACTTTGTGGGGCAAATATGTGACCCGCAAGATGCTCGATTTGGATCCCTGGCCCGAGCCCGAACATGAGATGCAGCCCATCGACAGGTCATTCTCCAGGTGGGGCCAGCAAACCTGGCAAAAAATCAAATCTTTTTTCAAGCGTAACCGAGAAGATTAAGCAAACATCCTCCTCATCCTTTGCGCATAAAGGGAAATTATGCAAAAAATCCTGACCGGATCCGGTCAGGATTTCGTGTTCTAGGGTTCTGTAGGGAAACTAGTGGTACAACCTTCGCTTGATGTCCATGATCTGGCGTCGGAGCTTGTCGTCTCTCTCTAGAGAATCGGCGATCTTATCATGCCCGTACATCACCGTGGTGTGGTCGCGTTGCAGCCTTTCGCCGATTTGGGGTAAGGATGCTTCTGTTTCCTCCCTCATCAGGTACATGGCGATCTGGCGGGGACGGGCCACCTCGCGGGTGCGTTCCCTGCCGATGAGACGATCTGCTGAAATGTTGTAAATATCGGCGATCACCTCGATGATTTGCTCCGGTTTGATCTCGCGCCTGTGCGGCAGCAAGTCGGCCAAGGCAGAGTCGATCAACTCTTTGCTGATTGGCTCACCGCGTAAATTCGAAAAAGCCATCACTCGGGTGAGCGCGCCTTCCAGCTCGCGGATGTTGGATTGAAACTTACGTGCAATCAGAGCGATAATTTCGCTGGGAACCTCGTAGCCTGAACGTTCCGCCTTGGAGTGCAGAATGGCCATCCGTGTTTCGAAATCGGGCACTTGAATGTCGGCGGTCAGGCCCCACTCGAAGCGGGATCGCAGCCGCTCCTCCAGCGTGACCATTGCCTTGGGAGGGCGGTCAGATGTCATCACAATCTGTTTGTTCTGGCCATGAAGCGTATTAAAAGTATGAAAAAATTCTTCCTGGGTCGATTCTTTGCCGGCGATGAATTGAATATCGTCAATGAGCAGAATATCTGTGCGGCGATATTTTTCCCGGAATGCTTGCGTTGTATGCGAGCGAATCGCGTTGATCAAGTCGTTGGTGAATTCCTCCGAGGAGACGTACAAAATATGCTTGTTGTTCGCCAAGCAATGATTCCCAATGGCGTGCAAAAGGTGAGTTTTTCCCAGCCCAACACCGCCATAAATAAAAAGAGGATTGTAGGTTTCAGCCGGTTTTTCAGCGACGGCGAGAGAGGCTGCATGGGCAAGCCGATTGCAGGCACCTACCACGAAACTAGAAAATGTATAACAACTTTTCAGGGATGATACCGATGTCTTCTCTTGGCTTGTGGGTGGGGAGGACGTTTTTGGCTTCGGCTTGGTACCGTTGTTTTGCCACACGATGAAGCGCACGGAGACAGAGCGATTCATGGTCTTCGTTAGCGTCTCTTGGATGGTTCCGGACAAACGTTCATCGAGCCAGTCGCGAGCGTAAGCATTTTGAACGCCGATGGTAAAAGCGCCATCTTCATAAGTGACCAATTCAGCATCACGGACCCAGGTGTCGAAGGCGGCTTTGGGCATATCCAACTGTAATTGGCCCAGGGTAGCTTGCCAGGCTTGTTTCGCTTTCATGTTTTGGCGTTCCTCCTCAAGACTATAAGAGATAGCGCAATGGAACCATCTCTTCCCAGCACTTTTTCTGGCCAGTTATCTTAAAAAAATACGTTTTGTTACTGATAATGAACTTCAGGGATCTTCCCCCGAATGGAAATTTGCTCTTGCCAACTAGATAAGATTTTAGCAGAGATTGACCCTTTTACGCAATACAAAAACCCTGAAATCGTCTAAAAAAATAAGATACTTTAAGGTTCGAAATGTTAAAGTAAACCTGCGAAAATAGGTTCTTAACAATCTCTTAATCTTCCTGTCTTGACTCCAGGTCGATTGCCCAGCAGTGGGATAGTTGCTCCTACAACCCCTGTATATGGTTCGTCTCCTCAAAAAAACTGTAGAACTTTTGTGCACAGAAACACTTAACCTTAAAAAATTCGTCACTTCCAAATCATACCGGTTCAAGCCTTGGAATACTAAATTATGAATCTTTTATGATTTGTGATTTTAGGGCCGCTCTCGCGGGTAGGAGGACAAGTTGTGATAGAATCTCGTTAGTTGGCGACAAGAATATCAGTCCATGACAAAGCTATGAATTATCAATCCAACCTGTCGGTTAAGTCGTTTTTGCCAGCCTCATGCTTGCTCATTGTGATCGGATGGGGCGGTGTCGTCGCCGTGGTCATGGTGATGTTGCCAACCTTGGGCCCGCGCTGGCTGTTTTTCTTTTTGAGTGTTTTGGCCGTTACCGGCACGGCTTTGCCGGTGGTTGCCTTTCTGAATCGTCGTTTTCCATCCACGCCGCCTGCCACCAAGGGAGCAGTGCTCCGTGAGGCTATTCTGGTGGGTATTTACGTGCCCACGCTAGCTTGGCTTCAATTGGGGCGGGCGTTGACCTTTCCACTGGCGCTTGTCATCGCTGTCGGGCTGTTGGCATTAGAATGGTTGCTCCGTTTGCGTGAAAACAGTCGCTGGGAGCCTTAACCTTCGCAAGACAACTATTCACCTATGGCTGAACTTCGTGATCTTCCTTCTGTAGATACCCTCTTACAAACCACCGGAGCGGCTGAGTTGGTCCGGTTGTATGGCCGCTCGTTGACCCTGGATGCTGTCCGGGCTGCCCTGGATCGAGCTCGCTCTCGTTTCAAAGATGGGCACTCTCTGCCGGATGAGTCCAAGCTCCTTGACTGGACTCGCCAAGAATTAGAGCTTTGGTTGAAACCATCTCTTCGCCCGGTGATTAACGCCTCCGGGGTGATCATTCATACCAATCTGGGACGGTCGCCCTTGAGTGATGAGACGGTCCGGGCGATCAGGCAGGTCTCGATGGTCTACTCCAACCTGGAATATGATCTCGACGCCGGGCGCCGCGGCTCGCGCCTGGTCCATGCCGAATCCGTTTTGACGCGCTTGCTCAGGGTGGAAGCTGCGCTGGTGGTCAACAACAACGCAGCCGCTGTGCTGCTGACATTGGCCGCCCTGGCCGAGCGCCGCCGGGTCGTCATCGCCCGGTCGCAATTGGTCGAGATCGGCGGCGGGTTCCGCGTCCCCGACGTGATGAAGCAGTCCGGGGCCAAGCTGGTCGAAGTGGGCACCACCAATCGAGTCCACCTGCGCGATTATCAGCAGGCCATTACAGACAAGCCGGTCAAGCTGGTCATGCACGCCCACCGCTCGAATTTCGACATTGTTGGGTTTACGGCTGAGCCGGCGTGGGAGGATGTCGCCGCCGTCGCTCATGCTGCCGATATTCCCGTTCTCGATGACCTAGGCTCGGGCGCGCTGTTGGATACATCCGAGTACGGCTTGGCCCACGAGCCGACGGTGCAAGAATCGCTGGCCGCAGGATCTGACCTGGTTTGTTTCTCAGGGGATAAGCTCGTCGGCGGGCCCCAGGCCGGGATTATTGTCGGGTGGGACTCGTTGATTGAGAAGATTAAGAAGCATCCCCTTGCCCGCGCCGTCCGGGCAGATAAGATGGCCCTGGCAGGGCTTTCGGCAACGTTGAGCCATTATTTGAAGGACGAGGCCGAAGAGAAGATCCCCGTTTGGCGGATGATCGCTGCTCGGCCGCCACAACTGGAATCCCGCGCCCAATCATGGGCAGCCAGCCTCGAGGGCGCGGGCGTGACTCCAGGCGAATCAACGGTGGGAGGGGGCAGCTTGCCCGGTGAAATCTTGCCCACCTTTTTGCTCACCCTCGATCTCCCTCACCCCGATCACTTCATGCAGCGTCTGCGGAGATTTGATCCTCCCATCATCGGCAGAATCCAGGACGAGAAGGCCGTTTTTGATCCCCGCACGGTCCTCCCTGAACAAGACGAATCCCTGCTCAAGGGAATCCGGCAAACGCTACAAGAAACAAATTCATGAAAGGCAAAGAAGATGAAAACTGATCTTGACAGCTTGATGCAAAAACACGATTTGGATGCCATCTTGGTGACCGGGCGGGCGCAGCATAATCCCGCCATGGTCTATATGACCGGGGGCGGCCACATGACCAGCGCCGATGTGATCAAGACGCGCGGCCGCGAGGCGGTATTGTATTATCGCTCGATGGAGCGCGACGCCGCGGCAGCAACGGGACTGAAAACCAAGAATCTGGCCGAATATCGTTTCCGGGAGCTGCTCAATGAAACCGACGGTGATCATATCCGGGCGACGGCGTTGCGTTACGAGAAAATGCTTGATGCGCAAGGAATTACGTCGGGGCGGATGGCCGTTTACGGCGAGAAAGAAATTGGTTCCGCGTTTGCCGTGTTTTCAGCCTTGCAAGCGCGCCTGCCGGATTTGGAGATCGTAGGCGAATTGGCAGGCAACTCCATGTTGGATGATGCGATGGCGACCAAGGATGACGCCGAGATCGAACGCATCCGGGCGATGGGAGAGATCACCACCGCGGTGGTGGCTGAGGTCGCTGATTATCTCACTACTCGCCCTGTCGAAGACGAAATATTGCTCCGCCCCGACGGGCAGCCGTTGACGATTGGCGATGTCAAGCGGCGGATCAGCCTGTGGCTGGCCGAACGCGGCGCTGAGAATCCCCATGACACCATCTTTGCCATCGGGCGCGACGCCGGGGTACCCCACAACACCGGAACTCCCGATGATCACTTGCGGCTGGGCGAGACGATTGTTTTCGACATCTTCCCCTGCGAGGCCGGGGGCGGCTATTTCTACGATTTCACCCGCACCTGGTGTTTGGGCTACGCCCCAGAAGAGGCCCAGGCCCTTTACGAAGATGTCTATGCTGTTTACCAGCAGATTATGTCCGAACTGAAAATTTGCGAGCCGTTCAAACGGTATCAGCAGCGAACGTGTCAATTGTTTGAAGAACAGGATCACGCCACGATAAAAGGAGATCCCACTCTCGAGGATGGCTACGTTCACAGCGTCGGCCATGGGTTGGGGCTGCACGTTCACGAACGTCCCTGGTCAGGCAGCAACGCTACCGATGATGATGTCTTGAAGCCGGGTTCGGTGATGACCATCGAGCCGGGACTCTATTATCCCAGCCGCGGCATGGGCTGCCGGCTTGAGAATACTGTCTGGGTGCGTCCGGATGGCGAGTTTGAAATCCTGGTCGATTACCCTCTCGATTTGGTCTTGCCGATGGAAAAACTTCGATAGCAGGTACGCAGTTCAGATAGAAATCCACCGCAGGGACACAGAGCACGCAGAGATTTGCGTAAAAAAGAGACAAGAGCAGTGCTTTTCTCCGCGTTCTTTGCGTCTCGGCGGTAAACTTTATGCGTAAGCCGTATTCGATAAAACGATATTGCCCCTCGTGCTTACCTGAGGAAGGTACAAAAACTTTATGGAAGATTTGAAAACACTTCAACCGGAATGCCGCATTTTGGGCATTGAAACATCTTGTGACGAGACGGCCGCCGCGGTCATCGAGAATGGCCGCACGATTTTGTCGAACGTGGTCGCCTCCCAGGTGGATTTGCACGCTCAATTTGGGGGCGTTTTTCCCGAGGTGGCCTCGCGCCAGCATATCCGCAAGATTTACCCCGTCGTGCAAGCGGCTTTGCAGCAAGCCCATATGACCCTCCGCCAGGTCGATGCCATCGCCGTGACCCGCGGGCCGGGATTGCCCGGCTCGTTGGTTGTAGGCATCAACACGGCCAAGGGGCTGGCGATGGGTGCCAACCTGCCTTTGCTGGGCATCAACCATCTCGAAGGGCACTTTTATTCCGCCTGGCTGCACGCCGCTCAAGATGATGATTCCCACCAGCCGAGTTTCCCCCTCCTCGGATTGATCGTATCGGGCGGCCACACCGAATTGGTCTTGATGGACGCTCATCTCAGCTATCAGCGTTTGGGGGGAACGTTGGATGATGCCGCCGGGGAGGCCTTTGATAAGGTTGCCCGTTTATTGGGATTATCCTACCCCGGAGGCCCGGCGATTCAAAAGACCGCAGTGGAAGGTGATCCCGATGATGTCACTTTTCCCCGAGCTTGGCTGCCCGGAAGTTGGGATTTCTCCTTCAGCGGCTTGAAAACGGCCGTTCTGCGCACTGTCCGCGAACTCGAAGCGGAAGACAAATCTATCCCTGTGGCCGATTTGGCCGCCAGTTTTCAAGAAGCCGTTGTCGATGTCTTGGTGGGAAAAACCTTGGAAGCCGCGGACGCCTTCGATGTTGAAGAGATTCTGGTCGCCGGTGGCGTTTCGGCCAATCAGGCCTTGCGCCAAACCTTGCAAGAGCGGTCTCAGCGCCCGGTGCGGATTCCCCCCATCTACCTGTGCACCGATAACGCCGCCATGATCGCCGCAGCGGGAAGCTACCGCTTCGCCGCCGGGCAGCGCGACAGCCTGGAGATGGACGCCGTCCCGACGTGGCCGTTGGCGTAACTAACCCACAATCGTTGTGATCGTATTGACCGCCCCGGCTTGCCGTAAGCTCCGGGTGATCGTTTTTGCCGTCTGTGATGAGACAAGGGCGATCATGTTACCCCCTCTTCCTCCGCCGGAGAGTTTGGCTCCCAACGCCCCGGCCTGACGGGCTGCCTCAACGAGGCGATCCAGTTCCGGCGACGAGACTCCCATTTTTTGCAGCAAGCTGTGATTTGCATCCATCAGCGGGCCGAGTTGCTCTGGTATGCCGTTTTCGATTGCCTGGCGCGCCTTTCGGGCGATGTCCCCGGCCGCAGCAAAGAGATGTTCATACCCCTCGGGATCGGCTTGCCAAGCTGTACGCACGCCGCCGACGGCCTCTTTGGTCGGGCTGGGAATGCCAGTATCGGCGATCACGATGGTAAAGGGCTCCGCGATGGTGAAGGTTTCGATCGGCTCTTCCCGCTGAAAGTAGACCGGTTGGGCGTAGGTCACCACGGTATTATCGATGCCCGAGGGCGTGCCGTGATGGATTTTTTCGACGTCGTAGGCCAGGGCGGAGACTTGTTCGTTGGGGAGGGGGCGACCAAGCAACTTTCCCAGGGCGCGGATCATTGCCACCGAAACGGCCGCGCCGGACCCTAGGCCGGATGCCACCGGGATGGTTGAAGTGATCTCCAGAGTGCAGGCTGGCAGGTCGGCGATGTTCTTTTGTTGGGAAGCGAAGACCCCGTTCACAGCGGCAGCCAACGGATGGGTAGGGGGCAGGTCGTCCAGGTTGTAGGCCAGATCGATGTCGGGGGCCAGGATGCGCATTTCCCCCGGTGATCCTTGAGGATTGGTCGTAATCCTGACATCAGCCCGAACTTGATCGACAGGCACCGCGATGGCTGGCTGTCCATAGACGACAGCATGTTCCCCAAAAAGGATCATTTTTCCGGGGGCCGACGCGCTGAATGCGGGCATGTTGTTTGCGTTAGGGAGTTAAAAGATGTAGAAGATAAGTAGAACGGAAAAGCCGTAGAGAGTGATTGCGATTTGGAGCGGGCGGTCAGAGAGAATCACTTCTTCGGGCGCACCGCCGTCATTTTTGACCTGGATCAGGTATTGGTAGCGGAAGATGCTGTATAGGATGAAGGGAATTGTCAGCATCATGACGTGGTTTTCGGGCATGTTGGGCGCGGCGAAGGTGTAAAGGCTGTAGGTGATGATGGCCATCCCCGAGGCCAAGGTGGCAAGTTGGTCGAGAAAAACGAGGGTGTAGCCATCGAGGACGCGGCGAGAGTGATTTGCATCCTGGGCCATTTGAGCCAATTCTGCCCGGCGTTTACCCGCACCGATCAGCAGGGCCAGAAATGTTGTGAAGATATATAGCCAGGGGGAGAAGCGTTGTGTTTCGATCAGGGCGACACCCGCGGCTACACGGATGACGTAGAAAGAGGCCAGCACGATGATATCGAGCAGGACGATATGTTTGAGCCATTTGGAGTAGCTCATATTAAGCAGCAGATAAATGGCAGCGATGATCAGGAAGTTGGGGGAGAGCAAATAAGAGAGTGGAACGATGACGATTAGGATGACGAACGCTGCAATCCAGGCGACAGGGATGGGCAGTTTCCCCGCGGCGATGGGGCGATGCCGCTTTTTGGGATGTTGGCGATCGGATTCAACATCGGCGATGTCATTGATGATATAAACGACGCTGGCAAAGAGGCTGAACAGAAAGAACCCGGCCAAGATGTGAAAAACGGCGGTGGGGTTAGTCAGCTTTCGATCGAAGACCAGGGCAACGAATAAGAAGACGTTTTTGGCCCATTGTTTGGGTCGCATTGTTTTGATAATCGCTTTAAGCATGGCAAAATGATAGTCGCAAAACCAGGAATCGTCAATGAGAATTCTCATGTCTTTCATGCTGGTTCTTCGCGAGTGGGGAAGTGATACAATAGTCTTATGGCGAAAAAAAATCGACTAGATCTTTTATTGACCGAACGAAACCTTGTTGAGAGCCGCTCGCAGGCCAAACGTTTGATTATGGCCGGTCAGGTGCGTGTCGATGGCCAGGTGAGACATAAACCGGCTACGAAAGTAGCTTCCACGGCGCGCATCGAGATCAAGCAATTACCCCGTTTTGTCTCCCGGGGAGGAAAGAAACTCCAGGCCGCCTTCGATCATTTCGACTTGAACGTGAAAGGTAGAATCTGCGCTGATGTCGGTGCCTCGACCGGGGGATTTACCGATTGTCTGTTGCAGCATGGCGCTGCCAAGGTCTATGCCATTGATGTGGGCAAAGGCGTCTTGCATTGGAAGCTGCGCAATCATCCCGGCGTTGTGGTGATGGAAAAGACCAACGCCCGTTACCTGGAATCGCTCCCTGAGTCGGTCGATTTTGTTACCATTGATGCATCCTTTATCTCTCTGAAGATACTGCTGCCCATGGTAGCCAATTGGATCAGGGCCTCATCTCAAGACCAGCCCGCCGGGCAGGTTGTCGCCCTGATCAAGCCGCAGTTCGAAGCCGGGCGTCGTGAGGCTGCCCGTGGCCGGGGAGTGATTCGCGACCCCGACATCCACCGGCGTGTGCTTCGAGAAGTGTTGTCCAGCGCTCAAGACCACAGTTACGGCCTGTTAGGTTTGATTCAATCTCCCCTGGAAGGCCCCAAGGGGAATATCGAATTTTTAGCCTGGTTGTCCACAGCGAAAGTTGATGCCCAGGCATCTCTAGAAGATTTGTTGTCCGGCCTTGATTTATAACTGCCTCGATTGACAAAGCGAGGTATACTACAGCCCGCTTATGAAAACAGTACCCTCAACGACACAAGCGCGCAATTGGCGCCGTGTGCTCATCGGCATCGGAATCAGCCTGATTGCTGTGCTACTCCTAATACGATTTTTCGATTGGCAACATGTCTGGGACGTTCTCCGCCATGCCGACTACCGATTTCTGCTCCTGGCGATTCCCCTTTATCTGCTGTCTTATGGGCTGCGGGCCATGGCCTGGCGCGCCATTTTGCAAGAAAAGGTCTCTTTCCGGCGGGTTTTCTTGACGATGAATATCGGCTACCTGTTGAACAATCTCTTGCCCTTCCGCCTGGGCGAGTTGGGACGGGCCCTCTTGTTAGGCCAAGACGGCTTAGGATTTTGGATGGTTTTTTCGACCATCTTGATCGAACGCGCCCTTGATCTCATCCTGGCAGCGGGTTTGCTCTTGGGCACCCTGCCGTTTGTTTTGAACAGTTCTAACGCCGGGCAAATCGCTTTGATCGTCGGTGCCGTTGTCCTGATGGGACTCGCATTGCTTTATCTCCTCGCCCGTAACCGTTGCTGGGCGCTGGCACAATTGGAGCGTCTCGAGGCCCGCTGGCCCCGCTTAGTTCGTTTCGGCTGCGAACGCTTGGATGCTTTTCTCTCTGGCTTAGAAACCTTGACATCGCTGGGACGCTTTTTACGTGTTTTTGTGTGGCTATTCTCCAGTTGGGCTGCCGCTATCTGGGTACAGTATTGGGTGCTACGTTCTTTTTATCCTCAAGCAGGTCTCGTTCACGCTGCGTTTGGATTAGCCGTTTCCGCCTTGGGCGTGGCTGTCCC
>CAZXXW010000024.1:24029-29148 GCA_964644835.1 uncultured Anaerolineales bacterium
TATGAAGCGGCCTGGGTGGGGGCTTTGGCCCTCTTTGAAATCCCTTTTTCGACCGCTTTTGCCCATGCCCTGACCACGCATCTTTATTACGTCGTTATCACGGGCGTTTTTGGGATTATTGGATTAGTCAATAGGGGAGAGCGTTTGGGGCGGGTATTTGCTCGGGTGCGCGATTTGAAGTTGGGGAAATGAGAATCTTGAGGAGGGAATCATGTCCAAACAATATTTGATCACTGGTGGGGCCGGATTTATTGGCTCCAACTATGTCAACCGTTTACTCACTCGCCGCGTGGCCGTGACCGTGTACGATAATCTCTCTCGAGCGGGAGCCAAGCGCAACCTGGCCTGGTTGCGTGACACCCACGGATCCGATTCCTTCGACCTGGTCGTCGGCGACATCCGCGATGCCAGCTTGTTGGCCACCGCTGCCCGCAACGCCGATGTGATCGTCCACTTGGCCGGACAGGTTGCGGTAACGACATCGGTCAACCATCCCCGCAAGGATTTTGAGGACAACGCCTTGGGCACCTTCAACTTGCTCGAAGCTGCCCGGCTCTCCGGACGGAATCCGATCGTCTTGTATGCCTCCACCAACAAAGTTTACGGCGGCATGGAAGATGTCAACGTGGTCGAAGGCGATGACAGCTATCACTATGCCGATTTGATTTATGGCGTCCCCGAGATCCAGCCACTAGATTTTCATTCTCCCTATGGTTGTTCCAAGGGCGCAGGAGATCAATATGTGTGTGATTATCATCGCATTTATGATCTACCCACGGTTGTCTTGCGCCAAAGCTGCATTTACGGCCCGCGCCAATTTGGCATCGAGGATCAAGGATGGGTAGCCTGGTTTGTCATCGCTGCCATTCTGGGCAAGCCAATTACTATTTACGGCGATGGCAAACAAGTTCGCGATGTTCTCTATATTGATGATTTGCTTGATGCCTACGATGCCGCCATCGACCGCATCGATGTGGCCGCTGGCCAGGTCTACAATGTCGGCGGCGGGCCGGAGAATACGCTATCCATCTGGCGTCAATTTGGCCCCATCCTGGAATCCCTCCTCGGCGAGGAGATTCCCGTTTCTCACGACGACTGGCGGCCCGGCGATCAGCGTGTCTATGTTTCCGACATCCGCAAAGCCCAACGGGAATTAGGCTGGCAGCCTCAAGTATCTGTTCAAGATGGGATTCGCCGCCTGTTCGAGTGGGTCCGTGCTCATCGCAATCTTTTCACCTAAACTTAGCTCTTCGAATTCAATGAAAATACTTACTGTTCTGACGTATTACCGGCCCCATACCAGCGGATTGACCATCTACGTAGAGCGACTCTCGCGGGCATTGGTCCAAAAAGGGCACCAGGTGACGGTGCTGACCTCCCAATATGAACCCGATCTGCCCCGCCGCGAGGTCAAAGATGGCGTCGAGATTGTCCGCGCTCCGGTGCTCTTCCGGGTCAGCAAGGGTGTGATCATGCCCACCTTTGGCTACCTGGCCTGGAAATTGGTCCTGGAGCATGATGTCGTTCACCTGCACCTGCCTCAATTCGATGCTGCTGGCGTTGCTCTGCGCGGTCGCCTGCTGCGTAAACCGACTGTGCTAACCTATCACTGCGATCTGGAGCTGCCCAAGGGTCTCTTCAATTGGATCGTTAATCAATCTGTCCATGGGATGAATTTGCTTGCCGGAGTCCTGGCGCACAGGATCGGAGCATACACGCAGGATTTCGCCTCCCATTCCCCCTTTTTGCAGCGTTTTGCTGACAAAGTCAGGGTGATTCTGCCTCCTGTGGAACTCCCTGATGTCAGCCAGGATGAAGTCGAGGCCTTCCGTTTGGCCCATAACCCCGAAGGACGTCAGCCGGTTATTGGCATGGCTACCCGCTTTGCCACCGAAAAAGGCGTCGAAATTTTGCTCCGCGCTTTGCCCAAAATCTTGGAAGAGCATCCCCAGGCAATGGTATGGTACGCTGGAGAATATCAGGATGTGATGGGCGAGCAAGCCTACTTCGCGCGTCTCTATCCGCTGATTGAACAGTACCAGGAAAAAGGGCAGTGGAAATTCCTGGGCATCTTGACCCCGGAGCAGATGTCAGCTTTTTACCCCCATTTGGACGTGCTGGTGGTGCCCAGCCTGAACTCAACGGAGACCTTTGGCCTGGTTCAAATCGAGGCAATGATGCGCGGTACGCCCACCGTGGCCTCTAACCTTCCCGGCGTGCGCCAGCCCCCGCAGATGACGGGCATGGGAGAAGTCGCCCCCATCGGAGATGCCGACGCCCTTGCCGATGCCATCTTGAAGATCTTGTCCCATCCTTCTCGCTATCAGGGCGATCCCGAGGCCGTGGCGCGGCAATTTGCCCCCGAGACCAATGCGGAAGCGTATCTGACCGTGTATCGTGAGTTGTTGGATGAGCTAGGCTTGGGGAAGTGAGAAGATTAGGAATCGGCGAGCCCGTTCTTTCTCAACTGCTCTCTTGCCCGATGATCTCGAAACCTTGCTCGGTGAAATGTTTGTCGAAGGTGAAGGCAGTGCTCTTATCACTGCTTTCTCTCGTTTCTATTTTCAAGGTACTTGAGTACGGGGCCTACGCCCCAACAGGTGTTTATTATTTCCTGATGCTGTTGATGTGTTATCCACTCGATTTCTAGCACCGGTAGTATTTTCCTGTGCAAATCTTGTGTTGCGTTCATGCCCAGTCGATTCTGGATGAGTGCTGACGCTTCTACAATCAAGTAATTATGAGTATACAGTGAAACATCCTCAAGAACGAAGCGATCCCAGATTTGCTTGGCAATTTTGTGAGCACGATCTCGAACAGACAAGATGGCCAGCAGGGCAGAGGTATCAACCAATATCTTGGTCATGTTCTCCAATTTGAGCATAAATTTCGGCGAGATATTTATCGTGGTTTACAGAAACGTCAGTAGCGCCTTCAATATCCTCATAGGAGCCAATGGACAAAGCCCGCCGCTTCATTTCTTCTCGGCCGGGTTTCGTTTCTTGCTCGGTCAACAAATCGACGCCGCGGCGGACCATCTCGGCCATGGATACATCGTATTCGGCCGCTTTCTCTTTCAGAAATTTGTGCTGTTCCTCCGTCAATTGAATTTGGGTTCGAATCATCATGTTTCTCCAAGTGTAATCACTTTTTCGAAAGTGATGTCATTGTACCATGAAAACAAAGCCGTTCTCAATTCCGGGTAGAACGATTTGAACTATAATTAATGGATACTGCAAGTATGCAGGTGGCAGGTAGAGAAGTTTACTGGGGTAACTTGATCATGAACGAAAAAAAACAACGTCAGCAACTAGAAGAATTGCGAAAATCGATTCGCAAGCATAATTATCATTATTACGTACTCAATGATCCCTTGATCAGTGATTACCAGTACGATCAGTTGATGCACGAACTGAAGCGCATCGAGCAGGAGCATCCTGACTGGATCACGCCTGATTCGCCGTCCCAACGCGCCGGTGCGCCCCCGGCAGAAGCGTTTGAAAAAGTCGAGCACCCAGCCCCGATTCTTAGTCTGGCGAATGCCTATCAGGCCGATGATGTCCGTGCTTGGCTGGAACGGATCGCCAAGGTCGACCGGCGGGTGCTGGATGCCGATTTTGTCGTTGAGCCCAAACTGGACGGCCTCACCGTTGTGTTGCATTACCGCGATGGTGTCTTCGTCCAGGGCGCAACCCGCGGCGATGGTGAAGTCGGCGAGGATATCAGCGCCAATTTGCGCACGATCAACGCCCTGCCGTTGCGCATCCCCCCAGATGAAGTCTCAAGCGAGACGATCAGCCCGCCGCCTTATCTCGTCGTCCGCGGCGAAGCTTTCATGCGCATTTCGGATTTTGAGCAGCTCAACCGCCGGTTAGAAGCTCAGGGTGAGAGCACTTATGTGAACCCTCGCAACACGGCCGCCGGAGCTTTGCGCCAGCTCGATTCCGGCATAACGGCCCAACGGCCACTGACCCTGCTGGTTTACCAGATCGTCACCGGCGAGGGGGATTTGCCCGCCACCCAACGTGAAACCCTGGAGTATTTGAAAGCTCTCGGCTTCCCCACGTTGGAACAAGCTCATTGCCAAACCTTGGATCAGGTTATGGATCTCTATGAGCAGTGGGCCGAGCGGCGTGAAAATCTGGATTATGAGATCGACGGCATGGTCATCAAGATCAACGACCACCAGCTTTTCGACGATCTCGGCGTGGTAGGCAAAGACCCGCGTGGCGCGATTGCGTTCAAATTCCCCGCCCAGGTGGTCACCACCGATCTGCTCGATATTGGCGTCAACGTCGGGCGCACTGGCGTTTTGACCCCTTACGCCGTGCTCAAGCCCGTCGAACTCGGCGGTGTCACCGTCAAACAGGCAACCCTGCACAATTTCGATTACATCGCCGAGAGAGATATCCGCGTCGGTGACCGTGTCCAGGTCAAGCGGGCGGGCGATGTGATCCCCTATGTGATTGGCCCGGTGACGGCAGCCAGAGATGGCGACGAGCAGCCCTATCAGCCTCCTGACACTTGCCCGGCCTGCGATCAGCCTGTTGAACACATCCCCGGCGAAGTAGCCTGGTACTGCGTCAATGCGGGGTGCCCGGCGCAACTGATTCGCAACGTGGAACACTTCGTCTCTCGTGGGGCGATGGACATCGTCGGGATGGGAATCAAGATTGTGGAGCAGCTTGTCGAGGAGGGCTTGATCCGGGATGTGGCCGATCTCTATACTTTGGAGTGGAGCAGTTTGCTCAAGTTGGAAGGGTTTGCCGATAAAAAAGCGGATAACTTGCTCGCTGCCATCGCCGCTTCCAAGGAGCAGTCCCTGGCGCGGTTGCTCACCGGGTTGGGTATCCGCGGCGTGGGAGAAGTCGTCGCCGCCGATCTGACCCGTCATTACCGCAACCTGGACGAGCTTGCCCGGGCTACGGTGGAAGAGTTGGAAACCATCGAGGGGGTCGGCCCCAACATCGCCGAGGCGATTGTCGATTGGTTCGATACCCCGGCCAACCAGCAGGTTCTTGCCAAGCTGCGCACTGCCGGCGTGTGGCCCCAAGCCGAATCCGGCGCCGGGGAAACGGAATCAGCCTCCCCCTTGGATGGGTTGACCTTTGTCGTTACC
>CAZXXW010000025.1:0-29103 GCA_964644835.1 uncultured Anaerolineales bacterium
CATTTTCTCACGCTGTTCGAAAACACTTGCCAAAGGCATGCTTCGCAAACCGGCGTTTTTCCGTTTTTTTTGAAAGTGATAGGTAGCTAGTGCCGGGATAAGAAAAACTGAGTTGCCATCGGCACGCATAGCGATCCTATTCATCTGTGGCAAATTTTCAGCACAAAGAAAACCTTGCAGTTTTCCAGTGCAAATGTACGGTAAAGAAGTTCAGTCAAAAATAATTCACGAATGCAAGGCCGGATTAGTCAACTCTCCGACAACATTGGTCTTCATGGCTTGTTTCACTTGTTTGGGATCCATCCCTCTCCCCAAAAAGTAAATCAGTTTCGCCAAGGCGGCTTCCACTGTCATATCATAGCCGCTTATGACACCAGCCTCTGCCAAGGTCAAGCCGGTTTCATAATTCTCCAAATGGACGGCTCCACGCAAACATTGGGAACAATCCACAATGATAATCCCTCGGCCTGTGGCTTGCCGTATCGCCTCAATGAACTCTTCATCTCGATTGGGCGCGTTTCCGACTCCATAGGCCTCCAGAATTAGTCCCTCCAAGGGGACGCTCAACGTGTTTTGAACGATAGCGGCAGAAATACCCGGAAAGATTCTCAAGGTGCCCACGTTGACTTCTCGCAAGTCAGGAATTTCTATTTTGCGGTTCTCCTGAGGAAAAGAAAGAACGTTTTGCCAGTTAATTTGAATAGAGGTTCCTGCCATGCCCAAATAAGGATAATTGGGCGAATCAAAAGCATCAAAGCCATAAGCGTCAACCTTTACGGCACGATTGCCTCGGATCAACTTACCCCCAAAGAAAAGACAAACTTCAGGAATATTGAAATTGGTTGCAATCATAATGCTGGTGATCAGATTCTCTCGGGCGTCATTCCTAATTTCGCAGAGCGGGACCTGCGAGCCGGTTACAATCACCGGCTTCTCTAAGCCGTTCAACAAAAAGGACAGCGCTGAAGCAGTATAAGCCATTGTATCGGTTCCATGAAGAACGACAAAACCATCATAGTGACCATAATGGTCGGTAATGTCTTCTGCTATGTTAACCCAATCTTGAGGCGTCATGTTCGAGGAATCCAGCAAGGGCTCATATTCATGGACTTCATAATCGGGCATATCTGCAGATTCAAACTCCAGCATGGCATTCATCATCTCCTGCAAATAGCCGGAAGAGGGCACATACCCCCTGTCTGACTTCCTCATCCCGATCGTTCCACCAGTATAAACAATGTAAACCGATTTATTTCGCATTCAAACTCCTGCAAAACAGCATCAACTTGTTCTCTAGCGACCATGCTAATGACCTGTCCTGTAGGTTTATCCTCTTTTCATCCTGAACCAAATTTACCACATCATCCATGGCTTAAACAAACAATTCTTTTTTGGGAGAGAAATCGCACTTTTAATCGATCAGATATCTTGACATCAGGCCCATTATCTTGTTCCCAGACGGCAAGCGCAACCTTGAATCCAAAAACAACTCCAAGATGATGCTCTTCACCGCAATGACTTTCAGTTGAGATTTAAGTTCTGCTGAATATCTAGACCAATGATTTTGTACCCCACCATCATGGATCAACATCTAGATAAAACCCCCGTGATCAGTTTACAGCACCACCACAATGCTTAATTTCTGTGAAAAACATCTCTAGTAGAAGCCTTGTTGATCTTGAGAGAAAGTATCTGGAAGTTGACCTTCAATGCCCCTCGCTTAGCAGCGCTGCCAAGGAGAAACAGACGCTAACTAAGCAGAGGGGCATATCCCAGAGAAGGAAGCAAATGTCACTTCTGTAATTTGTTCTCTTTGAAGCTGATTTCATCCTCAAATCTACTGAAAGGAAGGCGCTTGACGTACCAGGATTTCTCTCCTGTCATCACGAATTTGGCGATGTCCCGGCCAATGGTCGGCGCTTCGATCAGGCCATTGCCGCCCTCTCCGACAGCAAGAACGTAGCCATCGATGGGCGTCTCGCCCAAAATGGGGTTGAAGTCGGGCGTTTCTGCGCGGTAGCCAACCCAATCGTTCTCAAGCGAAGACTCCAGCAAGCGAGGATAATGCTCCATCAACTCGTCGGTGAGGAAGTCCCAAAAATAGGGGTCCGTCCCACCGGTCATGGGAAGCTCATCAGGATCCCAAATGCCAGCGTGCTGAGGATCGCTGAGATCCATGGTCAGGTGCGCTTTGCAAATAAAGATGTTGTCTTTATCCTTGCGAGCGTAAAAACGAGGGTATTTCAAGACAGGGAAGGGGTAACCCAGATCTTCTTTGGGATCAAGGATGAACACCTCGGCTTTGGTATGCCAGATCGGCACTTCCAAGCCAGCTTTTTCGCCCACGAAGCGAGCCCAAGGCCCGGAGGTATCGATGACGATGTCGAGGTCATAATGGTCGTCTTGGGTCGTTATGCCGGTTATCGCTCCATCCTTGGTGGTGATTTCTTTGACCTCCGTCCCGATCAAGACCTTCGCGCCGTTCGCACGAGCCTTCTCCGCTAATGTGTTCGATGTCATCGTGGCGTCAAAGAAGCCGTCATCGGGGCACCACCCTGCCCCCAAAATACCATCAAGCTGCAAGTCGGGGATGATTTCGTGAATCTTGTCATGGTCCCGCCAATACTCAGCGTGATAGCCGGAGGCCAAGGTCAAGTCCACAGCCCGCAAAATATAGTCTTCATATTCCTCATAGGGAGCGACAATCAACGTGCCTGTCTTTTCGAAACCGGTCGATCCGGGACGTTCTTTCTCCAAGTTCGTATAGAAGCGAAAGCCAAAGAGTCGCACGGACCAAAACTCATGCGCCAGGGAATCATCAATCAAACAGTGAGTACCCGCAGATTTCGCCGTTGTTCCAGAACCAATCGTGTTCTTCTCGAAGATGGTTACATCTGCATCGGGATACTTGCTCAGAAAATACCCTACCGATGTGCCTACGATGCCACCGCCAATAATACCGATTTTTTTCTTTGCCATACTTTACTCTCCTTTTTGTTGTTATTCCTTGCTCATCACGAAGCTACGTTAATCGAACGCTCTTTCAAAACATCAATCAGAACCGGGACAAATTGATAGAGATCCTCCACCACACAATAATCGGCCTGCAGGTGAATACCGGCATGCTCATCGTGATTGATGGCAACAATCCGTTTCGAATCGCGAATCCCAATCATATGTTGAATAGCCCCTGAAACGCCGATGGTGAAACATAATTCGGGGGATAACTGCGCTCCCGATAAGCCGATCCACTCCGGGAACCAATCTCGTTCCGACGAGAGGGGCCGCGTGCAGGAAACCTGGCCCTCCAATTGGGTGGCTAGCTGTTTTGCTAAGGCTATATCATCCTGCTTCTCAAATCCTTGGCCGATATCGACAATCACCGGGGCGTCTTCCAGGCGTTCGCCCGCAGCCATTTTGCCTTTTTCTTCCAGGACTTGCATCACCGGCTCGCTGATCTCCACGTCCATCGTTACCACGTCGGCATCCTGGCCGGGGAACGTTTCCGCTTCAAAAACGCCTGTCGCCACCGTGGCCATGGCGGGATGTGACGTGACCCGATACGTGATCAGCCCCACGCCGCTGTAGATCATGCAGGTCGCGGTGACAGCTTTGCTCGCAGGATCGATCTCGAAATCGACACACCAGGAAGCACAGCCCACATCAAGGCGCTCTGCCACCCGGGCCGACATCTCCAACCCTTGTTTGGTCCCCCCTACCAACACAAGGTCGGGTTGCGCCTGTTCAACGACGTCGGCCAAGGCGTCGGTGTAGGTTTCAGGGTTGAAATGCTGCAAGGCTTGGTGGCTAACAGCATAAACAATATCTGCTCCCCACCGGCCATACTCAGCCTGATCAGCGAGATCATCTCCCAACAGAACCAGGCCAACTTTGCCTTCACCCGATCGACGCGCTTTGGATAATAATTCTTGGACTAAGCGTTCGTCTTCTGAATATACCAAGATGCTGCAGTGTTGTTCAGTCATGGTTTGCCGCCTCTACGATCTCTTCTTCGATAAGCAAGTCTACTAACCGGTTGGCTATCTCTTCTTGGCTTTCACCTTCCACCTTGATTTGCTTCCGATGAACGACAACCCCCTTGGTCTCTTGAACGTTTAGGAAGGTTTTGTCCTCTACGTCCTTCTCAGAAAGCCCCAGGTCTTCTAGCTGCCAGAGGTGGACGGGCTTCTTCTTGGCCTTCATCGCTTCCATCAGCGTGGGCCGTCGTGGCGTGTTGGTCTCTTCGGTGACACTCAGCAGGGCCGGTAAGGGCGAAGCAACTTTTTGGGAGCCCTTATCCAGCTCTCTCTCGACAACCAGCCGGTCATCTTCGATGGCCATGCTGCGGGCAAAAGAAAGTTGGGGCCAATCCAATCGCGCTGCCAAGTGGGGAGGCACCTGGTAGGTGAAGCCGTCATCGCTGACTTCCCCACAGACGACCAGATCGACATCGCCCATTTTTTCAATCGCGGTCGCCAATACCAGCGCGGTAGCAGAAGGGTTATGCTGCTGACCGGCGGGCGCCTGAATCAAGGTGACATCGTCCAGGCCCATCGCCATCGCATCACGAAAGGCGTCTTTTGCTTCCGCCGGGCCATACGAAAGGCCATGCACCTCACCGCCATAGGTTTCTTGAAGTGTAACGGCGGCCTCAAGCACATTTTGATCAATATTGCCTATTGTTTTAGGCACACCGGCCAACTTCAACGCTTCCGTTTCAGAATCAACTTTGATTTCCGAAACGTCGAGTGAATATTTAATACAAGCCACAATTTTCACGATTTCTTCCTTCCTTGCCTTCTATCCATATCGATAAACAATCCCAAATCCACCCACGGGGGGATGCCAAGTGATCCCTCCTTCACCAATATCATCGCAGGCAATTTGGCAAGTCCCGCACTCAATGCAGTTTTCATAGCGAGCTGTGACCTGGTCATCGACCAATCGGTAGACTTCCGCGGGACATACCGTTAAACAAGGCTGTTTTTCACAAATCTCGCAGCGAGACTGGTCGATCTCGATATGGCTGTTGTTCTCATCGATAACATATTTATCCAACCCTAAGCGGGCGTCAAGATTCATTTTTGGAGCATTCATACAACGAGCCCTCTACCAATTCGATAGATGTCTTTCATAAGCTGCACGGGGGTGACATTTCCTTGCATATGCTGGCGCAGGGCGGGATATACCTTCTTCCCTGGCTCTGACTTCACCGAGAACATATCGCTCATCAGATTACAAATCAAGTCCGGATAGGTCTGGAAGAGACGGTCGATCTCCAAGAGCGGATAGGTAGCCTTGAACGTCTTCATGTCTTGGTAGATGGATGTCTCCTCGAAATGCTGTTGATACCCTCCGAGAGCGTCTGCCGAGTAATCGCCGGTTTCGCTTGCGGCGATAATCGCTTGGGCGGCAGCGGCTGCCGATGAAACGGCCAAATCCATGCCCCGGAGCGTCATCACGTTGTTGAGGATCAAACGAGCAGCGCTGCCCACGACCACATAGCCGTCGCCATACAGTTGGGAGATCAACTGCAAGCCGCCGCGGTGAACCGTTTGGGCCGAATACTCCACGACTTCGCCCCCCTCGATCATCCGAGCAATGGAAGGGTGCGCTTTGAATTGGTCCAAAATCTCGTGGGGCTGCTTTCCGCTTGCACTCAAGGAATTGATTTTGACCACCACACCGAGGGAGAGGGTCTCCTTATTGGTATAGATAAAACCACCCCCACCAACCCCAGCGGTGCTGCCCACCGTGGTATACGCCATCCCCTCGCCGGGGCGGCATTGAAATCGCTGGTCGATCGCTTCTTCGGAGAGCTGGATGACTTCCTTCACGCCCAGGGAAACGTCCTTGGCGGCAAAATCTTCTCGGAGGCCCGCTTGCTTCAATAACTGGGACCGCGTTCCTTCCGCCACGACGACCACATCAGCATGGAGCGCGTCTTCGCCCGCTCGCACGCCGGTGACGCGGCCATCCTCGACGAGCAGCTCATCCACAGTATATCCGCTAATCACCATCGCACCGGCTTCTTCCGCTTTCTTGGCCATCCAGGGGTCGAACTTGGCCCGCAAGACGCTGAAAGCATTGTAGGGCGGCGACATGGCCTCTTCATCGCGGAAATCCAACGTGGTGGACGCTCCCTCCCCTAAGAACATCAAGGCATGGCCCCGGATAGCCCGCTCCACCGGGGCTTCTTCCCAAAAGTCCGGGAAAACTTGATCCAAGATTTGGGAAAAGAACAAGCCACCCGAAACGTTCTTGTCACCGGGCGTCTGACCGCGCTCGATGACCACCACTTGCAAGCCAGCCTTGGCCAACAAGTAGGCAGCCGTAGACCCGGCAGGTCCTGCTCCTACAACGACGACGTCAAATTTTTCCACATCCACCTCTCAAAAAACAAACTCAGATTTGGAGCGGCAAGCCATCCAAAGTTTTCAACTCAAGACAGCATGCCACTCCAAAAGATTTCTACATTACGGAATAATCGCTGCCATCATCCCTTTTTGGGCATGGAGGCGATTCTCGGCCTCATCGTAGCAAGCATGGCCCCACTTCCCATCCAAGACATCATCGGATACTTCGGCACCGCGCTCACACGGCAAGCAGTGCATGTACTGCGACTCAGGCTTGGCCAGGTTCATCCGCTTTTCATCCGCAATCCAGTCCTTGTACTTGTTAAACAAGGACATCATCTCATCTTTTTGAATCTTGTCCGTGACCGGTGGGAGCAAATCCAAGCAGACATAGTTCTTGGCATAGAGAATGTCCGCATCTTCACAGGCGTCTTCCATCGTATCGGATACTTGATACGAGCCGCCATAGGCTTCGGCATTCGCCTTCACCTGCTTCTCGATCTCGGGATCAATGCGCATTTCGGGAGGGCGCGAGAAGACGATATCAGCCCCAAAGAGGCTGGCAACATACAAGAAATCATGGTGAGGCGCAATCGGTTTCTTCGGGCTGGAGCCATAGGTCCAGCTGACACCGATCTTGCGGCCATTTAGATTCTTGCCAAACATCTCCCACAAGGCCATCGCATCGGCCAAGCCCTGGCAAGGATGGTAGATGTTATCTTCCATATTGATGACCGGAACATGGGCGCCCTTAGCAAACTCTCGAATGATCCGGTAGCCTTTGTCGTATTCCCAATCGACGACGTCGCCCAAAATACGGATGGAGATGGCATCACCCATCCGGGAGAGGACCCGCGCCATGTCCGTGATCCGCTCCGAGGAGTAGCCCAGGTCTTCACCTTCCAGGGTGGGCAGGCGCGTGGCCGAAGGCTCCAAGAAGTTGGCATGGCCGCCCAGTTCGAAGATGCCCGTCTCGAAGCTGTTGCGCGTTCGCAGACTGGGGTTGAAGAACATCATAAACAACGTACGTCGGGGCAAAAGATCGTCGTGCAGCCTGCGCATGGTGTTATCTGCCTTCAATTGCAAGCCAATGTCCAACATCGATTCGATCTCGGCTTTGGTAAAGTCTTGCAAACGGATAAAATCTCGTCCTTTTAATCCTTCAGTAATCATGTATGCCTCCTAAAAACATTTTTATAGTTTACAGATGACAAAATGGTCCTGGTCATCTTCTCCACAAGTTTATGGGGAAGTGTTTATCCCTCCCCGAACAATTCGCGCCATTCACGGCCGACCTGTTCCATCTCGGATTCTGCCGCAGAACGGCGCATACGATGCAAGTGCGGCATCCCCAACTGCCACTCTTGCATCCAATTGGCAGCAAAATCGCCTTGGGAAGTCTCGTCAAAAATCTTTTTGATCTCTTCCCGGTCAATAACGCGAGGGCCGCTCATCCGCACGGCAAATTCCATCGTGCGGCTGCCGCGCTCGGAGATATATTCTTCGATGCCAACCTGATCCATCACATCGACCACAGAACGCAGCGAGCGAATGCATTTGGCATAAGCAAAAAATGGGGGATACCCATGATCGACCATCTCCTCGAAGACAGCTCTCATCAAGGCAATCGTGCCGCCGTATAGACACTGCTCTTCGAAATTATCTCCTTCTGTTTCAGCCACAAAATCCACTTCAACTGTCCCTACCCGGGTGCTGCCAACGGCTTTGGCAATAGCCAAAACAATCTCTTTGGCTTCACCGGTCACATCGCAATCAACCGCGATGGCGCCATAGATTCCCGAACCTTCTAAGAATTTTTCCCGCACCAAATGCCCCGGCGAGTTCGGAACGAAGAGGACAACATTGACATTGCTGGGCGGGCGAATAGCACCGTACAAGATATTGAAGCCGTGACAAAAGCTCAATGTGCTGCCTGGCTTGAGATTGTTGTGAATAGACTCCTGGTAAATTTCGGGCTGGGCCGGGTCAGGCAAGAGCACATGAACAACATCAGCTCTCCGAGTGGCTTCAGCAAAATCAAAGACCTCAAATCCATCTTCTTCGGCTTCATCCCAATCAGAATGAAGCTCTCGCGGCCCGGCTCCAACAATGACATCAACGCCGCTGTCGCGCATGCACAAAGCTTGAGGACGACCCTGAATGCCATAGCCAAGCACAGCAACTAGCTTGTCTTGCAAAGCATCCAGGGTGACATCTTCGTCACGATAAACTTGGTTAAGCATATCTGCCTCCACAGTCTGTTTTATGAATAAAACCTTCTCCTCACATAGGAGAACATCCGCCTAAAAAGAACCTATAAAAATTGGGTATAGTCTCGATTTACATCTTTATAAAGCAGATAGGCCGACTGATCGTGCCCGGTGGGATAAAAGAACTGCGGGCAGTAGGGCGCCATATAGATAAAATCATCTTTCTTGACTTCCATGTAGTCGCCGTTCAGCCAATAAAGCCCTTGACCATATAACATATACAAACCATGCTCAATAACGTGGGATTCTACAAAGCTAAAATAAACACCGGGATCAAAAATTTGTAGGTTGATTCCCAAATCAAAGCCGATCTCCTCATAAGGGGTGAGGTGCTTCTCCATGTATGTGTCCACTGGATAAGCCTTGACATCTTTTTCATTAGCCACAACGGGATCGGGGATAGCCACCCCGTCGATCTTTTCATATTTGCGCTGGATCCAGGTTAAACGAGCGGTTTCTTCGCCTTGGTTGTTGAGCTGAAACGTGGCCTGAGGAGGGAGCCAGCAAAACCCGCCATCCACCAATTGATGCTTTTTCCCCTCAAGCTCAAACGTAACCTGCCCCTCTAAAACATACATAAAGTGTTCTAATTGTTCTGTAACCGGGGCTTTCGTTCCGCCGTTTGGCTGGACTAACAGCTCATGTTGAACAAAGTTAGCTCCCAACCCGGGAGATGCCAAAACCTGCACATCCACGCCTTCAAAAATAGGTAAACAATGCTCTACACGGTTACTTCTGGGTAAAAGCATATATTCACCCGGCTTGTTAAAACTTCTACAACTTGAAGCAATGTTCGCTTCTGTGAGAATAACCTTTTCCTGTTGCATAGCATTTTCTCCTTCTGATTACTCGCCAAGTTGGCGCAGGGCGAGAAGCGTTAAGAACTGTGCTGCTTCCTTCAGTTGCTCCACCGAGACACATTCATCGGGGGAATGCCCCACGGCGGGATCGCTGGGACCAAAAATAATGATCGGAAAGCCATCGCCGGCAAACCATCGCCCGTCACTTGTTTGCACATACCCGGTTAATGTTCGTTGTTCACCAGATATATCGGTGAGGGCTTGATCCGCAGTGCGAACAAAAGGATCGTCGGGTGGGGTGTTGATGTTTGGTGCCACATCGCCAGAGGTAAACAATTCATAGTTAAGCGATTCAACTGTTTGATCATATTGATCCAGCACGTTTCGGATTTGATTCATCGCCTCTTCACGAGTCTCACCTGGTAAAAGCCGCCGATTGATATGAATCTTGCAGCGTCTAGGAACGAACCCCCGACGACCAGCTTCAATCGTGCTTATATTAATGGTGGGAGGAGGCAAATAAGGGTGTTTGACTTCAGCAAGCTTATCGATCAATTTTTCTTGCAGCCAAACGATCACTCTGGCCATTTTTGTGACTGCGTTATCGCCTTGCCACGGCATGGCGCCATGAGCGCTCTTCCCATAAACGGTGAGAGCAATTCCACAAGCTACCCTTTCTGCAATCGCTACGTGATTGTTCGTTTGCTCACCAACAACCAAAAAATCCGGTTTGAGCTTGCCGGTATCCCGAAGCCATCTTGTACCTACTTCTCCACCGCTTTCTTCATCAGCTACAGCGGCCACTTGCAACGTACCTCGCAAACGAACCCCTGCTCGGGCTAATGCAATCAGTGCCATAACTTGAGCCGCCACACTGCCCTTATCGTCGCCTGCTCCGCGGCCATAAACAGCTCCATCGATGATCTCTCCAGCAAAAGGATCAACCGACCATTCCCCTCTTTCACCAGCAGAAACCGTATCGATGTGGGCGTGGTAGGCCAACGTATCTCCGTCGGAACTAAAAGGAAAGGTTGCAATCAGGCTGGGTTGTTCTTCTTCTTTGGAAAAGATATCAAAGGGAATGCCTTCCTCGTTCAGCGCTTGAGCCACAATGCTAATTGCCGCCCGCGTATCCCCGGGGGGATAGTCGCTACGACTACGTATTAGCTGCTGAAGCAAAGAGACCACTTCGTTGCTCGTTACCTGATTGATGATCTCTTTTTCTCTTTCTGTCATCGCTGAAACCATGTGAATCTCGTTAATCTTATGAGTGCTTGACGGGCTCCTACTGTCGCTTGATGTGCTTTCCAAAGCCTGGCTGGACCATGAATTCACATCCTTGGTATACAAACTCTCCGCGCACGATCGTATGGGTAACTTTTCCTTTGAGAGCAGCACCTTCAAAGGCGCTAAACTTATTTCTATAGAATAAATCTTCTTTGCTTACTGTCCATTCTTTATCTAAGTCAAGAATGGCTATATCTGCATCTGAACCCGATTCCAGCGCTCCTTTGCGAGGATACAGGCCAGAAAGGCGGGCCGGGTTCGAAGACATCATCCGGACCACATCTTTTAAGGGCAACCCTCTTTTATGAACCCCTTCAGAGAGAATCACCGACAACATGGTTTGAACACCCGAAATTCCTCCCCACGCTTTCCAGATATCATCCATACCAGAAGCTTTTTCTTCCCAGGAACAAGGCGAATGATCAGAACCAATCGTATCAACCTTACCGCCTAACACACATTCCCATAAAGCTTGCACATCTTCCGCTGATCGTAGGGGTGGTGCACACTTAGCAGCAGGGCCTATTTCCTCGAAGTCATCATGATCAAAATACAAATAATGAGGACAGGTTTCTACCGTCACATTCACACCTTCATGCTTAGCTTTAAAAACGGTGTTGATCCCATCCGCAATCGTCACATGGAAAATGTGAAGGTTACTACCAGTAACATCGGCCCAATAACAGGCGCGTTTTATTGCCTCAATTTCTGCAAAAGGAGGACGAGATTGATACCAAGCGGGACGATCATGTCGACCAGCTTCTCGAAGTTTCTTACCCAGATACTTGGTCACATATTCGTTCTCCGCATGCAAACCAAGAACGCTACCCAGTTCCCGAACTTTGCTTAACCCTGCATAAAGCAAGTCATCATTGATCCGCTCAAAGTTTTCAATCCCGCTATTACTTAAAAACGCCTTAAATCCAACCACGCCCCCATCAGATAAACCATCCAGGGCGTCCAAGTTATTGTCTACCAAACCGCCCCAATTGCCGTAATCAACAACGGATTCAGATTGCACAGCTTTCAGTTTCTGGAGCAGCGTTTCCATCGATAGCGTTTCCGGTATAGAGTTCAACGGCATTTCGATGAACGTCGTTATCCCCCCCGCAGCGGCCGCCATGCTTCCTGTGCGATACCCTTCCCAATGCTTGCGTCCGGGTTCATTGAAATGGACATGACTATCGACAAGGCCCGGCATGAGCACTTTTCCGTCCAAATCTATCGTTTTTGTAGCGTCTATTTTTTCGTCTCCCTGGACGATATGCTTGATTTTCTCCCCCTGAATGGTCACGCCTCCCCAAAAGTCGTCATCTTCGGTGACAATTCTTGCATTTTTCAAATAAAGCTTTACTTTTTTCATTTCCATACTTGATTCCTTATTTGAACAATCAGTTTCAAGGAGGCAAAGCTATTCTTCATCTTCTAAAGCGCACGTAAGTTTATGGAACTTACTTGCATGCAACGTGAGGCGATCGCAGTTAGGTACCGGGGAGCAGCTTGCATACAGTGCTGCGGCGGTCCGCAATACGCTTCAGGTTACCGATGATGAATCCATGCGACCGCCTCGGAGAGACATGCGCCATTCCTACACTAGGGAACGATTTGCGTGCCCGTTTCGCCCTTCAACGCTCGGCCAATATTGGACGGATCGGTTATGATGGCTTTCTTTCCACCGCGCTGAATAAACCGGATACAAGCCTCAACCTTGGGAGCCATGCTGCCGGGAGCGAAATGCGTCCCCTCCTCCAGGTACTCTTGGGCCTCTTCCACCGTCATCTCATCAATCCATTCTTGATTCGGCTTGCCGAAATTGAGCGCCACTTTCTCTACAGCGGTGCTAATCAAGAGCAAATCGGCACCAATCGAATTGGCTAGCAGAGAGGAAGCATGATCTTTATCGATCACCGCAGCGATCCCCTTCAGCTTACCGTCTTCTCCGGCCACAACGGGAATCCCGCCTCCGCCGACGGTGATGACACAAGTACCTTTTTTAATCAGAGACTTGATTGAATTTTCTTCCACCACCCGCTTGGGCTTCGGAGAAGGAACTACTCGCCGCCAACCACGCCCGGCATCCTCAACGACCGACCAACCATCCTGTTCTTTTTTCTCATTGGCCTGCGCCTCATCCATGAAAGAACCAATTGGTTTCGCAGGATTTTGGAAAGCAGGATCATTTTGATCTACTTCAACCTGCGTGATCACTGTAGCCACGTCTTTATCAATGCCTCGAGTGAGAAATTCATTATATAAATTTTGCTGGAGCATATATCCAGTCGCCCCCTGGGTGTCTGAACCGCAAATATCCAAGGGAATCTCCGGAATCCCAGCTACCTCGTGGGCAATTTCAGATCGCCGAAGCACAAAGCCAACCTGGGGGCCATTTCCGTGTCCGATCGCTACGGTCCAACCATCTTCGATCATTTCACCAATGTAATGAGATGTTTCCGTGATGGCCTTGTATTGATCCTGAACCGACTTATGATCCGCATCTTTGACCAGTGAGTTCCCACCAATGGCAATTACCGCTATTTTTTTAGACATAATCATTCTCCTCAAACAACAAATTTACAATCCAACCACTGCGACAAGCAAGGCCATACGCAAGGACACGCTGTAAGCAATGGCCTCAAAGTATTGCTGATGGCGAGAGGTATCGATTTTCAAATCCATCTCGCCGGCTCTTCGAGGCAGAGTATGTGTCACCCGAACATTTTTGCCGGTTTCTTGATATACCTCATCCAGTGCCTCATAACGAACGAAATAATTATCCATGATCTCTTTGAATGCTTCCGATTCCGGACCTTTCGGAGCGCTGCAGCCAGGCAAATACACCAAATCCATATCTTTGATCAGTTCGTTAAATTCATCCTGATTGAGATCAAATGCTTCCGTGTATTCCCCTTTTTCCTGATCCAATTTCTCTCGAACCTCTTTCGGGGTTCTATTTTTCTTAGGAGAAGCGAGGGTCACTTTTGCGCCCAAGCGTGTCAACCCATGAGCCATAGAGTGGCCTGTGCGAGCGGCAATTAAATCTGCACTGGCCACGCAAACCTTGAGGCCTTCCACCTTGCCATGGATGCGCCATAGAGTGTAGAGATCCAATAGTGCTTGCGTGGGATGTTCCCAATCACCGAAACCACCATTAATCACGGGAGCTTCCGAATATTTGGCACCATTCAAAGCCTCTTGATCATCAAAATGACGGAGGACAATGACGTTAGCGTATTTAGACACCACCTTCATCATGTCGGCTAAACTTTCTTCTTTGGCTGCAGAAGACGTCGTCATCGGATCCGCTTCGCTGACCACCATCCCTCCCAAACGCTGCATAGCGGTCTCAAAGCTCATTCGTGTTCGGGTGCTAGGCTGGAAGAAAATCGTTAACAGGACTTTATCGGGCAGCAATTCCACCTTGGAGCGGTTCCAGGGTTCAAGCGTTTTAGCTAACTCAAAAAGTTTATAGATTTGATCATCGCTCATATCGCTGATCGATAACAAACTTTCCCCCACCAAACCAACTTCCTGAACCAATTTTCTTATGGATTGAATTTCGTTTATGTTGTTCATACCTCTCTCCATGGAGTCTTATCAAAAAATGATTTATTCCAACTAATAAAATTGTAGCTTGTTCTCGCCTCAAACTATAAATAGCAAGTAAATAAGCAATAAGGATACTATAAAGATCAATTCATCATTTCCTCTAACCTCTCCTTTTTGTTATGCCAACCACTCCAAAAAATCAGTCGCTAGTGAGATCAAATGCCTTAATTTGTTTCTCTCTCAACAGCGACCCTTGATACGATACCTTCACATGTTGTTTAGTTGCCATTAACCGCCCCCCTTTAAAAACATATTGCTTCTCAGTTTGGCCGATCACCGCCGCCGATGGCGTGGGCGCGTCCAAGACTACCAAATCAGCCCGGCAATCAGGTTCTAAGCCATATTGCTCCAAACCGAGTGCTTCGGCTCCATGATACGTACTCATCTCCAGCAACGTTTGATAATCTTGATTGGTGTCCATGTGGGCTCCATACGAAAGGATCAGAGCCTCCTCGAGGGGATCAAAATTACCCATGGGCCGGTAGGCGTCCCGGATATTATTGGATGCGTAGGTGACATTGACACCGGCAGCGAGCAGCTCTTTTACACGAGTCAGCCCCCGGCGGACATTGTGTGTGTCCTGCCTGCCCAGTCGATACAGATCTGGCTGACTGACAACACTCAATTCCGCATCTTTCATCAAAGCAATCGCTTGGTCTGCCACATGCGGTGGCGCAGCCCCTAACCTACAGGCATGACCAACGGTAACCCGTCCCTGATAGCCTTTTTCGATCACCCGTCGAGCAATATAGACAACTTCCAGATCATCGAGATTATCTACAGGGTGAATGTCTAGATCAGCGTGAATATCGAGATCGACATCATGTTCCATAGCAAGTTGCAAAGCGATATCAATATGTTTCCAGATGTCTACATCCAGGTTGGCTGCCCCACCCATGACATCCGCGCCGGAGGTAAGCGCTTCCCGGAAGAGATCCATCGTGCCCGGATGCTTTAATAACCCTTGCTGGGGAAAGGCCACAATCTGAACATCAACGCGTCCAGCGTACTGTTCTTTGATTTCTCTCAGAGCTTTGAGATGTTTGAGACCGACCTCCGGATCAACATGGCACTGAGCCCGCACCGCCGTAACACCGTGCCGGACGGCCATTTCCAGCGCCGTTCCAGCTCGCCGTTGAATGTCTTCACTGGTGAACGCCTTTCGTTGCCCTTCTACGCGCGGTGTAAGCTCATCAGCTCTCCGAAAAGACGCCTTTCTTCCCGGATTTGTCCAAGAGTTCATCAAAGCGATATCCAAATGAACATGAGGGTCAACAAAGCCAGGAATGACCAGACGATTCTCAACATTCAAATCTTGGACGGAAGATAACCGCACCCCTGCTTTGCATTCGATAATGGAGCCACTATCAATTGCAATATCCACAGGTGCTAGCCCTCGTAAAGGGACGGCATTCCGAATAACCAAATCAATCATGAAATACCAAAGGAATATTTATATATTTGCACCAATCTTAACTACACATTCAGGATGGATTCTCACCTACCCAGCGATTGATTCCAACGTCATATTGAGCGGCTTTCATATACATTTTATGGTAGAAGGGCAATAATTTTTGAGCTTCCTGATTTGCTTTTTCTAATTCCCGCGAATACTCTTTCATTAATTCGCGGGCTTCCGCCTTGATCTCTTCCTCATCAACCGTTAATACTTTCCCATTTTCCATCACAATCTCACCGGCTACCATCGTCATTCGGACCGAAGAGCCGTCTTCGCAGTAGATTAGCTGCCTATAGACATCATTCAAAGGAGTAAAATTAAGCGTATTCAAATCAACCAAGATGAGATCGGCTTCATAACCGGGTGCTAACATCCCAACTCGATCCTGATTACGCATGGCCCTCGCCCCCCCTCGAGTCAAGGACCACAATACCTCTTCAGCCTTTGGCCAATTTTGATAATCTGGATCGGCAATGGTATGAATGACAGCGGCTAATTTTCCGATCCGCCACATATTGGCTGTATCTTCCGCGATCGCTTCGTCACTCCCCAGGCAAATCGGAATCCCGGCTTCTCGCAAATCTCGAAAACGCATCACGCCACTTCCTAAACGCAGATTACAACCAGGGTTATGAGCAACAGAACAGCCAGATTGAGCCAGGATTTCGATATCTTCATCATCCACCCAGATCGAATGGATAACCATCACCTGCTCATTCAGAAAACCTAGTTCATTGACATATTTGACCAAGGATTTCCCGTATTTTTCTTCGCCCAATACACGCTGAAGTTTGGTCTCTAGGATATGAATATCAAAAGGAAGATCTTTCTCCTGGCTAATATCGGACAGGGCTCCAAAATAATCAATTGTGACCCGCTGCGGAGCGGAAACGGAAACTGCACATCTCACCCGTCCTTGGTTGGTGTCATGCCAGGTATCAAGGAAGTATTCATACAATTCAAGAAGCTCTTCTTTTGACATACGGGGAGCCTCTTCCATGTTCTTACGAATCTCATCGGGCAGGATCTCATTCAAAAAGGGATACTTTTCATATTCGACGACATTGGGCTGATCCAGGGACGCTGCTGCCCTTATCCCACTGTCGGCATAGGACTGCATCAAGCCATCAATTGCTTCCGGTGTTGGATACGGAACATAAAAGGCATCATCGTGCACAGATGTAATCCCCAGCTTGAGCATTTCCAGGTTCCCTAGCATGGTGCGGATGTAATTTAACCGCGGCGAGGGAGGATCATTGCTCAAAGGAGGCACTTCATACAGCATGAACACTTCCAAGGGCATTCCATTTAACGTACCTCTTTGTAGATTCCCTGGGGAATGGACATGGCCATTGACCAAACCTGGCATCGCAAGCATGCCCGAAGCATCGATCCGTTGAAGTTCTCTTTTTGTATCATCTATCTCGATTTTCGAGTCAATTTCTTTGATCTTTGTACCTCGAACCAAAATATCTGCCTTCTTGTATTCAGAACATTCATCATCGAGCGTCAGAACACGTGCATTTTGAATGAGTTTATCCATTTATGTTCTTTCTTTATTTCTCGCTTCCAATATCTCAGAGCCCAAGATAAGCCTTCTTAACATGTTCGTTTTCTAACATTTCTTCCCCTGTACCTGTAAGCACAATTCTTCCATTCTCGATGACATAGGCCCGCGCAGATATCTCACAAGATTTTCGCACATTCTGTTCGATAAGCATAACTGTGATACCCAAATTCTGATTAATATGTTCAATCATCTCAAAAATTGTGACCACCAGTTTAGGAGCCAATCCCAAAGAAGGTTCGTCGAAGATAAATAATTCGGGACCCGCCATTAACCCTCTACCAATCGCGAGCATCTGACGTTCCCCTCCTGAAAGGGTGCTCGCCAACTGTGTTTTTCTTTCTTCTAAAATAGGGAACAAATCGTAAACATCCCGAAACCTAGCATTTACTTCACTCTTATCATCCGAAAGAAAGGCCCCCATCTCCAAGTTTTCTCGCACAGACATTTCTGGAAACAAGAGTCGCCCTTCCGGAACTTGAACAATTCCCTGAGCAACGATCTTCTCAGGGGGCATGCAACTTATTTCCATCCCCTTGAATTCAATAGAACCCTTACTGGGCCTTAATAAACCAGATATTGATTTCAACAAGGTCGTTTTACCAGCACCATTCGACCCAATTACAGCGACTAATTCGCCCTTTTCGACTTGCAGAGATACATCATCAAGCACTTGAACATCGCCATAACCGACATCAATCGCCTTAATCTCTAACATAGACGGTCTCCTCTCCCAGATAAGCATCAATGACATCTTGATTCTGAGCAATATCTTTTGGTTTTCCTTCCGCTAATTTTTCCCCATGGTGAATAACAACAATGTGCTCCGCAAGCGCCATAATCACCTTCATGACATGTTCAACAATCAACAGAGATATTCCCCGTTGATTAATCTGACGAACCAATTCAATGATTTCGTCTGTTTCGTTCGGCCTCAACCCAGCCATCGCTTCGTCAAGAAGAATGATCTTTGGTTCCGTCGCCAGCGTCTTTGCCAACTCTAACCTTTTTCTATATGCTACTGATAAACTGCCAGCGCTTTCATTCGCAACTTTTTCTAAGCCAAGAAAGTTAATAATTTCATCTGCACTATGAAGCGCTTGATCCTTGGAATTCGTCCGGTTGTAAGCGCCAACCATGATATTTTCTCGCACGCTTAATTGCGCAAAAGGTTTGACGACTTGAAAGGTGCGCGCCAAACCACGCTTACAAACCTGATCCGGGCGAAAATTTGTAATATCCTCGTCATCAAAATAAACATCTCCTTCTGTAGGAGCTAAGAAACCCGAAATCAGATTAAATGCGGTCGTTTTTCCCGCCCCGTTTGGACCGATCAAACCAACTATTTCGCCTTTCTCAACTGCGATATCAAAATTATTTACAGCAGTTAGCCCATCAAAACGTTTCGTTAATCCTCGTGCCTCGAGTAAAGCCATGACGATCTCCTCTACCTGTTTTCCTGATATTTACGAGTTAACTTCTCATAAACATTATGGATGACACCCGTAATGCCATACGGCAGGAATAAAATCGTGATAATCAAAAAGGAACCATAAACGATCTGGCTTATTCCACTTCGACCAGAAGCCAATACGGCTCGCAAAATCTCCGCGACAGGTTTATTTAGGAAAGCTCCCAAGAGAGGACCGGAAAGCGTGCCTAGGCCTCCAATAATGGGACCTGTCATTACAATCTCTACGTTGAGTCCTAAATCGAAAACCTGAGGAGGCTCAATAAAAGTCACGTACATCATATATATTCCCCCACCAACACCACCCATAAAAGCCCCGATGGCAACTGAAATCGTTTTATAGAGAGCCGTGTTGACTCCTAGAGCAGCTGCAGCATCTTCGTCATCCCGAATTGCTAGTAAGTATTTACCCACCTTGGACTTATAGATGTAATATTGGAAGATCAATCCCAAGAGAACAAGTCCCAAGGCAATATAGAGATAAGGGACTTTCGATGCGAAGATCATTTTCCCAAAAGAAGGGTTTTCTAAACGAAACCACATGCCTACAGCTCCCCCAACATAATCCCACTTCTTAAACAATGTTCGCAAAGCAACCATTAAAGCAATTGTAAAGAGCGCAAAATAATCTAACTTCAAGCCGTAACGCAGGGTAATCAAAGCAACAATAATACCCAGGACAGCCGCAAAAAAACCACCAACCCAAATTCCTACCCAAGGTGAAATGAGATATTTGTTCAAGAGAACAATCGTGGTATAAGCACCAATTGCGATGAATGATATGTGGGCAATTAATAACTGGCCTGTGAAGCCAGCAATAATATTCCAAGAAACACCCACAAACGCATATATCAGTGTAACGATGATAATCCCCAAATAATAAGATGAATCGATAAACAAAGGAGCTAAGGCAATAAGCCCTAGCAATCCAAAATTGATCGTCATCTGGAAACTATCCCAATCCAAGATGATTTTTTTAAACCATGCAAAAAGAGAGGCAGCGAGTTCTTTTTGATTTCTTTGATTTTTGTTCATCTTTGTTTTCTCCCAAAGAGACCTGAGGGTTTGAATAACAAGATAATTATGAAAATTCCCATACTGGCGACAATTTTCAAATCACCGCCTAAATAAAATCCAGCAAAAGCTTCCGCGACTCCAATGATTAACCCACCTATAAACGCTCCAATGAAATTGCCCATTGTTCCCAAAACAACTACAACAAAGGCAATCACGGAATATGTCACTCCCATCGTGGGAATCATGACATGGTTTGGAGCTAACAAAACCCCTCCGATGCCTGTTACGGCGGCCCCAATTCCAAACGTTAACGCATAAATGTAATTTATATTGATCCCCATCAATTGAGCGGCAACACGGGATTGTGACACAGCTCGCATGGCTTTTCCTGTCTTTGTATAGTTCAAAAACAGATACAAAACGACCGAAATGACCAAAGCCGACAAAAAGGCCACCGAACGAGCCACACTAAATCTTAAGCCCAAAAATGAGATCACAGCGGTTTCGTATGGAACACGAATGGCTCGGGGTTCCGCCCCAAAGAAAAACTGAGCCAAACCAATCAATAATGTTGACAAACCAACCAATAAAACAATTTGGCTCATTGGATGGGCATCTAAAATATGCTGCACCAGCCCTTTTTGGATGAGAATTCCCAAAAAAAATATCAAAATAAATGCTAAGGGGATACTCAAATAGGGATCAACGCCAAGTAATGTATATGCCCAGTAAGCAATATAGATGCCTATCATGAGAAACTCGCCATGGGCAAAATTGATGATGATCATAACCCCATAAATAAGGGTCAGACCAACAGCAACTAGAGAATATATCCCGCCCGTAAATAAGCCATTAACTAGAATTTGCAAAACAATATTTAGGTTCATCTTATGTCCCTTATTTAGAAGAACAACTGCCTGAAAATACCTACCGCGCCTTGGAGGCGCGGTAGGTATTATTTCTCTAATGGTTTATCTTTCGTCCCAATGAGGCACAGGCCAAATGGGCTCACCACCAGCCAAGTCTTCCGGCCAAATTGCAACCATTTGACCATCTTGCCATTGGCCAATCACAGTAGGAGCCTGCTCTAGCGTTCCATTCTCCGCAAAGGACACCTCAGGCCACTGGAAGTTCCATTCACCTTCTTCGAAGGTTGTATTTTTGAGTGTGTCTGCCAGAACCTTGGGATCTGTGGAGCATGCTTCTTCAAGAGCATCAGCCAATAACCAGGTAGATGCATACGTCGTGTTGTAGGTACCACCCAAATCCTGTCCTGTATATTCCTTGAAAGATGTTAGCAGTTCTTCGCTCACATCTAGATTGCTCACAGGAGCAAAGTCCATGGTGAAGATGATACCCTCAGCCAAATCAGCGCCCACTTGATCCAGGAAAACCGAAGTGGCAAAGCCAGACCCCAGGGTAATAATCCCGTAGTTTGGATAATAACCCTGCTCTTTGATCTGCTTCACAAGAGTTGGGGTTTCCGCATTTCCAAGCAAGAACCATACATCAGGATCAAGCTGCTTCACCCGTAGGATGGTGCTTGTAAAGTCACTTGTGTTCGCTTCATAGGTGAAATTCCCCAAAAGTTCTATGTCCTCTTCTTCAGCAGCACTTTGCCAAGTGTGTTGAACCTCTTCGCCAAACGTGATGTTAGGAACAGTAATCACGGCTGTTTCTGCGCCATTTTCTACAGCCCAGGCAACATCATTCTCGCCCCACTCCTGAAGCGTGGATACCGTTTGGAAAACATAATCCAGCCCTCGGGATGTGATCGTGCCATCCAGAGCATTAGGCACAATATAGGGGACCTCATACTTTTCTGCTACCTCTGAGGCAGGCAAAGTAGAACCTGAAAGTACCGATCCCATCACCGCAACAACATTTTCCTCGGTAATAAGACGTTCCATTTCAGAGACGGCAAACTCGGCCTTGCTTTGCGTATCACCCCTAACAAGCTCTAATTTAGCGCCCCCCAAGCACTCAATGCCTCCTCCTTCATTGATCTTGTCAATAGCAAATTGATGAGACTTAATGTAAGGCTCACCTGCCCAACCAGCATCCGGTCCTGTAAGAGGGTAAAGCGCTCCAACTTTGATTACATCCACATCTTCTGAAGCGGCTTCCTCTTCGGCGGCTTCTTCCTCCGCTTCAGTTGGGGCAGCTTCTTCTTCTGGAGGTGCTTGGGGTGTTTCTTCAGCCACACAAGCCCCAATCACCAAGGAAAAAATCAAAACCAGCATCATCAAAAATCTAAATCTCTGCTTCATTTAAACTCTCCTCATTCCAATTAATTGATTGACTGACTGCCAAGAACATTTGTAAATAAAAGCCCTTATATGCACCTCCTTTTTGGAAACTATTTTTTCTGCTGTTGTTTGCGCTTCAGATTGTCTTTTCGACCTCTTGATCATCTAGCTCGAGCACTCCTAGAGAACCAATAGTTCTTCATAAACACTTCAATTGGATTTGGATCACCTGTAAGGACAACAAGGGCTATATCTATTGTTGACAGAGCTTAATCTTTCGCGATGTTCTGAATTTTTTTCGTAAAGTCTTGGGAAGTGTTTGGATTGACAATCAAAATTCTCATGGATACTCTCTTTTTGTGGTAGAGGTGCTCCAAAACTTGATTAATTGGATTTTACATGAACTGCGGAACTATTCATCAGAGAAAAATAAAGATGCAATAAGGAAATCATAAAGACCGTAATTGGGCCCTGCCCAATCCCTATTTCCCCCATCAACCCCGATCACTTCAAGCTACCCATCAGCCGAGTTCCTGCGCTTTACGTGCTGTTCAAGTGGAATGTAGGAAGTATCCGAGACCAAGGCAGCGGCAACACGGTTGGCGCTGGCCCAAGGGCACAGCACGGGTGTTTTCGCAAACTAACGTTTCGTCCTTCAGTTTAAAACGCAAGGCTACGATTTAGAAAGGGTAAGTTTGCATCAAAACCAACCTGACTTTGCATAAAAATCAACTTGATTCTTCGCAAAAGTCAACTTGAATCTGTATCAAAATCAACCTAACTTTGGATGTGCTTCAGATAAAGATATCACCTTGAGAGAGCGTGGCTCAGCTCTCTTTGCGACTCGATCATGCACTAGATAGAAATTCCCCCAATACAATCCTGCTATATGGCTTTACTCTTCGTCATGGATAAAACGGTAACCAATACGGGGTTCTGTTAAGATATATTTGGGTCGGGAAGGATCAGCCTCGATTTTTTGCCGAAGTTGGGAGATAAAAACTCGCAAGTAAGCGCGCTCATCACAGTACTCAAGCCCCCAGACTTCTTTCAATAATTCCGAATGGGTTAATACTCTACCTCGATTTTGAGCCATATAAGACAAGAGATCGAATTCTGTCGGGGTTAGATGAACTTCCTCCCCTCTGGCCTTGACGGTGCGATGATCGAGGTCAATAAACAATTCATCCGAAGTAATAATCTTCTCAGGATGATTGCCACTTTTTACTTGAATGGTGGACCAACGTCGTAGCGTTGCGCGAACGCGAGCCAAAAATTCCCCCATCCCGAAAGGTATCACCAGGTAATCGTCAGCGCCCATGTCTAAGGCTTTAATCTTTGTATTTTCAGAACCGATGGTAGACAGAACAATGATGGGAATTTTACTTTTTTTGCGCACCATTTTGACAATTTGCAATCCATCCACATCGATAGTAATGAAATCGAGTTTGATAATAAAAAGATCTACATCTTCTCTGGACAAAAAGTAATCTACCTCATCTGGCGCTAAGGCTAACGACACTTCATATCCTCGGTTGATTAAATTGCGCCGGATAGGGCGCAAAATATTCGGTTCATCTCCAACCAAGAGGATTTTAGTTATGTCCATCGAGAATTTTCACTGATTGATCAACTATAAAAAATTTCTAATCTGTTGAACTTACCTGATGACGCTCATAGCAATACTCAGCAAACAAACGTTATACCTCTCCCACCGCAGGAATCGACAATCGAATGAAAAATTGCTGCTCATTTTCCTCTACACTCAAACATACATGCTGAGGTTCAAGTAATCTCCCTAAAACAAATAATTTTAATTTATTGGTCGGTAAAATCTGTTTTTGCCAAATCTGTTCACTAACCAGATCCTCGGGAAGGCTGGAAAACAAGGACTTGAATTGCTGATTAAGTCCCAAGAACTTAATAATCCATTCATCTTCAAGCTGACGAGCTGCTATCGTGCATTTTTTTTGTTTTGGCTGTATTTCGACAAACGTCTCAAGAAGCAGGATCAGTGCCATAGAAATATATTCAAAATCAACCAAAATTGGTTTACCGCTTTCTACGATGCTTAAGTCTATTTCACAATCAGGATATTCTCCCTTAATGACATCAACTACATGCGACAAGATTTCTTCTATCGAATTGGGTTCTAGGACAAGTTCTAATTTATCCGTTTGATTTTTAGACGCTATCGTAAAAAGCACAATCTTTTTAGAAATCATATCGACATTGTCATCAATAATTTCCAAAAAGTCGTGCTTTGTAGAGCCATCCCACAAAATATCATAATCAAGCAAGCTAGTAACGGCCGCCTTGATACCAGCTAGAGAAATTTGAATGCGATTGGATATTTCATCTAGCAATAACCATAAAGCTTGATTATTGGCTTTGGCTGTTTCTAAATCACATTTTAAGATCGAAAGTTGATCTCGCAATTCATCCTCTGAGCTTTGTGATTGTCGATTGAGATCAGACATAAAATAGCACCTTGTTAACCCCTACTTTTCTTGTAACTTCAATACTCCCCTTTTGGGGAAATATATTCGGCAAAATCAAATTCCAGATTCTCTTCCCCCAACCAGAGACCACTCTCTTTTTGCAATGTTGTCTTTAATAGATGGAGTGTGGTGATAATCGCTTGCCTTCCACCATCAGCAAGAAAATTTTCTACAGAATGGACTTTTCGTTTTAAAGAATTAGAGGGTGCTTCCATTTCCAATACAATTCTTTTAAATTCATCCAGGGAAATGTGCTGATATTCAGAAATATAGAGACCAGCTTGTAATAATTTTACATCATCTTCAACAATCATCAACAAGCTTTTCGCTCTCAATTCCCGTGCGAGAATACTAGCTACCTGATCAGTGTCAACCACGACCTCCAAACCCTCAAGCATTCCCCGTTGATTCGACACCACCGGGATTCCGCCTCCCCCAGCTGCTACAACAATGGTGCCCGAATTGACCAATTGTTTGATCCCGTCAAGCTCAACAATTTCAAGGGGCGGCGGAGAAGGGATCACTCTCCTGTAGCCATAACCTGGCTTCTGAACAATTTCCCATCCAAATAAGGAGCGGCGTTGCTCAGCTCGGCTCCGGTCCAACCAAGGGCCAATCTGACGGTTAGAATTTTCGTAATCTTGGCTATCTTGATCAACTACAGTTTGGGTAACAACAGTCATCACGCTGCGGTCGCAATCATCCTGGCGTAATGCATTGATCAGGGATTGGCTCAACATATAGCCAGTTGCCCCCTGGGTATCAGCTCCACAGACATCCATCGGCAGTTGATGGAGCACGTGACTGGCTAATTCTGATCGAAACAAAACATACCCAACCTGAGGCTTGTTGCCATGCATCAAAACGATGTTAAGATCGCTCTTTAAGATTGGCAAAAGACTATCTGCCAATAAATAGGCATTGTTCTTTTGCTCTTCAATCGTTGATTTGACTGTGCCAGCCAAAACCTCACCGTTAACTAGGATGACAACCGTTTCACTCATAGTATCCCTCGCACAATTCGATTCAATTTTTCACTCATACAATAGCTCATTACAAAATAGCTTGGATTATGGAAGTTCAAGATACAATTCTAACAAAAATTCCAAAATACCCAATAAAGAGATTTTATTCACAATCAGATTTAATCCACTAATCTATGTCAGGATAACACAAACAAAGCGGAGAGGAATAAGGAAACCATAAATGTCTAGATGATTGATTTAGCCCATTGTCGTTCTGTATCATTCATCTTTTTACAACCCAGGCACCCTAAAAAACTTTACGTCCGAAATTACGAGGATTATCAAACGGACAAAGTTCAAAGCTTGTCCCGATATTGCTCAAGGAAGGGAGACTTAACCCGCGGAACGATAGCTTCCCACTTTTTATCATCATTCGATAGGCACTTGTTCACCGAATCGCCGATCAACAGAATTAAACTGAAAGAAGCGGCAAAGATATTGAGAAACAGCAGTATGGCTACCAACTGCATGCAAGTTATCCCCTGCAAAGAATTGGAAGAGACGTCCAAACGACTTAGGTCATCTTTGAGCAAATTTATAACAAGTTTAAGATTAGACTTACCCCACAGATTCTACTTGGACGAAACCCTTACAAATTAACCACCGTCACGATAATCATACGGCTAAAAAGGTTCTCTCCATATAAATCAAACCTGCCTGCAAAATAATAAATATAATAATTAACCAAAGGCTGCTTGACTTGAATTCAACGGGTTTGACATAGGTGCGATCTTTGTAAGCACCAAAGCCTCGACACTCTAAGGCTGTTGCCGTCATTTCGGCCTTTCGCAAGCCGTTGATCAACACGGTGAACATATAACGCCGCCAGAGCTTGATGCGGTGAATGATTCCTGATCGAGCGGCCTTCCCTCGGATGGTATGCGCTGCCTTTACCGCGTCCACCTCACGTTGAACGAGAGGCAGAAACCGGAGAGCCAGAAATACGGCGAATGCATATCGATAAGAAATCCCCGCTTTCGTCAGCGATACCATTAAATCCCGTATGTCTGTTGTCCAGATCAAGACAAAACTCGCCAAAACAACGACAGATAGGCGGAAGAAAAAAATTGGCCCTTCTCGAAGGCCTCCGTCCGTTATGGTAAGGGGACCAACATGAAATACAGGGGTTCCGGGATCGGCAAAAAAATGGAAGATCATCAAGATGATTCCCAATCCAAAGATCAACTTTGAGCTTCCTAAAAACGTTCGCAAAGGAATTCCTGCAACCCCCAACGTAATCACTAAGAGAATCCCAAACATGATAGCTCCCGAAAAAGGAGTCTTGTAGAAAAATAACCCCGCAGCAACCACAAATACCCAAACAAGTTTTGTCAGGGGATAGATGCGATGCATCAAGGAATCTTTTTCAATATAATTTAACCCTTGTGACTGGTTACTCATGCTTCACTCCGCTAGTATCCTGGCTTTAACTATTTCTTTTAAGTCGGATGTTTTTCGAACGGCAGATTTTACCGGGGCTCCATGCAATGACATCTCTTTCAACAAATCATGTAATATTGTTTTGCGAAGATTGGCTTGGTGAAGGATTTTTTCCTGTCCAAACAATACGGAAGAAAGCCCATCGTAAATGATCTTACCGTCACTCATAACCAAGACACGTTGAGCATACTCTTGGACTAATCGCATATCATGCGTAATCATCACCACCGCAACCCCTTGAGCCCGTATCTCTTCCATCAAGGACATTAGCGTGAAGGTCATCTCTTTGTCTTGACCATAGGTAGGCTCATCGACAAGCAATATTTGAGGTTCACCCACCAGCATGGTCGCCACACCCAAACGTCTCTTGAGCCCGGCGCTCAACGAAAATGGATGGCGATCCTTCCCCTTCAGCAGTCCCAATTTGCCTAACCACTTTTCGGTTGTTTCCTCTACTTCAACAGGATCTTCAATACCTTGCGCCATCAGGCTATATCCAATCTCATCCCAAACGCTATCAGTAAGAAATTGGTGCTCCGGGTTTTGAAAGACCAAAGCGATATGATTGGCCAGGGTCTGGACATCCCACTGGCAAGCATCTTCACCGAATAAATCAAGATTTCCCGATGTGGGCTTCTTCAATCCCACCAGCAAATTGGCCAGCGTGCTTTTCCCGGCTCCATTTCTGCCCAAGATCATTAACCATTCGCCCTTATGGATACCAAAGGAGACTCCCTTTAAAGCCTCCACGCCACCGGGATACTCATAACGTAAATCTTCTGCAGATACCAAGATTTCCTTCGGCTGTTTCTCGATGATCGGTGACGGCTCTGCTGAACCGGCATACTCTTCCTCAAGCAAACCTTTTTCATCGAAAAGCTGAATAGTATCTTGTACAGTAATAGGAACATTGACATCGCGCCAACCATCAACGTCTTGCAGGCCAATCACAAGCTCACTGGTTTCGGGAAGCCAGACACCAAGCGTCTCGGTCAGATAGCGACCATGGTTTGCTAAGATTTCTTCAGGAGGGCCAGCGGTATAAATTTGACCATCATCGAGAACGATCAGTTGATCGGCTTCGGCTAAAAACTCATCGAGCTCTCTGGTAACCAACAAGATGGTCATCCCTGCTTCGCGCAAAGACAGAAGCAATTCGTGAACGTTTTCTGTTGCGCCGGGATCGAGATTGGATGTTGGTTCATCAAGAATGATCATCTCCGGGTTCATCGCTAAAACTGAAGCCAATCCCAGTTTCTGAACCTGTCCACCGGATAAATTCCAAACCAAATTGCTTCTACGATCAGATAAATCTGTCAAATCGAGTAATTCTTCAACCTTGGCTTTGATATCTTCTGATTCAAAACGCAGATTTTCCGGACCGAAGGCGATTTCATCATCAACATAAAGCATGGCAAACATCGTTTCAGGATCTTGAAAAACCTGCCCAACTTCCTGGGCAAGATTCTTCACCTTCAGATCTCTGGTATTCTCCCCATGCACAAAAACATCCCCTTCCATAGTGCCGCCATGCAAATGGGGGATGACACCGTTAAATAAGCCACATAAGGTCGATTTACCAGAACCACTCGGCCCAACCAGCACATTCAACGTGCCATCTTGGATATCCAAGGAAACATTCCTCAATGTGGGAGTTTCTTGATTCCAATGTGTATAGGTAACGTTCCTGACTTTAATAATGGTCTTCTTCTCCTAATACTTTTGCTGATGTATTTCGTTAGCATGGGGCATAAGTTGCATGCCCCATGCTGATTACGAGATGGTCGATTCGATCAACTAAGTTGCAGACCTAACTAAGCCTGTTTTTGCTATGGCCTGTGCCAATAAGTAACCCACAAGACCGCTGAGGATGATCCCCGAGAGGATGTTGATGGGGACAGCCAACCAGACATCGTTTGCATAGGCAGGATCCCAGCCAAAGAAAATAGCCGTCCAGATCGTACCAAACTGGGAAGAAGCGGCGCCGGCACAGAGAGCGGCAACGAGATCGAATTTCGAGTACATCGCGATCGCCATCACAACCTCGATAGCCAA
>CAZXXW010000026.1:0-28517 GCA_964644835.1 uncultured Anaerolineales bacterium
CGTCGATCTGGAAGACATCGCCCTCAGGCGATTGGGCTTCGAAGAGTTGCAGGTAGACGCCCAGGCGGTCCTCGACGAAGTCGGGGGTGTCGACAACCTCGACGGTGACGTTGGGGTTGGCTTCCATGTAGCGCTCGGCAGCAGCTTTGGTCAACTCGAGTTCTTTGCCGACGTTACCGGCGAAGACGCGCAAGGTGACTTCCTCTGCCATCTCTTCTTCCTCAGCTTCTTCTTCGACCGCTTCTTCTGCCTCTTCGACTGGTTCCGTCTCGGGGGCTTCTTCAGGGCCGCAAGCTGTCAAGACCATGCTGGAAGCAACCAGAATGGCTAAGAGAGTAAATAACCACTTTTTCATTTTCATCTTCTCCTTACATCAAGTAAATTGGACTGAATATGGGATTATCCTGTCACCTTTTTTTTGATTGGGGGCATCACCTCCTTTTCATAATCCATCGTAACTCAGAGTTCTGCGGATGTTTGTGGGCAGAAATGCTTGATAGATCGCAAGTGTAGCCGCACCAACAACGATTGAAATTTGTTTGAACTTGCTGGCCATGATCGTTACCTCATTCGCTGCTTTGGAAATGGAACGGTTGAAGGCTGTCGACCGCACCGCATCTACGAACAATTCGCCCGCCTCTACGATGTCTCCCCCAAGAATAATTAACTCCGGATTGACCAGATTAAGTAAATTTGCGATGGCAATGCCAAGATTCCGCCCGGCAGATAAAATAATATCTTTTGCCAGTCTGTCTTGACTCTTGGCCGCTTCAATTAAAGTTTCTATCGTCAGAGAGTTTTGATGAAGAATAGAGTTGGGATAGTCTGGCAATCTCTTTTTCGTTTCAGCCAAGATGGCCAAGTTGCTTACAAAGCTTTCCAGGCAGCCATAATTGCCACAACGACATAACGGCCCTTGAATATTGATGGTCGTATGTCCAATTTCACCTGCTGTGCCACCAGTTCCTTTGAAAATATCATTGTTGATGATCAAACCAGAACCGACGCCCGTGCCAATTTTTATGTAGACCAAGTTTGAGATACCGCGACCGCTCCCCCACCATTTTTCGGCAATCGCGCCGGCATTGGCATCATTATCAATGTAAACTGGCAATCCAAAAGTCTCTTTGATTTTTGGAACCAGTTTGATTCCCTCCCATTTGGGCAGAATCACCGGTGATAACATGTCCAATTTTTCTCCTTCCAGGGGCGTTGGTGCTGCAATGCCAATCCCAAGGACGTCACTGGGTTCTACGCTCTTATCATCCAAGAGCTTATCGACTTGTCTACAAATGTGCTCGAGGGCACCGTGGGGATCTTCCGAAGCGTTGAATTTTTGCGATTGGATCACCTTGATATTTCCTTGCAAATTGGTCAACGCGATGGTGATGTGAGCTGCGCCCAAGTCAATGCCGATGACCATTTTATGATCGGGTTGGAAGGCGAGCAAAATTGGTCGCCGACCACCGCTGGATTTTCCTTCGCCTGTTTCGGCAACGTAGCCGCTTTTTAGCAGTTCAGCGACAATTGAAGAGATGGTTGTTGCACTTAATCCCGTTGCCCGGACCAGAGATGCTCGCGATATGGGACCATCCGCTCGAATCTTCTTGACGATCTGACTGAGATTGTGCTCCCTTACATTGGTTGGATCGACGGTCTTTTTGTTCATGTTTGCTAGCTGTTCGGGAAGGATTCATGGATAAGGTATAAATAACAATAGCATAACAAGCTTACTTAGTCAATCTTATAAAGAAAGTTTTAATATTGGATGACTTCCATGCCATGCAACAAAAAAGCGCCGAGGTTAGCGGCGCTTTGGAAATGGGACGTTGACGAACGCGAGTCTTAATTGTAGGTTGGCAGCCGATCCCCGTGCGCTTCAATCAAGTCATCGACGAGATGCCAAATTTGATCCAGGTCAAGTTCTGCCGCGGTGTGAGGGTCGAGCATCGCGGCGTGATAGATGTGTTCCCGCTTCCGGGTCAGGGCGGACTCCACGGTCAGCGCCTGGACGTTGATGTTCGTTTGCATCAGCGCGGCGAGCTGAGGCGGCAACTTGCCAACATGAGTGGGCTGGACACCGTTTTTGTCCGCCAGGCAGGGCACCTCGACGCAGCATCCCTCCGGGAGATTCTCGATCAGGCCTGTGTTGGGCACATTGCCGTAAAAGGTGCGCGCCGTGCCTGTTTCGATGCTGTCGATGATCTTGGCCGCGTATTCGCCGCTAAACGTAACTTGCTCTCCTTGTGTAAACGTCGCCAAAACATGCTCCCTGACCCTCGGCATCAGGGGGATGTCGTCGAGCGCTTCGGAAAGCGCTGCCCGCGAAAAACGGTCCGGCTCGTGGACGAAGCCTTGGATGTGCTCCCAGGCTTTGATCTGCGCTTGGCAGCGATAGAGATACTCGCCCAGGGGGATGTTGTATCGCTCGATCAAATCCGGGCGGTCGCGCTTGATCAACCAGGGGACATACTCGCTAAAGTGCTCGCTCGACTCGGTCACGAAGTACCCCAGGCGTTCCAGCATCTCGTAGCGGACGCGATTCCATGCCGGGACGCGGCCTTCGGCGATGACTTCGTGGAGAGCGGGGTAAAGGTCTGCCCCATTGTGTTCCAGGGTCAGGAAAAAAGCCATGTGGTTGATCCCGGCAACCTTGTATTCGATCTCTTCGGCAGGAACATCCAAATCTTCGGCGAGTTCATTCAGGGTGTTGATCACGCTGTGGCACAGCCCCACCGTCCGGATCGAGCTGGCCCGGTTGAGCGCCCAGGTGATCATCGCCATCGGGTTGACGTAATTGAGGTGCAGGGCCTGGGGACAAAGTTGCTCCATGTCGCGGCACATTTCCAGCATCACCGGGATGGTCCGCAAGGCGCGCATGATCCCGCCGATGCCCAACGTGTCACCGATGGTTTGGCGCAGGCCGTACTTTTTGGGAATCTCGAAGTCGATCACGGTGGCGGGTTCGTAACCGCCAACTTGAATCATGTTGATGACATAGTCGGCGCCTTCGAGCGCGGCTCGTCGATGGGTGGTTGTCTCAACAACGGGATCAGCTTCGAGTTGGGCCGCGATTCTCCCGGCGACAAGTTCGGTTTCGGCCAGCCGCTCAGGGTCAATGTCATGCAGGGCGATCGTCGCTTCGGCCAGGGCCGGGAATTGTAAAATATCCCCGATCAATTTTTTGGCGAAAACCGTGCTTCCCGCCCCGATGAAGGTGATCTTTGGTTTCAAGCTACTCGCTCCTACTCTCGTTTGAATTCTTTGCCCGTTGCCAGGGCAACGCTGTTGTAGGCGCCGTCGTAAATGCCGATGCTCTTGTTCTTGACGATACAGTCGCAGTACATGGTTAGCAAGTCTTCGTCGTGGGTGAGCAGATCGATGGCTTGCAGCGTTTCGGGGATTGTGCGGGTCTCGACCGTGCCGTCGCCGAGTTCGGCGCCGCGGATGGCACCCCACATCTCGTGGCCGCCGACGCGCTCGTTGAATATCTTTGGCACAGGGTAGAAGGCCAACTCGCTCGGCTTGGTGATCATCACGTCGATGACGCGCATCAGGTAATTGGTCGCGTAGACGGCGTGGAAGGTGTTGTCGAACAGGAAGACGTGCAGCCCGCTCGCTTCACCATCGCGAATTTCGTCGCTGAAGGCTTTGGTTTCTTCCCAGGTGAAGTGCGTCTCGATCATGTCGCCATACTCGCTCAGTTCGGCTTCCATCCATTCCCAATTGTCGGCGTGATCGCCCAAGTTGACGAAGAGAGCTACTTTCCCCGACTTGATCAAGGGCATGCAGTGTTCGATCACCGCCTTGAACAATTCTTTCTGCGCCCCGGCACCGCCCATGGTGATCAAGAAGCGCCGCGGTTCATTGTTGTTCATCCGGTCGAGACGGGCCTGGCAATCGACCTCAATATTTTCGACTAGCTCATGGTCAACGTGATGGCCGGTGTAGTAAATCGCCTCGGGCGGAATCGGGTTCATCACCTCCCCGCTCTCGTCGAAGCCGCGCATCACCCGAAAGCCGTAATAGCCGGAGGGGGATTGGACGGCGTGTTTGGCTCCCTCGGTGAGCTGGAAGGCCATCGGCCAGTTGTCGAACATCATGTCGACCACGTTGGTCATCTCCGCTGAAATCGCGCCCATGCAGTTCCACATGTGCGAAGTCAAGACAGGGATATCCTGCGGCAGGGCTTCGTGCAGGTTGCGGAAAAGCTCACTCATCTTGTAATCTTTGACGTTCGTCTTCAAGAAGCGCCAGGGCCAGCCCACGATCCAGGCGTTGAGGAAGGCATTCAATCCCGGCAGGGTCTTTTCGCCCGTGGTGACCGATTCCCAGACGTAGTCATTGAACAACTTGCTCTGCTGCGATAGGCGTGAAAAACGGCTGTACCAGGTGTTGCACCAATTGATCACCTCGGTGGTGATCCCGGGGATAGCCAGCAAATCCAGCCACAGGGGGGTAAACCCCATCGCTCGGGCCGCCGAGGCGCCGGCCATGGCAATCCGGTAGTGGCCAAAGCCCATCCGGATGGTGCTGATCACGACGCCGTTTTCGCTCTCGATCGGCTCACCTTCTTCGCTGCGCAGGATGTCCTTGAGCCCAAATACAGAGCCGAGATACTCGTTGTCGAAGAGGCTGAGCGTGTAGGTCTCATTGGGATCGTAATCGAATTTGCGCACGAACATATCTTGCCAGCGATCAACTTTGCGCGAGTGCGATTGTTTGATCGCGTTGTCATAAACGATGTAACGACCATCTTTCTTTTTCATAGGTCTTCTCCGGTTTTTGGTGATAGATTAGGGATGATTTCTACGTGACGGGGTTTGATTTCAAGATCAGATGCTGTTTGAAGTTGCTCGCTGAAATTGAATACGAGCATCTGCTCCCCGCGCCGCTGGACGAGCAAACTTTTCGATAACGATGGCAGCGTTGCCAGCCCCGCATCTGCGGCGAGATGGGCGAGCAGAGCCTGGGCTTGTTCCACGCTGGGGTAAATCCCCAGGTAATAGACATCGCCCGCTTCCAGGGAATGCCGGGTAAGAGCGGCCAAGCTCTGGAAGGGGCCTGAGGTGTACTGCGCCAGCATCTCGGTTCCCTCCAAGGGGGATAAGGATTCAGCCCAGCAGCCAGCTTGCCCCTGAAGTTCGGGGATCGTTGATTCAAAAGGATAACCCACCTCGGGGGGCAGGGCGTGCCATGCCGAGATGGTCACCCCGGCCAGGTTTTTCAGATCCCCGGGCAGGGGACGATCGGTGACCACGTTGGTGCTGGTCTTGAACCCGGAGCGGATTCCCAGCATGAGAGTCCCGCCGCGGGATGCGTAATCCGTCAGCCGGTCGGCCAATTGGGTCGATCCGAGATGGGCGCTGGGCGCAATCAGCATGTTGTAGCCGCTCAGATCGGCCTCTGGCGAGACGATGTCGACGTTCAGCCCGAGGTGCTTGCAGGCGCGATAGTAGACGAAGAGCAGCTTGAGATAGCCGAAGCCGCGGCGGTGGGGCTGCAGCTCGAGCGCCCAGAGATCGTCGTAATCGAGCAAAATTGCCACCTTTGCCTCGAACGGCTCGTCGGCGATAAATTGCAATAGGTCCCGTTGGTCTTGCATCGCTAATAAATCGCCATAGCCGACATCGGCAGATCCGTCGTGGCGGCGCAAACCGGCATGATGCTGCTCCAGCCCGAAGCGCGAAGCCCGCCACCGGAAGTAGATCACCGCCTCGGCGCCGGATGCCAGCGCTTGCCAGGTCCATAGCCGCACGGCGCCGGGGTTGACGCCGGCGTTGTAAACGCTCCAGTTGATCGCTCCGGTTTGCTGCTCCATCACCCAGAAGGGCGCCTGCTTCAGGCCGCGCGTCAGGGCGTGGAAGAACCCGGTGATGAACGGGTCGCCAAGGTCGTGGGCAAACGCGGGCGGGGTTTCGCCAGGGCTGTAAAGGTTTTCGCTTTCAGTTTCGGCGTAGCCGGTCGGGTACGAGTCCCAGGCGATGAAGTCCAGCTCCCGGGCCAGGTCATGGTAGTCGAGCGTGGTCAGGCTGCCGATGATGTTATGAGTGATGAATTGATCTGCGGAGATCGTCTCCCGTAGCGCGTCGATTTGCACTTGCTGATATTCGACCCATGAATCCGAGTAAAAGCGATAATAGTCGAGCACGTGGCTGGGGTTGGGCTCCGCTACGGTCAGGTTGGGCGGCTTGATTTGCTCCCACCGGTCGTAGACTTGGCTCCAGAAAACCGTTCCCCAGGCCTGGTTGAGCGCCTCCAGGGTTTGATATTTGGCCTTAAGCCATTCTCGGAAGGCATCGACGCAAATGGGGCAGTAGCAGCGGGCAAAATAACAGCCAAATTCGTTATCGATCTGCCAACCGATGACGGAAGGATGCTCTCCGTAGCGTTCGGCCAGGGCAGTGGCGATGCGATTGCTGTGCGCCCGGTAGGTGGCGTTGTTGGGGCAGTAATGCCGCCGGGAGCCAAAGCGACGCCGTCGGCCTTCTTCATCGACGGGCAAAATCTCGGGGTGCGCCTGGATCAACCAGGCTGGCGGTGCGGCCGTTGGCGTGCATAGTACTAGGTCATGCCCCTCCACTGCCATCGTCTCGATAGCCTGGTCGAGCCAATCCCAGGAGTAGGTTCCCTGGCTGGGCTCCATCAGCGCCCAGGCAAATTCGGCGATGCGCACAATCGAGATTCCTGCTTCTCGCATTTGGCGGGCATCAATCGGCCAGCGTTCTTCTGGCCAGTGTTCGGGGTAATAACAAACGCCAAGTTTCATCGTGTCTTCTCGTCCGGGATCATTTTTTGTAGGCGGAAAAACTTTTCCCCTGTTTTTGAATCGATACCCTCACGGTAACAAAAGATCAGGGTATACAAAGTTGCTTTAGTATACCCTGATGGTCCGCTCATTAATTATGAAGTTACTTGGTGGAGCCTAGCGTCAATCCCTCGATGAAGTAGCGCTGTAAGAATAGGAAGACCAGCAAGGTGGGCAGCGTCCCGATTAGTGCACCGGCGACGATCACGGGCCAGTCGGTGACGTACTGACCTTGCAGCGTGGCCAAGCCGGCGGTGATCGGTTTGAGTTGATCGCTGCGCAGAAGGACAATCGCCCAGAGATAGTCGTTGAAAATCCAGGTGAATTCGAGGGTGGCGATGGCGGCGATGGCCGGAAGGGTCAGGGGCAGCATGATCTGGGCCCAGATGCGGATCTCGCTGCAGCCGTCGATGCGGGCGGCCTCGAGGATCTCATTGGGGACGGTGCGCATATAGTTGCGTAACATGAATGAACAGAAGCCTAACTGGAAGGCGGTGTGGAAGAAGATCAATCCCCAGTAGGTATCGTAAAGGCCGAGGAAATCGGTCAGCCGGAAGACCGGCAGCATCAAGACCTGGAAGGGCAGCAGCATGCCGCCGACGTACATGAAGAAAAACAAGCGATTGCCCCGGAATTTGAAGCGCGCCAGCGCATAAGCCGCCAACGATGCGAAGAACATCGTCAAGACAAGTGATGGGATCGTGATGATGAAGCTGTTGGGCAAATAGCGGTTCAGTCCGCCTCGGTTCCAGGCGGTGACGTAATTTTTTAAGGTGACCTTTTCGGGCCAGGAGATGAAGCCATTCGAGAGGATGTCGTCAAAGGTGCGCACCGATGTGACCAGCCCTGTCAAAATGGGCACCAGCCACAAAAAGGCTGCGAGGATCATCAGGGCGTAGAGAAGTACTCGCCAGGGTGAATTGAAATACGACTGTGTTTTTTCCATTTTAATACTCCATCTCGTCTCTCATCACCCGTCGCAAATAGGCGAAGATGAAAGCCATGCTGAGTACGAATAACACCACCGCGATCGCGGCCCCATACCCCATTTTATAGTTGTTGAAAGCTTCGATATACATGAAGTTGGCCAACACGGAGGATGCGTTGGCCGGCCCGCCGCGGGTCATCACGGAGACTAGGTCAAAGGCTCGCAGCGAGTCGATCACGCTGATGACCAGCACGATTACGGTCACAGGGGTGAGCAGCGGCAGGATCACGTTCCAGAATCGTTGCCAGCCATTGGCGCCATCAACGGTGGCAGCCTCCAATAGCTGGGGGTTGATGCTCTTCAGTCCGGCCAGAAAGAGGACCATCACATAGCCCACCTGCCGCCAGACGGCCACAATGATGATAGACCAGAGCACCAAATCTCTGTTGCTGAGCCAGCCGGGACCTTTTTCGACCAGGCCTATCCCCTCGATCACCGTGTTGATCAGCCCTCCCCTGGGATGGTACATCCATCCCCAGATCAAGCCGCTGACCACCAGGGCCAGCACCATCGGCATGTAGAAACTCATCTTGAAGAACTTCGCACCGGGGATGGTTTCATTGAGCGCCATCGCTAATCCTAAACCCAGGACAACCGGGACGGTGATGAAGGTGATCAGCCATTTGACGTTATTGAACAAGGAAAGGTAGAAGACCTTATCGTTGAAGAGCTTTCGATAGTTTTCAAGGCCAATGAAGGTTGGTTGGGTGAGTCCATCCCAGTCTGTCAGGCTTAGATAGAAGGTGTAAAACATCGGGCCGACGACCCAGACAAGATAGATAATCACAGGGATGATCAAGAATAAGTAGGGAACAAGATTACGTCTAAGTTTTGAAGACATAGGATGACTCCTCCGTTGAAAACTGGGTTCGTGGTGGGATGACCACCACGAACCCAGAGCGTATCTGCTACTCTTCGGTTTCGAAAATCTCTTGGCGCGAGGCCTCGAGGTCTTCGAGTAGGGTGTCGATCGAATCGGGGTCATCCCAGAATGCCATGAAAGCGTTCATGCCCTCGTCGGCCATCTCGGGCGTGGTGTCACGATCGTAGAATTGAGCCACAAAATCTGCTCCTTCAATCAGATCCAGACCTTTTTGTTGTGATTCGTTGAAGATGCTTCTGTCAACATCGTAGTTGGTGGGCAGGCGTCCCAATTCCTCTGCGAAGAAGGTTTGATATTCGACAGAGCCGAGGAAGGCCAGAAATTCTTTGGCCGCTTCGGGGTGTTGCGCATTGGCGGGGATCAGGAAGCCGTCTGTGGGGGCGTCCTCGCCGATGGGAACGTCGGGATCGATGATCGGGAAGCGGAAGAAGTCGAGTTTTGCCTCGGTCTCTTCGGGCAGGCTGTCGCGAATGAAGTCGCCCATCAGGTACATGGCGGCATCGCCAGCGATCATTGGCTCCAGCGCCTCCGACCATGAGTAGGCGGCGGCATCCTCGAGGAAGTACTCGTTGTCGAGCAGGGTGCGCCAGTAGTCGAACACCTCGCCGACGCGCGGGTCATCGTAACTTTCCTTGCCTAACATCAGGTTGATGTGGAATTCAGGTCCGTTGATGCGCATGTTCAGGTAATCGAACCAGGCCGCGGCTGTCCAGCGGTACTTGGTGCCGATCGCTAGCGGCGTGATGTCGTTTTCTTTCAGCGTTTCGCAGACGGTCATGAATTCTTCCCAGGTTTCGGGAGGCTCAAGGCCGTACTCTTCGAAGATGTCGGTGCGGTAATAGACGGCCCACCAGTACCAGGAGGTCGGCAGAAAGTATTGCTTGCCGTCAACCGAACTCATCGCCCGGAAGCCTTTGGGATAGCTTTCGTTCCAGCCCTGTTCTTCCCAGACGTCGCTGATGTCCATGACCTGGTCGTTGTCGATGAAGAAACGGGCGCGGTTGCCGGCGAACCAGGTGAGCACATCTGGCGGGGTCGAGGCGGTCAAGTAAGCGCGGATGGCCTGCTTGAAATCCTCATGGGCCACGGTGCTATGGACGATCTCGTAGTTGGGGTGATCTTCCTGGAACATTTCCACCGCTTTGGCGTCTGCTTCGCGGGGCTCGGGATCACTCATGTACGAGTTGTAAATCAAGACCTGTTTCTCAACAGGAACCTCTTTTTCAACCTCGACCTCAACTTCTTTCTCGACCTCGACCGTCTCAATGATGGTCTCGCCTTCTTTTTCGACTACCACGGTTTCAACAACAGTGACAGTCTCAGGTTGGCAAGCTGCCAGGAGCATCGAGAGTCCTAGAAGCAGGCCAATGGTAATCAAAAACTTTTTGTGCTTCATGAAAAACTCCTCCAAATTTGGATAGATTGGTTTTTACAAAATTTGTAATTTTTGATCAGATAAAAATTTTGAGCGTATCACCTCCTTTAGCGTGATCTAGCCTGGCATGTTGATGTGACCGGTAACATCGCAGGCAAAAAAAGCTTCTACGTAGATTCTCTTATAACTAAATCGACCCCCAGCCAGATGGGTGAAAACGTGGCTTGAGGGTCTGCGATCATTTCCATTAAGCGGTTCATCGCCTTTTTACCGATGGTGTATTTGTCATAGTGAATAGTGCTCAGGGCGGGGTTGGACATTGTCGAAAACTTGATATTGTCGAAACCCATGATGGCGCAGTCCCCCGGGACTTGGAGCCCCATATCATAACAACCTCGCAATGCTCCAATCGCCATCAGATCGTTATAGGTAAAGATGGCCGTGATTTCGGGATGTTCTTTGAGTAGCTGTTGGGTTGCCTGATACCCTCCGGTCAAATTGGGGGCAGTCAATACCAACCATTCGTCTTGTTGCTCGATGCCATGATTTTGCAGCGTCTGCTGATAGCCCTGGACTCGGCGGACCTCACCGGGATCATGCCCCTGATGAGATAGCATCCCGATGTTGGTATGCCCCCGGTCGATCAAATGCTCGATGGCCAATTTAGCGCCCTCGCAAATATCGACGTTGACAAGGCTGACCTTGGGGTGGTTGATCTCCCGGTTGATGATCACCAGTGGTTTGTATTGCTTGACAAAGGAGAGTAATTCTTCGTCGCTAGAACTGGCTGTAGAAAGGATGACACCGTCGACTTCTTGAGATGCTAACAGGTTGAGGACGTTTTTTTCCCCCTCAGGATTATCGTCCGTGTTGCAGACGAAGACATTGTAACCATGTGCCAGGGCCGCGTCCTGGACGCCGCGGGCGACCTCGAAAAAGAAAGGGTTGGTGATGTCGGCCACGACCAGGCCAATGGTATGCGTTTTCTGGGTGACCAGGCTGCGGGCCAGACGGTTAGGTTGGTAGCCCAGTTCTTCGATGGCGCTTTGAACCTTGGCGCGCGTTTTCGGGCTGACGCGCTCGCTGTTGTTGATCACGCGCGAGACGGTTTGGTGTGAGACACCGGCTTGCGCTGCTACATCGCGAATGGTCACACGGGAACGGGCCAAACCAGACCTCCAAAAAGGGGAACCTGTTACAATGCCGTTTGTGTTACCGGTCACGTGACCGGTAACATTTATATTAACAAATTATTAACGGGGAGTCAAGCAGTCTGCCAAATTTTTAAGGGAAAACTTCCCATCAGGTGCCCGATGGGAAGTTTAGATTGGTCGTCCTGGTTTTCGGGAAAAGCGATTAATCCTTCAAGTACTTGTCCATCCAGCGCAGGATATGCTCCAGCCGCGAGACGCGCCGATCGGTGCGGCCCTGCCGCGAGAGCCCGTGCGGCTCCTGCGGGTAGCGGACCATTTCTGTGTCGATCCCCTGTGTCTTCAGAGCCACGAAGGCTTGTTCGGCCTGCTCAATGGGGCAACGGTGGTCGTGTTCGCTGTGAATCAGCAACGTGGGCGTGGTCGCATTATAGAGATACTTCATCGGCGAGTGGTTCCACGCTTTTTGAACATCTTCGATGGGCGACTTGCCTTCGAGCACTTCCTGGAAGACCCAGTTCATGTCGCTGGAGCCCCACATGCTGATGAAATTGCTCACCACCCGCTGGGGCGCGGCGCATTGGAAGCGGTCGGTGTGGCCGATGATCCATAGGCTCATGTAGCCGCCGTAGCTGCCCCCGGTCACGCCCATCCGCTCGGAATCGATGTAATCCTGCTCTTCAAGGTAGTCGGCCCAAGTCATCAGGTCGCGGTAATCGCGGTCGCCCCAGTCCCCCCAGATCGCTTTGGCGTGTTCCTCGCCGTAGCCCTGTCCACCCCGCGGGTTGGAGAAATAGACCACGTAGCCCTGCGCGGCCAGATAGTAGAACTCGTGCATGAAGAATTCGCCGTATTGGGCCAGGGGCCCGCCGTGGATTTCGAGGCTGGAGGCATATTTCTGGGAGGGGTCGAATCCTGGTGGCTTCAGAATCCAGCCCTGGAGCGGATTGTCATCCGCGCCGGGGAACCAGACCCGTTCCATTGAGCCGAGATCAACGTCCTTCAACCACGGGTTGGTCGCCGTTATGGAACGCGTCTGCCCGTCTTGGAGCTGAAGCAGCCAAATTTGCCCGGGATCGTCCATCGTGCCAAAGAAATAAGCCAGCTTTTCTTGATCTTGGTCAAATGTGTAGCCGCCGACAACGCCCTGCTCGTCGATCACCGTTGTTGTCTCCCCCGTGCTTGCCTCGCAACGCAGCAACAGTTGGGACCCTTCTTTACAGAGCTGGAGATAGATTTGCTCCCCATCCGGCGACCACGTTGGGGGCGATAGAACCCCGCCGCCGAAGTTGAGATCGTTGAGCGTGCTGAACTCGATGCTGTAGTCGATCTCTTCGGTAAGTCTGTGGGCCGCGCTTGTTCTCTCGTCAAAAGGAACCACCCACAGATCGACATTCTTCCACCAATCCCCCCGCCCGTCTCGCCCAAAGTAGGCGATCGTCTCACCGTCTGGCGAGAAGGATGGCATTTTCTTAGGCCCAGGCTGCGTCTCGATCTTGCGCATCTCATCGGGCTGGAGCGGATCGTCCCTCTCGGCCTCGAAGGGAATCACGAAAAGGTCGTCATCATCGTGTTCCAGGTCGGGATCAGGGTTGTGATTGGAGACGAAGACGATCCATTTTCCATCCGGCGACCAGCTTGGCTCGCGCTCGTCGAAGACCTCCCCGGCGGTCAGTTGCCGCGTCTCGCCGGAGTCGATGGCTATGCTCCAGAGATGCCAGCGTTGGTGAGGCAAAAAGCCGACTCCATCGAACTTGTAGAAAACGCGGTCATAATGCCGCTCGACGACGCCCAGCTTCTTTTTCGCTTCGTCCTCTTCTCGCTCGATCGCCTCGGGGTCTTTGGCTCGGAATTGGGCCAAAATGTGGGCACCATCCGGCGACCAGGCGAAATCTTTCCACTGGCCCTTCATCTCCGTCAGGCAGCGGGCTTCGCCGCCCTGGAAGGGAATCAGGTAGAGTTGGGGCTGTTTCTCGTTGCCCCGGTTGGAAAGAAAGGCGATCTCGGAGCCATCCGGAGACCACTTCGGGTTGACGTCGTTTTGATCGCCGTTGGTGAAGCGGCGCGGCTCGCCGCCCTCGGTGGAGACGACCCACAAGTTGCTGTACTTTTTCTCCGTCTTCGGATCGACCCGCTGTTGAGCATAGACGACATGCCGCCCATCGGGAGAAATCTGCGGGTTCGAAACCAATTCGAATCTGTATAAATCTTCTGCTGTAATCGTTTTTAAATTTGACATAAATTCCTCTGTTAATCTACCAAGTGCACGAAGAGCACAAAAAATTAGTGCATCTTCGTGTTCCTTCGTGGATGCTAAAGTGGCTCAAAGTGAGCGGTGAAATGGCGCATCAGTTCCGGCGCGTAGGTGATCCGGTAGCCGCCGATGTCGTCCTTGCGCGCTTTGATCTCCGCCAACGCGTCGGCGACGAAGTCCATGTGCGCCTGGGTGTAGACCCGCCGCGGCAACGCCAGGCGGACAAGATCCAATTCAGGATAGACCATCTCGCCCGTCTCGGGATCGGGATAGGCAAAGGCGACCGAGCCAAGCTCCACCCCGCGGATGCCTCCCTCCCGGTAGAGTTCCACCGCCAACGCCTGGCCGGGAAAGTCCGGCTGGGGGATCTGGTCGAGCAACTCCCCGGCGTTGATATACACCGCGTGGCCTCCCGGCGGCTCGATGATCGGGATTCCGGCCTCGATCAGTTTCTCGGCCAGATACGCCGTCTGCCCCAGGCGGTAAGCGAGATAATCTTCATCTAACCCCTCCCGCAGCCCGGTGGCAATCGCATCGAGATCGCGCCCGGCCAAGCCGCCATACGTGGGGAATCCCTCCCGCAAGATCAACTCATTTTTGACCTTTTGGAACAATTCTTTATCGTTCATCGCCAACAAGCCGCCGATGTTCACAATCGCATCCTTCTTGGCGCTCATCGTGGCGCCATCGGCCAGAGCAAACGTCTCCCGGGCGATGTCCCGCGTGCTCTTGTCGGCGTAGCCCGGCTCGCGCATTTTAATGAAGTAAGCGTTTTCGGCGAAGCGGCAGGCGTCGATGAAGAAAGGAATCTCATGCTCCTTGTAAATCGCCGAAACAGCGTGCAAGTTTTCCATCGAGACCGGCTGGCCGCCCCCGGCGTTGTTGGTGATCGTGATCATTCCAAAGGGAATCTTTTCCGACCCGGTCTCTTCGATGAAGGCGCGCAGCTTGTCCAGATCCATGTTGCCTTTGAAGGGATGCTGCGATCTGGGGTCGAAGGCCTCGTCGATGACCAGGTTGGTGGGACGCCCGCCGCGAGCGCGAATGTTGCCCTCCGTGGTGTCGAAATGCATGTTCGAGGGCACATACTGGCCTTCCTTCAGCGCCACCGCGCAAAGGATATTTTCCGCTGCCCGCCCCTGATGGGTGGGAACAAAAAAGCGGAAGCCGAAGATTTCATCAACAGCTTCCGCCAGGCGGAAATAAGAGTCTGCGCCGGCATAGGATTCGTCGCCCTCCATCATCGCCGACCACTGATGCTGGCTCATCGCGCCGGTGCCAGAGTCGGTCAACAAATCAATGAAAATCTCATCGGCGCGCAGTCCAAACACATTGTAGTGGGCTCGTTCGAGCGCCTCTTCACGTTTTTCTCGGCCAATCACGCAGATCGGCTCCACCATTTTGATGCGAAACGGTTCAGGGGGATAATGTGCCATGTAAAGCCTCCGTGCTAAATAGAAAGAATAACCTGTTTCAGTTTAACATGCTTTGATCTCAAAACCAAGTGATAAATCGCCCTTCTTCTTTGGTGTATAATAGTTTCTATGAACCCAAAACTCCGTCGAATCCTAATCTTGCTTTTGCTGTTGATCTCGGTGGGTTTGTTGATCTGGGGATTTTTCCCTTTCGATCAGGTCACAAGCACAGCACCCCTTCCACCGGGAGAGATTCAGTTGCCCACCCCCACAGCTTTTCTTGGGGAAATAGGACTATGTTGAGGAGGAGCTTGATGACGCCTCCCAAGTGGCTCCCTTTGATGCGACTTCTAGCCTTTTTCATGGTGCTCTCGTTATTGGGGGCGGGATGTTCTGCCGTGACCCCTGAGCCTGTAGTTGTCACCGTTGTGGTTACCCAGGATGGCGAGACTGAGGAGATCGTTATTACAACCACACCAGATTTGGCAGAGCCAACTGAAGCCACCGCTACTCCTGATAACATTCTTATGGGAGCTACACCTGGTCCCGCTGTTCCCGAGGCCCGGCAGTTGGTGTTGGACTGGCCTGCCAAGATCCGGGCAGGGGATTCGGATTTGGTCAGCTTGACTCTCGAGATGGATGAAAGCGGCACGTTGACCCCCACAGCGAAATACAAGGATCATGAAACCTCGGGGGAGCCGGTGGAGGTACCCAACCTGTATGCTACCCACCATGTCAGGGCCGACGCCTGGCTAGATATAGCCGGGGTGCAGCTCAAACCGGAAGCGACCATCAGCCAAGAATTGAAGCCCGGCGAGTCGATCACCTTTTATTGGAGCCTCCATCCCAAAGATGTGGGCACTTACCGCGGCATTGCCCGGATGGCTTTACGCTTTGAGCATAAGGAAGACGGTTCCATCCAACGCTTGACACTGCCGCCCCAACCGCTTGAATTTCGGGTCGTCACGCTCTTTGGTCTCACCGGCCGGATGGCCCGGATTTTGGGCGGCATCGGCACGCTCGTCGGAGCTATCTTCAGCGCCGACGACATCATCGCCTGGCTGCGTAAACGCTTCAAACCGAAGGATCAAGAAGAGGCTGAAGTGTAAAACTCACTTGCCCCGCCCGCGAATGAATTGCGGGCTGATAGAGGAAGTCGGATAAATCCGACTCACTTGTAACTTGCCACTTGTAACTTGCACACATTAAACGCCCATGCTAGAAATCCTTTCCTTCACCCTCGGACTTGCCTCCACCAACGTCTACCTGGTTGCCGACACCGCAACCAATCATGCCGTCGTGATCGACCCTGCCTGGAATGGGGACCGCATCCGCAAGGCGGCCGAAAAACGTGGCTGGCAGATTCAAGCGCTTTGGCTGACCCACGCTCACTTCGACCATTTCGGCGGCGCGGCCGGCGTCGTCGATGGATTCGATTCGCCTCCGCCGGTGGCCCTTCACGACGCGGATCTGCCCTTGTGGGAAGCCAAGGGAGGCGCGTCTCTGTTCGGCGTGGACCTGAGCGACCCCGGCCCGAAGCCGAGCATCCATCTCACCGACGGCCAAATCCTACCCTTGGGGGGATACCAGTTCGAAGTCCGCCACGCGCCCGGTCACACGCCCGGACACATGCTCTTCTACTGCGCGCGGGAAAACCTGCTCTTCAGCGGCGACGTCATCTTCCGGCGGGGCATCGGCCGCGCCGACCTGCCCGGCGGCGACCACGCCACCCTGATCGAGAGCATCCGCGAGCAAGTCCTGACCCTCCCCGACGAAACCCGCATTCTCTCCGGCCACGGCCCCGAGACGTCGGTGGGCGAGGAAAGGAGGGGGAATCCGTTTTTGGTGGGGGATAGATGAGTCGAAAATATGTTCTATTGTAATCATGTTGTGGTTAGGTTACAATCTAAACAGTATTTAAACTGAATTGAATTGGGGGAGGTGTTATAAAGATATGTTTTGCTTACATTGATTATCCATTTTTAAGTTTGTGCTTTTTATTATCAATTTTTTGGAGGTATACCGTGGGAATGAGAACAGGTTTTCCTTTTATTTCAATGATTGTAGAATTCTTGGGTCGTAGGCGCTCACCTCCATCGGTCGATTTTTCAGAAAATGAGGTTGTAAAATCGTTTGGACAATTCAAAATTCCTTGGGGGGGTGAATATCTAAACTTACCTCCAAATGTGGCTGTTGTTATTAGCTTCCCTGATGGCCAACAGCGCGCTTATCAGACAGGCGGGATTCTAAATTTACCAATGGGGGTGTATGGGCGTAAATTTGTAGATATGTCGCGACGATATATGAATATGCCCCGAGTTAAAGCCACTACCAGTGATTCATGGACAGTGTCTTTACAAATTGAAGTGACATGGCAAGTAAGCGATCCACTAATGATAGCTAATACCAAAAAACCGATTCACGCCCTAAGGGATCTTTGTCGTGCTGCGACAATTGATTTTATCCAATCAAACCCTCATGATTTATTAGTTTCTTCCCCAGAAGTCGAGCCTATGGAGGAAGAAAAAATAGCCAATAGTATATTAAAACGAATCAGAAAGAATCCAGCTCTAGTCGGTTTCAATTTTGTTAATATTAATGTGCTTGATCGTCGAGGCGATCCTAAACGACTTGAAAAGCGACAAGCAGGTATGGTTCAGCTAGAAGAAATCGAAAGGAAGGTGGCAGTAGAAGATAAACGGAGCTCCCTGGCAGAAAAAGAAATAATCACTAAGAAAAAGGCGGAGTTAACCCAAGCTGAATTTGATGCTCAAATTGCTAGGATGAAGTTTCCTGCTGAAGAGTTAAGGGTTCAAATTCAGAATCTTTCCAAGAAACAAGGGCTTCAACAAGAAAGATATATCGAGGCCCTTAGTGTTTTAAGAGATACCCTCGGTGACTATTTAGGTTTACTAAAACAAGCACAATTAACTCCTGGATTACAACCTCGTTTAGATAAAAAAGCTCTTGAACCGATGACAGAGGCAATGCGAGCTTTTTTAGATTTGAATCCATCTTTGCTTGCTGATGGTGAAATTTTAGAAACAAGTCGGTCATCTTCGTCTAAAGATCAAGATAAGGACCCCGATATACTTCCAGCAGTTCATGTCAGAGATAAGGAGAGTGATTTTGATAAAAGGTGAACTGCCCCATCTGGAGTTAATTCAAAATAGAAAGATCAAATCGATATTGCATGAAGGACTACAAGATCATTTCTTGAGATGGCGGGCTATATTTGCTTGTTTAATTCGAGTTCGTTCTTCTGAAGAACTTGATAACTTTAAATGGGGTTGGAATCGAGGAAAATTGCTTGAAGAGGCTTTGGAAAGACAACGTTTTTTTATTGAGTCTCAACATTTTCCCTGTGAACCTGGCGATGATGAGCCAAATGAACGCCGAACTTTGTCTTTGCGTTGCATCTGTAATCCCCAAACATTAACAATAAAGTTGGTTTTGGTAGCGAAAATAAGTGCAGAAACCGTTGATATGGCTCATCAGGCTGGTATTCAGTATTGGAATGAAATAAAATCGGTCTTTCCCTATGATTATGAATTAATCCCTGCAAAAAGTCGTGATGAATTCAAAAACCTGATTGGTTGGAAAGTTTTCGAAGCGATCGGGAGGCAAGATTCGATCGCAGAGATACAACGATTTCAAGGTGTGGTCAGTACCGGCCAGAAATATTTTTATGTGCTTGGCTCCTGGTCGCCTTCGGTATTTGCTAATGAGCAGATTTGGCGTGTTCTGGCAAATGCTAATAAAAACATAATGTTGGATGTGATGTTACAACCAACTGTACTTCGTGAAGATGAACTAGCAACTTTGGATTTGACTTCTCAAAACGCTAAAGAAATAGCTGATCATAGTGAGATAGTCACTGTTCGGCCATATGCTCAATTTACAGCTGAATACTATAAACAACTTTTAGAGAATTTGCGTCGTCCTTACATCTTGCGCGTTTGTTTGTTAGCACCAGATGGTGTACCTGAGTATATACCAAGAACGATTGGCTTTGCTTTTTCGCATCGAAACGAGAAAGGGGTTTCTGTGCCAAGCTTTCGGGTTGTTTCATTACAAAATTCAGTTGAAATTGATCGTTTGCGAGATCAAATTTTTTGGCTTGAACCTGATTTGTCATCAAATCAGGTCGTTGATGAAAGATTTAGGCGTTTGCATAGAATGTGCGATATTCACGAAGCACATACTCTTTTTCGTTTACCTTATCCCCCAGGGCCTGGATTACCAGGTGTTAGCTTTGCAGAAAAAATTGGATAATTAAAAATTCCATAACTGACTTGGTGACAAGGTAACAGAGGAAGCAATAATATTATTTTTAATTCGACATTTACTTGACTTTTGGAGTGTTAAGGTATGTATGAAAATAATCTCAATAATGATCTGGAGTATAGAAAGGAAATAGTATCATCCCTTTTTAATAGAATAAGCGCAGTTGAATCTTGCGTGATTGTTGGCGCTGCAAGCATGGGTAAATCGCGACTATTGAAATATATATTACGACAAGATGTTCAGCATAAATATTTAGGCGAGGAAGCTTCTAACACGTTATTGATATCTGTCGATAGCAATAACTTGGCACCGACTGCCGAAAAGACGTCTTCGGGTTTTTCAGCTTGGAAGATTTATGAATTATTGCTCACATCAATTATAGAAAGTTCTAGACAACATCCTCTTGCTCAAAAACACTATAGAATATTAAATGACCTACGTGAACCCGTTATCCTTGAAAAAGATGCTTTATTGGGTTTGCGCCATTTGTCACTATCTATCAAATTGCTCGTTGAAGAGCACGACCTTCGTTTGTGTTTTCTGTTGGATGAATTTGACAATCTATATCAATCCCTACCTTCGATTACTTTGTCGAATCTTCGCGCTTTAAGAGATTCTAATAAAATGAACATGTGCTATGTTCTATTTATGCGTGAAACACCTGAAAATGTGCGTGACCCGGGGGAGTGTGAGAGCTTTTACGAGTTGTTTTCGCATTTTGTTTTTGGTTTAAAGCCATACACGATGCCTGATGCAAAAAGAATGATTGAAACCTTAGAAGAACGCCGACGGGAGAAATTATCTCCTGATGTGAAAAAGGCGTTGTTATATTTGAGTGGGAGACACCCCGGAATGATGATGTCACTTTTTCGGATTGCATCGGATGAACCACAATTGTTTTTAAAGCAAGCTGGTATTAAAAGTTTGGTTAAAAAGCCAATTGTTATTGAAGAGTGTGGTAAGTTGAAAGATAGTCTATCTAATCTAGAACAACAAGCATATCTCGATATATTGCACGGCAAGACGGTTTCTGAAAATTTACGAAAACAGATTCTTGTGAAAGGTTTAATAAAAAATGAGCACTCGGAAACAGTATCTTCTATCCCAATATTGGCTTATTACATGAAAGCCGATCTTTGAAAATTGCGATCGCTAATTATTTTGCGGGATTAAATGGAGATATACTAGTTCTTTTTGTTTTAGGAAGGGATGCTATTAAGTGGAATCAGAAAAACGTGCGGCAAAGGCTGCTGAGACAATTTTCAGACAATGCTTAGATTTGCCAAAAAATGGGGAAATTGTAATCTTAGCGGATGAAACCACCATTGCTACCGCCAGCATTTTGACTGAGGTTGCGATTGAACAAAAGCTAAATCCTATCCTGACATATTTTACTGTTCAAATGCAAACGATTATGGGGAAAACGCAAGTTGTTCCAGCATTGGCATCTCTTCTTGATGGTGCAGATGCAACCCTTATTTGTTTGAATAACAAGCCTCAGTGTTTAGCTTTTCGTGATAACATCCGCAGAATTGCTTGGAATCCAGGCTGTAAGGTTGCCCATATGCCGGGTATTAATCTTAACACTATCGTTTTTGCCGATGTAGATTATCAGGCTTTAAATGAACGCTGTGAAATGATAGCTCTTGTTTTGGCAAAGGGTCAAAAGGTAGAAATTAAGACCCGAGACCATCAAGGAAGTGAATATTCCTTAAAAACAGAATTGAGCCCTTGGATGCGATTGCCGATAATTAGTGACGGTGTGATTCAAACGGGTGCTTGGGGAAACGTCCCTTCAGGAGAAACATATATTGCCCCCCCAGAAGGGATAGCTGAAGGCACAATTGTGATTAATGGTTCGGTTTCAGGTTATTGTATTAACCCTGGCGAGGAAATTTTTTTACATTTTCAGAAAGGAAGACTAGTTGCTTGGGAGCCACTTGATAGCCCGGCGATGCACCATTTGCTTCATGAGCAAATCGAATATGCTCAATCTGAGAACGATCAAAACTGGTCAAATTTAGCAGAAATTGGTGTTGGCGCCAATCCTTTGGTAAAAAAACCGATTGGAAATCCTTTGCTAGACGAGAAAGTATACGGAAGTTTACATATAGCACTGGGTGATAACACCGACATGGGTGGGGATGTAACCTCTAAGATTCATTGTAATTTGGTCACGCTGCTGCCCACCTTATTAGTTGATGATAAGCTTATTCTTGAAGATGGAGAGATTAAAATTGATCCTGGGGAGTGGCTTGAGAATTTCAAGTCGGTTAATCTTCCTGAGCATTGGCATGCTGATATTTCAATCCAATCTACGGTTACGAATGCTCAGAAAGATGAGGATGGGCGTTTGAAACGATTATGGGACACAAGCGCTGGGGGGATCTGTTCTGTGCCGGTTGGGTCAGATGAAACAGCTCGAATAGCGGCAAAAATTTACCGCTATATCAAGGATTTTGGTCAATCAGTGAAGATTCGAGATTTAACCGGTGAGTATCCAGGTTGTGATCTTTCTCAACTTGTTCACTTGACTTACATATTAAATCTTTACGACCTTGTTAGTATTGATGGTGAAGTCTCTTGAAAAGGAGTAAGTGCAAATGGAGACAACACAGCAAATGCCCTCCGCATTAAAAACGATTACCGAGAGATTAAACTTTCCATATTTAGGGCCTCATCGAATAGGTCGCTTTAATACTTACTTAATAGATCTTTCTGATTGGAGCCTTAGTCTGAGCGACAAAACACCGTGTATTTGGGTTAAGAAAGCCGATATTGAAACGCTATCGTCGTCAGAATTAGCTGCTAGCCTGATGGATGTTGTTCGTGAGAAGCGCTGGCAAAATAATACCATTTTAGTTTTTATGGATGGATCAGATGATTCTTTGCATGTTAATCTTCCCCCAGCTTTACCAACCTTTGTCTCTTTTAATGCGGAGCAGCAAAAGGTAATTCAACAGGCTGATTCGCCTACAGTGGCAACACTTGACTTTTTGCTTAGCCAGATGTCTCGTTCTCAACTGGCCCCCTATGAAACCCATAAACCTGTGACAGGTAGCCAATTTTTCGGTCGGAATTATGAGATAAACAAAGTCTTGCAGCATCCAAATTCGAATTATTTATTTATTGGTATCCGGCAAATTGGAAAGACTTCCCTATTAAAAGAAATTAAGCGAAAAATGGATCTCATTGATCCACCGAGAGAAAATCAAATTCGTCGACTATATGTTGATTGCACAGTGATGAGTTCGGAATTAGATTTTCTTAGGACTTTAACCGTACAATTGGATCCTAGTGAACTCAAGCTTTTGATGGGCCGGGCGGCACATTCAAAACGATATCAAAGATTGATGTTTGATCGTTTTGCTGATATCCACGGCGGAACTGTAACCTTTTTAGTTGATGAACTAGATAGGTTGCTTGGTTGTGTCAGTCCCAATTCAGATCTGTTTGATGTTTTAAGATCCGCTTCTAATGCGGGGAAAGCCAGATTCATTATGGCTGGTTTCCGCCAGGCGATGCAAGCTGCTACGAATTTACAATCCCCTTTTTTTGATCTAGTCACTGAAGAACGACTCGGGCGGTTAAAACGCGCGGAGGTCAAAGATATGGTGCTAAGGCCAATGGAGCGGTTACGGGTCACAATAAAAAATCGAGAAGGGGTTGTAAATCGGATTAACCGAGAGGCTGCTGGATTACCCAACTATATTCAATTTTATTGTAAAACGTTGCTTGAAAAACTTGATGAGAGGAATGGGGATACTCTTACTGAAAATGATCTTCAAGTTGTTTATGGAAACCACGCCTTCCGAGATTATGTTCTCGATACGTTCATGACGAACTCAGAACTCTTAGAGCGGGCGTTAGTATATGCTTTGGTGGCTGAGGATGACAGCCCAACAAGACGAAGAAGCTTCTCACAGAAAACAATGGATGGTGTTCTTAAAAAACTAGATTTGCCCTTTACCTATGATCAACTTGACCGAACTTGCAGAAATTTGGAAGTCGCGGGTGTGTTCAATCAGGTCGGAAAAAACTATGAATTTGCACTTCCTCTTTTCAAGCGTATGTTACGAGCAACACGTGATGTGGAATTTCTTTTTGCGAAAACAAGAGAAGAGATCTTGACTGCACAAGGCTTGTAATGGGTGAAAATCATATTGCTATTCACTCGTTAAGAAATCAGGTAACAGTATCTGCTGATAAATTGTTCTTTAATCTAACTGTTTTGGAAGAAATCCTTTCTAGCGTAAGGGAAGGAAAGTGTTGTCGAGTTTTAGGGCCGAGATTCCGATCAAAAAGCAAGCTGATGCGTGAAGCTTCGCGTCAGCTTCACGAGTTTGGCGCACATTACACTTCGTATCAAAGTCTTTCCGATATACAATTTGATAGTGAGGCCGGTTTTTATACCTGCCTGTTTTCAAAAATCGCAGAAAACATTCAAACAACCGAATCGATAAATGGTCATTTACCGGGGTCTGCTTTGGAGTTCCAGTATGCCTTACTCGATTGCGTTCGTAAAAGCGCCCGGAATGTAGCGCTGTTCATTGATGATCTGGAAATTCCACCCCCAAACCTCGTCGCATCTCTACTTGGAGTATTGCGAGCAGTGTATACCACAACCATTGACCAGCATGGATCCCGACTTCAGGCTGTTGTCTGTGGTTCTTTATGCTTGAATCAAGTTGCACTCAAAAATACTTCAAGATTTGAGAGTATTTCGGAGTTGATTTTGGTAGATGATCCCCATGAACAAGAATGTTTTGAGTATGTGAATACTCGTTGTATAGATGCTAATCTTATCCCCAAAAAGGATGGCATACAAAAATTACTAGACCAAACAGGTCGTGATCCGATATTAATCCAAACATTGACTAACACATGTTTTGAGCAAATGCGAAAAGCAGAAAAGCTGAAACTGACCCCCGACTGTGTAACTGAGGCAATGGAAGTTTATTTTTGCGGTGAACTAGATTGGAGAATTAAAGAAATCATTCGACAAGTGGAAAGAGAACCTTCCCTGCTCTCAAGTTCATTACAGATACTTGAGCAGGGTTCAATTCCTTTTGCAAAGTTACCTTCTGCAATTAATGAGACACCTACAACACTTGATTTATGTGGTGTCTTTGCTCGCGTTGATGGTTGTTATAAAGTTAAATGTGAGCTTTGGGGCAATATTTTAGCGCAATACTTGCTACCGGCTCGCGTAGGCAAGTTTTATGCACAAGCTGGGAAGTGGGAAAAATCAATCCGATATTTTGGACAAGCAATTCTTAATCAGCAAAAAGAGGTTGTTTCAGAATTGGTGGCTGCAACAATTAACGCGATCAATTCTATTAATTCCCAGAACATGGATAATGTTATCTCGCGGTCCTTTCATTACTTGGCTTCAGGGCTTGAAGCCGCATATCCCAATTGTGAGCTGCGCCTTTATAAACGGATAGGTGATGATTTGGAAGTAAGATATCCTCGGGAAGAGCGAAACAAACCGGTTGGCCTCGATGATTTGGGTTCTACAGAACTTAATGCCTTACAGGGTCCAGGTTATTCGATTTCATCAACTTCTGGTGGGACATTTATCTTGATCCCCTTACGCGCTCGTGAGGATGCGCGACCAATTGGCTTGTTGATTTTTCAACATCCTTTGCTAAATCTTGATCCGCACAGAAAGCGAGAGGAAATCTTGAAGCTTGTCAAGTTCACCCGCTTGGCTACGCAAGCCATTGAGACAAAAATAAGATTTGTTGATTTACTTGATAAATTAGATCAAGAAGGAAAAATAAGAGAACGTACTGTTAATATTGCTTCAGGTCTAATTCATGATATTTATGGGGCTGTAGCAAATATCCCTGATTTAGTAGATGAATTAGAAGAAAATTTGGAATCGGGCAAAGGCATTCAAGGACCTTTAAATGATTTGAGAAAAAATGCTTTTGAAACGGATAGAGTCAGCAAGCAGTTAAAGGAATTTGTGATATCTGGTCAATTCCAGTTGAAATTAGTAGATTTAGAATCGATTATCAGGAATGCTATCGCAAAAATTGAAAAAAGTGAATTCATCCAAATCACGTATTCGATGAATGGTCTGAAACCCAAAATCTGGGTTGATGAATTGTGGATCGAGTTGTTGTTGAGAAATTTATTAAAAAATGCATTAGAAGCTATTCCTGGTGACCGGCAAGGCTTAATTGAGATCAATATTGAAAAAACATCCAATGCTATATTCATAAAAATACACGATAATGGAAGAGGAATTCCAAAAGAAAATATACCTTACATATTCAATTTTGGGTTCTCCACAAAAAATGATGATCAGATGCGAGGCATTGGTCTTTATCAATGCCGTCAAATCGCCGAAGCCCATAAGGGTAAATTGTCCGTTGAGAGTGAATTTGGGTATGGCAGTGTCTTCACTCTAAAGCTCCCTATTGATAAATGAATACATCTATATAGATAAAATGTTTCAACAATCACATGATAAGAGGATCCTTTTGATCGAGGATCGAGAGGATTTTTCCACCCCACTAAGACGATGGTTAAAAGAAGAAGGTTATGATGTTAAATTAGCATTAACGTATTCCGATGCGCTTTCTTTGTTAGACAATGAACATTTCCATCTGGCAATTGTAGATATTCGTCTTGTTGAGAGTGATGATCAGAATGAGCAGGGTTTACAAATATTGGTCAAGTTAGAAGAGATGGGGTTGAAAGATATATTGCCTTGTATTGTGCTCAGTGCTCATCCAACAGTCGAAAATATCCTCAAGGCTACACAGGAACTTGGTGTATGGCATTTCATTGAAAAAGAAACGGGTTATCGAAAAAAACTGTTGAAAGCAATACAAGAAAAATTTGATTACAAGATCAAGATTAATTTTGCGCTTCAATATGATGATAACTCACAAGAACTCATGCCTGAGGTCATGACCAATATTGAATGGCCTCCAGGAAAAAAACCAAGGTGTCAATTATTAACTCTCCAGACAAGGGATTTATTTGGAAAGTTATTTGTCGATGCAAAGCGATTGCATATAAGCAAATTAAAGCCCGGCTTGACCGGAGCTGCCATTGTACATGCGCGTCCAACATGGGATTGTGGTGTCGGTCCCTCTTATGTAGTCAAAGTGAGCCGGCGTGACAAAATAGCGGTGGAGGAGAAAAATTATCGCGAATATGTAGAAAAATATATAGCTCCTGACACTATTGCTCGAGTTGATAAAGCATATTCCCGGCATCTCGGAGCAATAGTGTATACGTTTGCTGAACGTGATGGTACACCACTAGATGAATTTGATCAATATTATCAGGATTCTGATGCTGAAAAAATTACTAATAGTCTTCGTAGATTATTTAATAATACTTGTGGCTATTGGTATGATCATCGAGAACGTCGAAATAGAAGTCTTCCGAAACTTTATTACAATGCGTTCCAATTAACCCAAGAAAGATTGGTTGAAAGGATTAAAGAGATCCTTCCTCATTTCGATATCAACCAAGAAACCCTTCATTTTGAGCAAATTCCCCCAGGAGCAATAAATCCAATCGCTTGGTTGATGAAACACAATAATGAAAGTGTTTCATCAGTTTATCATAGCATTACTCATGGTGATCTCACAGGCCGAAATATCCTCGTAGATAAAGATGGCAGGTGTTGGTTGATTGACTTCTACCGTACTTATGAGAGCCATATCTTGCGTGATTTTGTTATTTTAGAGACAGATATTAAGTACAGGTTATTGCCAAAACCAACCTTGCAGGAGTTTCTTCGTTTAGAAAGAATATTATTCCACTATCACAAACAGGAAACTTCTCGGACTGTAGATGAAAACTTTTCAACTGACCTCCGAAAGGCCTTGAAAGTAATTTCAGCCTTACGCTCGATGGGACATGAATTTGCAAGAGGGGTTACTGATATGTTCCAAGATACACAAAAAGAATATCTGCTTAGTTTACTGATGGGCACCTTAAATGTAGTTCGACTCCGTCATATTGAAAAAGAGCGGAAGCTGCAAGCCATGCTGTCGGCTGCTCTGATATGTGCTGAATTGGATCAATTAGCCGGGCGAACACCGAACCGACCTGACTTCACCAATTTTCTTGATTGAGCTTTTGAAAAAGGTTAGTTGTTCGCATGATTTTTAACCTGTAACCGAGGTTTCAACGAGTAACCAGGACTTACGCACATGAAGCCAAATTTACCGCCGAGACACAGAGAACGCCGAGAAAAACGCTGGTTCGCTGTGCGGCCCTTTGGGCAGTGCCGGATGCGCTGGTTTCAATACGCAAAAACCGCTACCGCCTTCGGCGCGCATAGCGAACCGGCGCATCCGGTGTATCGAAACCAAGTTTTGCGCCATTGAGATTTTCTGAAACGCTCAAATTAAATGAGAACTTCATGAAAAATTATGCTATAATAGCCGCACTTGTTGTTAATTGCGGCTATATTGTAATCAGATAGATTTGTGGGTCGCAAAAATTTAATTGGCTGATGTAGTTTGAATAGGAGGAAAGATCATGCCAGCTAAATACAATGTCATTGCACGGAAAAATCCCAGAGATCCTGACGCGCCGGAGAAATATTATCCCTCTTTTGTCAGTTCGGGCAAAGTGACGTTGCGGCAACTTGCTGAACACATTGCTGACATCTCCACGGTTAGTTCGATCGATACCCTGGCGGTGTTAGAAGCCTTTTTGCAAGTTGTACCCAAAGAAATGGCCGAAGGGAACATCGTCGATCTGGAGGAATTTGGTTCCTTCAGATTGAGAATCAAAACCGAAGGCTCCGACACCCCTGAAGAGGTCACTGACCGCAATATCGTCAATATTTTGCCTCAATTCCTTGCGGGCACAGCCTTCAAGGATATCATTGATGGTACAGAGTTCGAAAAGGCATGAACTCGATGAGCAAGAAAATTGTGGTTTAGTTCGATAAGAAAAGTGGTCAAGATCACTTTGAAAAGAGGTCTTGATCACTTTTGATTCTGGTCTAGACCTTTTTGGAAAGTGGTCTAGATCACTTTGGAGAAGAGAAAAGAGCATATGGGAAAAGTTTTTGTAAGTTACGCCGAGGAAGATAGTGAGGTTGCCATTGATTTAGCTAATTGCATAAGGGCAGCAGGTTTAGATGTATATTATTGGCAAGATCCATTACGACGGGGCAAACAATTTATTTCGACGATCGAAAAGGAAATTAATCAGGCGAACATTTTTCTTGCTATCATGTCGCCGCATTTTTTGGCTTCATTCTGGTGCAATTGTGAAAGGGAAATGGCGCTGCGTCGGTCAGCCAGTTTAAGCGCTAAGCCTACATTTCGCACTTTAAAAATCGAATAAGGAGATGAATTGCGCAGAAG
>CAZXXW010000027.1:0-3117 GCA_964644835.1 uncultured Anaerolineales bacterium
CTGGATGAGAGCGTCCAATATGGCGGAGAAACCTATTCCCTCTTTGCCAACCAATGGAACCCTAAGACGTTCGAGCCGCGGGGTTTCATCCATTTAGACCGCTTCCATCTCGAGGGTACCACTCCCGTGTGGACGTATGCCCTGGGCGACGCCCTACTGAAGAAGCGCGTTTGGATGGAGCCGGGAGCCAACACCACGTATCTGCGCTATGATTTTTTCCGCGGAAGCGACTCTCTTGCACTCAGTTTGAAGGCGATCGTCAACCATCGCGGTCACCACGGCGGCCCCGGCCTCGGAGACGAGTCGATGCAGGTCGAACGCGTCGAGGATGGGTTGCGATTCCAGCGTGGTGAGCAGGCCGAACCGTTCTATCTGCTCAGCAATGGGGCTGAGATTGAGCCAAAACACGAATGGTACCGGAATTTTTATCTCCGTGAGGAGGCTTACCGCGGCTTGGAGCCCTGGGACGATCATCTTTATGCCGCTGATTTTCACGCCGAGCTGCGCCCCGGCAAGAGCCTGACTCTGGTTGCAAGCACGGAACCAGCCCCAACGTTAGATGGGGACTCCGCCCTCCAGGCCAGAAAAACCTACGAGATGGGCATCCGCGACCAAAGCGAGCTATCCGGCAGCAGCGAGGAAATCCAACAATTACTCCTCGCCGCCGATCAGTTCATCGTTGACCGTCCATCACCGGACGATGACATTGGTAAGACGGTCATCGCTGGGTATCCCTGGTTTGGCGATTGGGGCCGCGACACGATGATCGCCCTGCCTGGCCTGACCCTCGCCACGGGTCGACCTGACATCGCCGGCAACATCTTGCACACCTACGCCCGCTTCGTCGACCGGGGGATGATCCCCAACCGTTTCCCCGAAGATGGTCAGGCACCGGAATACAACACCGTCGATGCCACCTTGTGGTATTTCGAAGCCCTGCGCGCTTACCTGGAGCACAGCGATGATGAAGCCGCGCTCTGGGAACTCTTCCCGATTTTGAAGGGGATCATCGCCCGACATCGAGAGGGGACGCGCCACGACATTCACGTTGATCCCGATGATGGCTTGCTCTACGCCGGTGAGCAGGGCGTCCAACTGACCTGGATGGACGCCAAAGTGGACGATTGGGTCGTCACGCCGCGGCGGGGCAAGCCGGTAGAAATCAACGCGCTTTGGTACAATGCCCTCAGGGTGATGACTGATTTTGCCGCCAGGCTTGGCGAGAGTGATGATTACACTCCTTACGCAACGCGCACCGCCGAGGGCTTTGCCCGCTTTTGGAACCGAGAAACCGGCTATTGTTACGACGTCATCGACGGCCCCGAGGGAGATGACCCCGCCCTGCGGCCCAACCAATTACTTGCCGTTTCGCTGCCCAACTCGCCCTTGAGGCCCGAGCAGAGACGCGCCGTGGTCGATGTTTGCGCCCGGCGTCTGCTCACGCCCCACGGGTTGCGCAGCTTGGCCCCCTCGGAGCCGGATTATCAGGGCCGCTACGGCGGCGACCGGCGTCAACGCGATGGCGCTTATCATCAAGGTACGGTCTGGGCCTGGTTGATCGAACCCTTTATTCAGGCGCACCTGCGCGTTTACAACGATCCCGATTTGGCGCGTTCTTATTTGGAACCCCTGCTGCGCCACCTATATGGACACGGGCTGGGCAGCCTCAGCGAGGTCTTCGACGGCGACCCGCCCTTCACGCCGAGGGGTTGTTTCGCCCAAGCCTGGAGCGTTGCCGCGGTGCTGCACGCCTGGCAACTGACGGAAACAAACAAAGGAGAAACGCATGATCGTGACAGCGAGAAGTTTAACCAATTATCAAGTTCAAATTGAGGTTGGCAGGCATGAATTCATCGCCGATGAGCCCCTGGGCGTTGGTGAGGACCAAGGCCCGGATCCTTACAGCCTGTTGCTCAGTTCCCTGGCTGCTTGCACGATTATGACGGTCCAAATGTACGCCCGGCGAAAAGAGTGGCCCTTGGAGGGCGTTGAGATGCGCTTGAGTATACACAAGATTCACGCCGAAGATTGCAAACATTGCCGCGGTGATCCTACGGCCAAAGTCGACCTGATCGAAGGTCAGATCAGATTCGATGGGGACCTCAGCGACGATCAGATCGAACGACTCGGCGAGATCGCGGATAAATGTCCCGTCCACCGCACGTTGACCAGCGAGACGATCATCCGCACGGCGGTCATTTCCGAAGCCACCCCTTCATAAGGTGTTTTCTATGATCCGAGCGATGATCTTCGATTTAGACGGCACCCTGGTGCAGACCGAGCGGTTGAAGGCGCTGTCCTATGCTCGCGCCGCGGTCGAATTATGCCCCTATGAGATCAGCGAAGCTGAGGTGATCGATGCTTTCAAGGATGTTGTCGGCCTTTCCCGCCGGGAGGTGGCCACCACCTTGGTCGAACGCTTTGATCTGGTTGAGAAAAGCCAAGCGCGGATGGACGAGTTTGGCGTCGATGCTCCCTGGCAAGCGTATGTCCAGGTTCGGTTACGATACTATCGGGAGATGCTCTCCGCCCCCGACACGATCCGGGAGAATCAGTGGCCACACACCATGGCCTTGCTCGATCGAGCCCGGGAGGCGAACTGTAAGGTGGCCCTGGCGACGATGTCCTCGTGTGACCGAACCCGGCAAGTGCTGGAAATTATCGACTTGGAGGATGCCTTTGACTTCGTTGCCACCAGCGATGATGTCGAGGCGGGCAAGCCCGATCCGGAAATCTACCTGATGGTTGCTGATCAACTCGGTTTTTCTCCATCGACTTGCCTGGTGATCGAAGATTCGCCTTCAGGGGTGGAGGCAGCTATAAACGCCGAAATGCACGTAGTCGCGATGAGTACGCCTTTCACCAAAAAAATTTTGCACGACGCCGATCTGCTCTCCGATGAGTATGTTGTGGATCGTCCTGATCGTCTGGTCGCCATTGTTCATGACCTGATCGAACGAGATGCACAAGAATGAATCTCTGAAATGGTTTCTTTATGACAGCTAAAATATTGGTGATCGATGATCACGACACATTACGCCGAACTACCGTTCAAATCTTAGAGCAAGCTGATTTTGATGTCGCCCAGGCCTCGCATGGCCAGGAAGGACTTGCATT
>CAZXXW010000027.1:3127-26334 GCA_964644835.1 uncultured Anaerolineales bacterium
GGGGGATGAGGATGGCAGAGAAATCTGCCAACAGATCAAAACCGATCCTGCTTATGCGGGCGTCTATGTCATGCTTCTTTCCGGAAAGATGGTCTCGACTTCACAGCGCGCCCAGGGACTTGAAGGAGGAGCCGATGATTACATCGTCCGCCCGGTTTCGCAGCGCGAGTTGTTGGCTCGGATCAACGCCATCTTGCGGCTGAAAGATGTCGAGGAACGTTTGCGCCGCGAGCGGGATTTGTTACGCCAAATCACGGATACCAGCCCGGTGGCGATCACCGTTGTGGATGCCTCGGGCCAAATCACGTTTGCTAATGATCGTGCCGAACAAATCTTGGGATTGAAACCCGATGGGGTCACAAAGCGAACGTATAATGATCCTGAGTGGAAGATCACCGACTATGAGGGGGCGCCCTTTCCCGACGAAAAACTGCCCTTCAACGTCATTCGGAAAACGCTCAAGCCCGTTTACAATCAGCGCCATGCCATTCAGTGGCCGACAGGTCGACGGGTCTTGTTGCGGATCAATGGCGCGCCATTGCTCGATGAGGGTGGCGACTTGGAGCGGTGCGTTTTCACCTTGGAAGACGTTACCATTCAGGTGCGCGCTGCCCGCCGCCGTCAAAGCGAGGTCAAGCAAGAAATCGACTCGTTGGATCAATTGTCTTCTCAATGCGATCAGTCTGATAGCCAAGTTGGTGATGCTTCTTTGTTCCAACGCTATCCCGAACTGACCGGGGAATTCTTAGCCGACTATAGCCGGGTGTTTGACATGGCTTTGGAGCAACGCGTCTACAAGATTGAGCATCCCATCTCAGAGCATTTGCAATGTTTCGCCGAAAAATTAGGCCGTTTGCAAGCCGGCCCTCGCGATGTGGTCGAGCTTCACAGCAAAGTTTTAGAGCGCATCATGGGGAAGGAGAATCCCCATAAGATCAAAGCCTATGCGGAAGAGGGTCGCCTGATCGCTTTGGAGCTGTTGGGTTATTTGACCGCTTATTACCGCAATCTGTATTTGGGGATCGATGCGAGTGAGCGCTAGGCAGGTCCCATCCCGATGAATCGAAAAAGTCCCAGCGAATACCGCTGGGACTTTTTTGTTGGTGATCAAACTTCTCGAAAGATGGGGCTATTTCCCTTTGCCCTTGCCCTTCCCGCCTTTGTCTTTCGGTCCTGCGTGGTCAGGTGGACCTTTTTGATCGTCTTTATCTTTGGGTCCGGCATGGTCAGGAGGGCCAGCATCTTCAGGTGGACCAGCTTCCTCCGGGGGTCCGGCTTCCTCGGGCTTGCCCCGATGACCAAGCTCTTGCCAGATTTGGCCCCAGCCTAAGCCTTGCTCGCGCATCTCCAGGTAGGTTTCGGCGCCATCTTCGCCGTCTTCGGTGGCTGCAGCGGTTTGAAGCGCCAGCATGATCTGGCCAAAGCCTGTCGCACCGTTGTTGCCGTTCTCATCTTCTTCGCCAGATTCTTCGCTGTCTTTGCAGAACCAGCCCATCACCTCTTGATAGCTGACGTCGTAGGTTTCGGCAATGCCTTGGGCAACAGGATGAACGGCATTGGGATTGGCGCAGAAGTAGTTCATCCCGTTTCCATCTTGATCTTCTTCTGTTTCATCCGTGGTTGCCTCGGTGATAAACTCGCCTTCTTCGTTGAAACTGCCCACCACGGTGATCGTTTCACTTGTTTCCAGGCTTTCGAAATCGTAATCTTCGGGCATCTGCACGGTGTATTCGACCGTTTCGCCCTCCTCATTTTCGACTGCGAGCACCACTGTGCCGGTTTCAGTGTCTATCGAGACCACTTCCCCGGTTAGCTCGACATAGTCAGGGTCTTCGGGCTGCTCCGTTTGCGCCATGGCGACATCGGTGTTCAGGCTCAAGCAGACTAGGACGCTGATCAAGAGCAGCAATACGGTTGATAAATGTTTCGTTCTCATATACAAACTCCTTTTCAGGGTAAGGCCCTCTTGCCGTTATGGCGCTGGCGTGAGGGCAAGGTTTAATTCTGTCCAGAGTTGCTCCCAGCCGATGTCGTCTTTGCGTTCTAAGATTTCATCCGGGCTGAGATCGCTCAACTCGCTGGTTTGGAGGGCGAGCAAGATGTCTTCGAAGCTCTCGCCGGAGCAGTACCACGTTTCGATTTGCTCCTCGGGCACATCGAATGTCTCCGAAATGCTCGCCACCATCGAGGGAGACGGCGTTTCCTGGCATACAGGTTGGCCGGCCTCCTGGTTGGGCGGAGTTGTTGCCTCCGCCGTGGGGACAGAATCCGTTTGTGATCCACAGGCGAGCGTGCTCGCCATCATCACGGCCACGATGATTAGAAGTTTTGGTGTTTTCATAGAATCTCTTCAACCTATTTAACGAACAAAGACGCCATTTGCTACACTTTTTGGTTTACATATCTGTAAGTGCGTTTATCTATCTTCTTTTTTTCTAGTGCCCGCAACAAAAATATTTGTTGAAAACCCTGACTGGGCTTGTGATTGCCTCTTTATGCTATACTATGGATAAGTCAGTTTTTCCATCGCTGGGGGATTTTAGCCAACCGAGATGACGGAATAGTCCTGTTAATCGCAGCACATAGGAGGCTACTCATGTCGGAACAGAAAACATACCCTCAAGGTCATTGGATGAGTCTGGGAATCAGCATCGGAATGGGATTTGGTATCCCGTTTGGTTTGGTTCTGGGCCAAATTATAGGCAAAATGCCCGTTGGCTTCGCCCTGGGACCAGCCTTTGGCGTTACAATTGGCACGGCTGTTGGTTCTTATTTGGAGGCCAAGAATAAGGATAAGATCCGGCCTTTGACCGCCGAAGAGGAAAAATCTAGAAGGCCGAGAGTGATTCTTGGCGTGATTTTTCTGATCGTAGGGGCGGCTCTTTTTATGTATCTTTTGCTGACCTCCTAGAATTGGCCAAAAATGAATATGAAACCATCAAATCCAACAATGCTGAGCTTATCAAAAGTCGCCGCACGCCTGGATGCAAGCGGCATGCCCTGGGTTGTCTTCGCCGGGGCAGCAGCGGTGGCCTACGGTGTCGATCGGCCAATCACCGATGTCGATATTCTGGTACCCTCCTCCGAGGGAGAACGCCTCACCGCGCTATTTCCCGAAGGGGAGATCAAGCGAGACGAGGCTGGAGCGTTGGATGGAATCTGTCTGGAAGGATTCGACATCATTGCCGGATTGTGGCTGCTCGACCTGGACGAAGAGATGGCGGCGCGGATCACGCACGGGCAGGTGGATGGAGTCCCTGTGCCGCTTATCCCCGTGGAAGATAATATTGCTTTGAAGGCGACATGGGGCCGCGGCCCGGAGCAGGGCAAGCACGATTGGCAAGATGTCGATGCGATGATCGCCGCGGTCGTCACCCTTGATTGGGACTATCTGCGCTGGCGTCTGGAACAGCTCCAGCCACAAGAGCAAGTAGATCGAGTATTGACGCGGCTGAAAACGTTTTAGACTAAGATTTGTGGATTAAGACTGCTAATGTTGCCAGAATCAAAAAGTCGGCGATCTTTTCGCCGACTTTTTGATCATAGTTTGAGGAGATGAAGGAGAGACTATTTGACCTTGACGTTGATCACGGGGGTTTTGTCCGGTGTTAGTTGTGCGTTGAGCCGTACTTCAACATTCTCGGGGATCTCCACGGGGCCAATGGTCATGCTCGGTAGGAAGGTGCCCAGTTCTTGCGAGTAGACCATGATCTCGTAGTTCCCGGCGGGGAGTTGGGTGTCAAAGCGCTGACCAAAGGTGAAGTTGGGGACGTAAGCGATCAGGCCGGCGGGGGAGTAGATGTAGATGTCCACGGGAAGTGCTTCGGAGAGACCCAGTCTGGTGCCCTTGATGCCGTGGTAAACGGAGACGCCAAAGTTGCCATCGGCTGGGCCTGACGCAGCCGCTTTGTTCAGATCAACTTTCGAGCCATTGACCTTGACGATGGTCGTCGGGGTGCCGCCGGTAGCCAAAGCAGCCTGCATTCTGACCTCGACGCCACCCGGAATGTCAACGGGTCCAACTGTCATGCTGTCCACAAAGGCGCCAAGCTCTCGGGAGAAGATTTTGATCTCATAGTTTCCCTCGGGGAGTGATGCGCTGAACCGCTCCCCAAAGGTGAAGTCAGCGATAAAGGAGAATAAGCTGCCTTCTTTGTAAATATAAATATCGACGGGCAAAGCTTCGGAAAGTCCGAGCTTGGTGCCGTCGATGTTGTGATAAACAGACACATCGAATGTGTGTCCTGCTGCCATGGTGGGTTGGGCGCTAAAGCCAAGCGCAACGACCAGGGCGACAATTGATACGAGTAAGCTGAAACCGAGTTTTTTCTTCATGGTAGTGTACCTCCAAATATATTTTTTCTGATAGAATTTTTACCTGTGCAATATCTGGTCAGTTGATATAATAATAACCTGTTGTAGATATATTGTCAAGATTATGCTCATATTAACTTTGTGCCAAAATATCCATTTTCTCATTTTGAGCTTTTCATTGGTTAGATTGAAGACCTCCAAGATCCTACTTGAGTTTTGATCGTGATATACTCTCGCTTTGTTGAAACTTTTGTCCAGGAAATGGTAATTATGAAAAAGTCTCTCGCCCTTTGGCGATCAAGTTGGCCTATATTTGTACTCATTTTTGTAGTCACCACCCTTTTTATCGGGATGGCTTGGGTTTTGCATGTATGGAAGGGAATTCCTTTGAATATCCTAACGCGTGATCCGATTGCCGTCATTGGCGCGCCTCTCTACACTGGATTTCTTTCCCAAATTGGCATCTTCTTTTGGGCGGCTTCCGCGGCGGTGTCTCTATTTGGGGCCCAAACGCTCTCAGAAAACCAAGATAAGCAAGAATTCAAGCGCTTTCTTTTTATATCAGGTCTGTTTTCGCTGTTTCTTGGCCTGGATGATGTTTTTCTGATTCATGTTCAACTCTTTCGCTATTTGGGCGTCTCTGAAATCGCTGTGTTTATGGTCTATGCTGGCGCTTTGATAGCGTATCTGTTTCGCTTTCGCACCATCATCCTGAAAACGGAATATATTGTATTGGGAGCAGCTCTCTTCTTCTTTAGTGTTTCGATTGGTTTCGATTTGCTCTTTTACCTTGGCTTGGATGAAACCATTTTTGAAGATGCTGCTAAACTGGTGGGTATTGTTGCTTGGCTGGCCTATTTCTTCCGCACCGCCGGGTTAGCTCTTTCTGCCCGGGATGGTTAGGCCACCGTCGCTGTGGCGATTTGCCCGAGTATTGTGAGTTTGTGCTCTCCGGTCACGCAAGTGGCGAGAAAATTCTAAAAGGTGACTTTCACTTCCAAAGTGAAAGTCACCTATTTTTATTTGCGTTAATCCATCTTTCTTCGTTTACACCTTCAAAATAATGAAGTTCTGATATCACTATGGGGGCGACCACACCTGGACATTTTCTGTTGTACAATAGGGCTCAGAAAAAGAGTCATCGAAATGTGTGATCGTCTGATACCCAAACAAAACCTATCGCTTGGTGAGCAATCTCATGAATCGAACATCCCGTTTTTTCTATTCTTCCATCTTGATCATCGTTTCGGTCTTGTCTTTCGCGGGTGGATACTTCATCCGGCCTTATCTTCATTCCCCGGAGACCACTTTCCCCCTCTTGCTTGAGGCGCATCGTCTCCTGGCCAAAAACGCCCTTTTTGAGTTGCCCGAGGAGCCCACCCTCGAATATGGCATGATCCGGGGCATGCTCACCGCTTACGATGATCCGTATACGCGCTTTATCGAACCGGTCCAAACTGAACTCAACACCGACGAGCTTTCCGGCCAATATGGAGGAATTGGCGCCAGTCTTGGTCATGATGCTGAGGGGTGGATCATCTTGCACCCCTTTCCCGATGGCCCGGCCAAAGAGGCAGGCATCCAAGACGGTGACCGCCTGATTCAGGTGGATGACCTTGAACTGACCCTGGAAGTCCCCGTTGATCAGGCCGTCGCGGCGCTGCGGGGGGCGGAGGGTGATCCCGTTGATGTCACCATCGCCCGGCCCCCGGCCTACGAACCCTTCAGCTTCGAGATTGAACGCCAATCCATCCCCCTGCCCTCGGTGACCTGGTACCCGGCCCCGGCCGATCCTCGTTTGGGCATCATCCAGGTCAACCTGATCGCCGCCAGCACCGCCGATGAGATCGAAACCGCCGTCGCCGAGTTGCGCGCCCAAGATGTAGCCTATTATGCCCTCGATTTGCGCGGCAACCGCGGCGGGCTTGTCGACGCGGGTGTCAGCGTTGCCCGCCTGTTCCTCGAAGAAGGTGAGATCCTCAAAGAAAAATATCGTGATCAAGATGTGGAGACCTTTCGAGTAAAGCAGGCTGGTTCTTTGGCGCGTTTGCCGCTGGTCGTTCTCGTCGACGAAAACACAGCCAGCGCCGCCGAAATCATCGCCGGGGCCTTGCAGGCTCGCGACGCTGCCGTCGTCATCGGTAGCCAGACTTTTGGCAAAGACACCGTTCAACTGGCCTTCAACTTGAGCGATGACTCCAGCATCTATGTGACCGCGGCGAAATGGTGGGTCCCCGGCCTGGAGCCGCCCATCGGAGAAGCTGGCCTCATCCCCGATATCGTCACCGATGGCGAGCAAGAAACTCCCGATCCCGCCGTTGCCGCCGCGATCGCTTTCTTTTCCGAGAAGTAGATTCTGTTACCTTGCCTGATTTTCTCTCATCTGACAACAACGGTTACCTATGCTAAAATCCTCTCCACTATGAGTGTAAAAATCGTTGCCCGAAATCGAAAAGCGAAACACAATTATCACCTCCTCGATCGTTACGAGGCCGGTATTGTCCTGCGCGGCAGTGAAATCAAATCGGTACGTGACAGTCGGATCAGCATCAAGCAAGCCTACGTGCGCATCGTCAACGGCGAAGAAGCCTGGCTGGTCGACGCCCACATCGCACCTTACGATCAGGCTTCCCATTTTAACCACGACCCCACCCGGCCGCGTAAACTTCTCTTGCACAAACGCCAAATTCAAAGGTTATGGGACGAGGTTCGCCGTAAAGGAGTCACCATCGTGCCCTTGCAGGTCTATTTGCGCGATGGCTACGCCAAGGTTGAGATCGCCGTTGCAAAAGGCAAGAAGCTGCACGACAAACGCCAAAGCATCGCCGAGCGGGATGCCAAGCGGCGAGTGGAGCGCGAACTGCGCCGCGGCAATTGGTAATTTTCGAGATCAATGCCGGCGCCGGGTTCGTTTTGTCATTCTCGAATACCAAAGAGGCCTCTATGCTTTCGAATGTTTTCCTCGCTCTCGTTCTCACCTTTGTAATCGCTCTAAGCTGGCTGCGGATCAACGACTTTGCCGCTCATCGCGGCTGGGTGAGCAGTTCGCTTAGCCGCAAGATCATCCACATCGGCACGGGGCCGGTATTTGTGCTTTGCTGGCTGCTTTTTCCGGATAAACCTGCTGCCCGCTATCTGGCTGCCCTTGTCCCCCTGGGAATCACGCTCCAATTCCTGCTGGTTGGGCTGGGCGTGATCAAAGATGATTCCGCTGTTGAAGCCATGTCTCGTTCCGGAGACCCGCGCGAAATTCTGCGCGGGCCGCTTTTTTATGGCATCGTCTTCGTGGTGCTTACGATCGTATATTGGAAAGATTCTCCCATTGGCATGGTTGGCTTGATGCTGATGTGCGGCGGCGATGGCCTTGCCGATGTGATCGGGCGGCGTTGGGGCCAGAAATCCTTGCCCTGGTCATCTCAAAAAACGTGGCTGGGCATGCTGGGGATGCTGCTGGGGGGCTGGCTGTTTACCGTCCTGATCTTATCCATTTTCGTCTTCGCGGGCGTCTTTGCGGCACCCTTTTCGGCTTACCTGCCCGCCTTGACGGTGATTGCCCTCGCTGCCACCCTGGTGGAATCCCTTCCCTTTGAAGAAATCGATAACATCACCGTAACCTTGGCCGCGATTTTGCTCGGCCATCTTTTGCTTGTTTGAAACAACCATCCATGGACAAGGAAGTGCTATGATAAAGATTGACGGAGATCACCTCACCATCGCAGAAGTCGTCGCTGTGGCTCGTCAGGGGGAGAAAGTCAGCTTGGCCCCCGAGGCGCATCGCCGAGTGGAACGTTCCCACACCTGGGTTGAAGATATCCTCGCTGCCGATAAGCCCGTTTACGGGATCAACACCGGCTTCGGAATCTTCTCTGAGCGCAAAATATCGGCCAGGGATGCGGCCAAGTTGAGCCGAAACCTGATTTTGAGCCATGCCGTCGCTACCGGCCCAGAGCTGGACAAAGAAGTTGTCCGTGCTGCGATGCTCATCCGGGCCAATACCCTGGCCAAGGGACATTCCGGGGTCCGGCCTGTGGTCATCGAAACTTTGCTGGAGATGCTCAATCGCGGCGTTACCCCGCTGATCCCCTCGCAGGGGTCTCTGGGCTCGTCGGGAGACTTGGCCCAGCTTTCCCACATGGCACTGGTCTTCACCACAGATGAAGCCGATCGGGAAGCGGAATCAGGCTGGGCTGAGGTTGATGGTCAGCGGATGAGCGGCAAGGCCGCCATGGAGGCTGCCGGTATCGACCGGATTATTCTCGGGGCCAAAGAGGGTCTGGCAGTCAATAATGGGGCCACGTTCTCGGCGGCGTTGGGGGCCCTGGCCATCCATGATGCTGATATTTTGCTCCAAATCGCCGATGTCGCCCTGGCAATGAGCCTGGAGGCGATGCTGGGAGTCAGCGCGGCCTTCGATCCCCGCATTCACATGGTCCGCAATCATATCGGTCAGATGGCTGTCGCCGAGCGGGTACGCCAGTTCACCGAGGGAAGTACCCTGATCGATTCGGCCGGTCGCAGGCAAGACGCCTATTCGCTGCGTTGTGCGCCTCAGGTTCAGGGTGCCGCCATGGATGCGCTTCTGTTTATCAAGGACCGGATTGTGCGCGAGATCAACGCGGCGACGGATAACCCCCTTCTCTTTGGGCCCAAGGTGGCAATTTCCGGAGGCAACTTTCATGGCGAGCCGGTCGGTATGGTAATGGATTTTTTGGGAATTGCCCTCACCGAGGTGGCGGGCATTTCAGAGCGGCGCGTCTTCCGCCTGACGGATGGTAATCTCAACTGCGATCTGCCTCCGATGCTGGTCGACACCCCCGAGGCCGCGGGATTGAACTCTGGCCTGATGATGCCCCAATATACGGCTGCTTCGCTCGTTTTGGAGAGCCAGGCGATGGCCTCCCCTGATTCGGTCTATTCGTTGCCCACCTCAGCCGAACAGGAAGATCACAACGCCAACGCGATGACCGCAGCCCGCCACGGGCGTGAGATCATCACCAACACCGCTCATGTCTTGGCGATTGAGGCCTACACCGCTGCCCGTGCGCTTGATCTGCGCTTGCGCACCCTGCCCGATGCTCAGATGGGCCTGGGCGTGGCGGCAGCTTACGAGAAAATTCGCCAGCATGTCCCCTATCAAGCCGGGGATGCCTGGTGGGGCCCGGAAATTGAACAGGTTCACCGCATTGTCTCCAGTGGTGAATTGATTAAGCATGTCGATCAGGCTGTTGGCTTGGAATAATGGCGATTGGGCTACCGGCCTCGCAAAAGCGATAGCAAGAAACCAAACGCCCCCAAGATGGCGAGACTGAGAATCACGAATCCTGTCGGCACCCCCCCCGTACCGATGGTTGGTTGGGCCGGTTGAAACGTCGGGATGACCAGTTGCGGCGGCGGCGTGAAGGTCGGCATCCGGGTGGCCGGCATTTCGACAACAAATTGAGACGCCAGGGTGGGATCGATGGTCGGTGTGACCAGCGGCGTTGGGGTTGGTGGCGGTTCGGCGATGGGCAGTTCGCCTCCTTCGATGCGTATCAAAGGTGCATAAACCCAGGCGACTCCCTCATCGACACCTGGGTAGATGATTTGAACCCAATCGCCCGCAGGTGTCCGCCCCAGGACTGGCACCTCTTGGCGGTTGATCAAAACACCGACGCGGGGATAATCGGTGCCCGGCCCGGAGCGAACGTTGATTTGTTCATCCGGATCGGCAATCACAACTCCCATCGGTCCGGTTGGCGTCCCTGTCACCGTTGGAATGCTGACGGTTGGCTGTTGGGCCTGGGGGCTGGCTTGGACGGCTGAAATCTGTACGATTAAAAAGATGAAGAAGCCGATGCTTCCCCAAATGAGTAATTTTTTCCTGAAAAAACGCATTGCGCCTCCGAATATATGATTCTATCAAGCACGGTTTATATCATACTCCTATGGTTTTGTTGAATCAATCCTTGAAATTGGCTGGGATTGCGCTTTTGAGAGAATCTCCACGTGTCATTTTATGATACACTTTGGGTGATTATCGTTTGATCATATCTTTGTCTTAATTTTTTATTTCGATGGGCAGTATTCATGCGGCATAAAAAAGAAATCAACATCCTCATAGCTGAAGACGATCTTAATGCCAACACTATCATTCGGAGGATTGTCGAGAGCATCGAATGTAATGTTGTTGGAGAGGCTCGCACCGGGAAAGAAGCGATTTCATTGACCCGATCGATAAAACCGGATGTCATCCTGATGGATGTAAGTATGCCGGATATTGACGGGATCGAAGCTACTCGCGAAATCTTCCGGACCGTTCCAACACCGGTTGTGATCCTGACCGCGCATGACACCGCTGATACGGTCGAGATGGCCAGCGAAGCCGGAGCAGGGGCCTATTTGGTCAAGATGCCCAAAGCCGATGAACTCGAACGCGCCATCACCGTTGCGATGACACGCTTCGATGATTTGATGAAATTGCGCAATTTGAACCGAGAGCTCAAGGAAGAAATTGCCCGCCGAGAATTAGCCGAGAAACGGCGGGAAGAGGCGCAGAACTTTCTCAATCGGAGTATGGAATCGTCCCCGATAGGGATTCTGCTTCTGGATAAGCACAATTGTTTTTCTTATCTCAATCAGACGGCGAAAACTTGGCTGGGGCGAGATTGCCAGGATTTTCTCGGCAAGACTCTTGACGAATTAAACCCGTTGATTATGCCTCGGGAAACGACGCAATTGGTCGCTGAGAAAATCGAGGAGACGATCCAAACAGGGGCGGCCATCGCCGGGATGGAAATCGAGATTATCAAACATGATGGTGATCTGATGCCGGTTGTCTTTTCCGTAGCCGGGGTTGAATCGGAATTTGGGGATACCCTTGGGGGGATCATTCACATTGTCGATATTACCGAGCGGGTGCGTGTAGAAGAAGCGCTCAAATATATGGCTACGCATGATGCCCTCACCGGCTTGCCCAATCGGCGCTTGTTCAGCGATCGCGTCGAGTTGGAGATGGCCCACGCCCGCCGCAATCAACAAAAGTTAGGCTTGATGTATTTTGATCTCGATTATTTCAAGCGAGTCAACGATACCTTTGGGCATCGAGTCGGGGATCATCTCTTGCAGCTTGTTGGCAAACGGCTGGCTGATCTTCTGCGAGAGAGCGATACGGTTGCTCGCATGGGGGGAGATGAGTTCATTTTGCTCTCACCGGAAATGGCAAAAAAGGAAGACGCCGCTCCCATTGCCAAGCGGGTGATGGAAGCCCTGAGGGAACCATTTGAGTTTGATGGCCACCGTGTTCATGTCAGCACCAGTCTCGGCATTGCTGTCTTCCCCGATGATGGCGAGAATGTCGATGAGCTGATGAAACATGCTGATATGGCGATGTATCAGGCCAAGGAACAGGGGCGAGACAGGTATCATTTTTACGATCCTGCCGATTGATGTTTGGCGGTAGACCGGGCTTATTTCACACTTATCTGCTTAACAGTTTTGTTAGGAGATTGCGCTCCGAATCGTAGCTGATTTTTTTTAGGGCTTCATCGAGGGGGAGCCAAACCATTTTATCGACCTCACGATTGGGTTGAAATTCGGTTGCTTCCACCGTTGTCATATTCCAAAAGAGGACGATTTTGGGGACGCCGTTGGCGAGATAGGCGATGCTGCCGACAAAATCTTTTAAGGTTGCTTGATGGCTGGTTTCTTCGTAAACCTCCCGCAGCGCTGTCTCTTGCCATTGTTCGCCGGATTCTCGTTTACCTTTTGGTAACGTCCAATCGTCGTAGCGGGGGCGATGAATCAAGGCCAACTCTTGTCCTAGGGCAGTTTTTCGCCAGAGAATCCCGCCGGCAGCTTCGATTACGTCGATAAACGGTTGTTCGCGTTGTGATTTCATCATTTTCCTCGACTTGGTTTCCTTAATTCGAAATACAAATATATTTTTTGCGGATGCTCAATTCAACTAATTGGCCGTTTCTGAAGTCTTGGCGGGCCTTGTTCTTGGGTGGATTCGGCTTCGCTCAAGCGGTGCTAGAAACGGCACAAACAACGGAATCCACTTGCCCCAGCGTCAGGCTGGTGGTCGTTGTCGCTTCAGGGAGGGTTGTCAACGTCGGGATCAAGTATCCCAAAAAATTAAGCGCTGACAGAGTCTAGCATGGGCAGCTTGCCCGATCAAGTCAGCCCTCTGGCAGTCCGAATTCTTGACACAGCGACTTCAATATGCTAGAGTTGGGAAAGCATTTGGACTACCCTAGAGTACTATCTGAATTGAATAATCAATCAAGCTTTTATCAAATGGAGGATTGTAACCTTGACGAAATCTCGATCACAACTCATGGTAGATAGCCTCCGTGACCTTCAAGCCTCTTCCCCTGATATTGAAGCATCGGCTGTGGTGAGTGTCGATGGTTTGACCATTGCTTCTGCTTTGCCACAGGGTGTGGAGGAAGATCGTGTCTCGGCGATGACAGCAGCGATGCTTTCGTTGGGTGAGCGGATTGCAACCGAGTTAGGCCGCGGTGTTCTAGATCAGGTTTATATAAAGGGTGAAAATGGTTATGTTATTCTGATGTCTATTGGTGAGGAGGCCGTATTGACAACGTTAGCTCGTGAGGAAGCGAAACTAGGTTTAATTTTTCTCGATATGCGGCGGGCGACTGAAGACCTCGCTAAACTCATTTAGGATACGGCTATGGAAGCGATCCCAAAAAGTAATTATCATTATCCCAATAAATTTGCTTTGATCATGCTTGAGGCATTGGAAGATGTGATGGGAAGAAACGGCCTCAATGCTATTCTCAATCTCGCCAGTTTGGGAGAGTTGATCGATAATTTCCCCGCAGATAATCTCAACAAAGAATTTGACTTTGCCGACATCTCGGCGATCAATCTGGCCCTGGAAGAGATGTACGGGCCCAGGGGTGGCCGGGGCTTGGCTCTGAGAGCCGGGCGGGCTACCTTTGCCGATGCCTTGAAGAATTTTGGCGCTTTGGCAGGTGCAGTGGATCTCGCTTTTAAGGTTTTGCCCTTGGAAACGAAGTTGCGCATCGGTATTCCCGCTGTGGCCAAAATCTTCAGCCAGATGAGCGACCAGATCAGCACGGTCGATGAGAAGGACGACACCTTTGTCTACACGATCCACCGCTGCCCGGTTTGTTGGGGGCGTCATGGAGAAGAGAAGCCGGTTTGTTTCGTGGCTACCGGTCTCTTGCAAGAAGCGTTGAAGTGGGTCTCGGGGGGGAAGGCGTTCCGCGTCAATGAATCCCGATGCATTGCCATGGATGACGAAGTTTGTGAATTTATTATTCAAAAAGAACCTGTTGACTGAGCAAGCCTGTGGTAGAAAAAAAGCAAAAAATCCTAATTGTCGAAGATGATCTAGATGTAGCGGAAATGCTCGAGGCCTATTTCCGTGTTCAAGGCTATCAAGTGGCGACGGCTAATTGGGGCGAAGATGCCATCGAAGTCTGTCGCAATGAACATCCTGATCTTGTTATTTTGGATATTCGCTTGCCCGATTTTGATGGCTACGAGGTGGCTCGGCGGCTGCGTGAATATCGGCGAACAGAAAACATCCCCATCATTTTCTTGACCGAGAAGCGTAATCGGGCCGACCGTTTGCAGGGCCTGGAGCTGGGAGCGGACGATTACATCACCAAGCCATTTGATATTCAAGAACTGCGCTTGCGGGTGCGTAATTCTCTTCAACGTTCTTCCCAAGGAGCGATTAATAATCCCATCACAGGATTTGCTGAAGGCGTCTTGGTCGACGAGCGTTTGGAAGAATGCGTAGACAGCGATGACTGGGCGCTGTTGGTGATTTCGTTGGAGAATTTGAGTAATTTCCGAGATGCGTATGGGTTTGTCGCTTCCGATGATGTTTTGCGCGCTGTCAGTCTGATGATTCACAACGCAGTTCGCAAAGTTGGCAGCCCGAACGATTTTGTTGGCCATCTCGAAACGACCAAATTCGTCGTTGTCACCAGTCCGGATGTCCTGGTCGATTTAGGAGAGCGTATTCGGATTCGGCTTGAGCAATCTTTGGATTATTTTTATCCGATAAAAGATCGCGATAAATTGACCGATTCTGACAAGCGGCTTTCCCTGAGTATGAAAGGAGTCCTGCCGAAACACGGACCTTTCTCCGGGTTGCAAGACTTGAAGAGCAGATTGATGCGGGTGGGTAGGTAATTTCCGACGAGACCCAAGTTGGGTTTCTCGAAACCCTGTAGAGATTTCAACCAGCCGCAGTTGATAGACATTATTTTGTTGTAGTTGGGATGGCAAAAAATCTCGCCATCCCAGAATAGGTTAATAGTATTGTTCTTAACGGTTGTTATTCCCACCTATAATGAAGCCGAAAATCTCCCCACGTTGATTTCGGCTTTGTTGGATCTGCCGCTCCCGGAGTTTAGCATTTTGATTGTGGATGACGATAGTCCCGATGGCACCGGTGATATTGCCGATGCCATGGTAGAGCGTCATCCCGGTCAAGTTTCCGTGATGCATCGGGCGGGGAAGCAGGGTTTGGGGACGGCCTATATCCAGGGTTTCCAAAAGGCCATCCGTGGTGGTGCCGATTTGATCGCCCAAATGGATGCCGATTTTTCCCATTCACCGCAAAAATTAGTCGAGATGTATGATGCCATCGAGGATTGTGATGTGGTCATCGGTTCTCGCTATGTCCAAGGTGGAAAATTGGATGAGCGCTGGCCTTTATGGCGAAAGGCTTTGTCTTTGTTCGGCAATCTCTATGCTCAGGCCATCTTGATGGTGCCTGTCAAAGATCTCACGGCCGGTTTTCGCATGTGGCGGCGCGCTACGCTGATGGGCATGCCCCTAGAAAAAGTTCGCTCGAATGGGTATGCCTTCCAGATCGAAATGGCATATATTGCCCATCGCCTTGGGTACAAAATCAAAGAGATACCGATTTATTTTTCCGAACGCAACATTGGCGAGTCGAAAATGTCCTTTCAAATCCAATCCGAAGCGGCAATACGGGTGTGGCAGCTTCTCTGGGAATATCGCGATTTGAAGTCAGCCAAGTGAGGGTTTGTTTTTAGGGCAATTTCCGCTCGGGATTTGCTTCTCGACGTCACTTAACAAAACGGTGAAGTGCTCAAATTGACGCTTCTTTTGCTTACATGTATAATCACAATGTTCTGACCTTGATTTGCATCGCTTCTTCTTAAAAAGAAATTCATGGCCTTAAAAGGAAATCTTCGAAATTTTTCTATTACCCAGTTACTGAATCTCGTTAATTTAGCTCGCAAGACCGGAACACTTGTGGTCGAAGGGCCCGGTGAGACGGCTTGGGTCAGTTTTCGCGAGGGACATTTGGCTTATTCGAGAATGGGCCAGGATGAAGATGATCTCGTCTCCGTGCTTTATCGGGCCAATAAGTTATCCAAGGCTCAATATTCGATGATTAAATCGCGAGCTGATGGGATGAGCGACAAGGAGTTAGGGCTTTTGCTGATCAACGCGGATTACCTTTCCCAGGAAGACATTCTAGAGAGTTTGCGGTCCGAGTTCGTCAGCGTGCTGCAACGTATTTTTACCTGGGTTGAGGGGTTATTCCGTTTCGAAGAAGACGTTCTCCCCCCTGATGGAAAGATCACCTTGCGGATTGGGTTAGAGAACATCATCATGGAGGGGACCAGGCGCCTCCGTGAGTGGGAGCAGTTACAGGATGAACTTCCCAGCCTGGATATCGCCCTCAAGTTTACCGACCGTCCTGGCGCAGATCTGCGGAAAGTTAATCTCAGCGTCGAAGAATGGCGGGTTGTTTCTTACATCAGTCCCAAGAATACCCTTCGACAAATAGCAAAAACAACCAATATGAACGACCTTGAAATCCGCAAGGTTGTTTATGGTTTACTGCAGGCAGGGTTGGTTGAATTGATCCGGCCCGAAGGCGTTGCTCCGCCTGAACCTAAGAAACCGGCTTTGCCCGGCAAAACGACAGAAGAACAAAAATCTTTGGTCAATCGTCTTATCAAGCGCATTCGTTCTATTTAGAGCATAAATCGTTTATTTCTCATTTTTTCGTATCCTAACTTTGAGGCAGGACTTATGCAAACAGTAAAAATGGTAGTCACCGGTCCTTTTAGTGCGGGGAAAACCGAATTCATTCAAACCGTTAGCGAGATAGACGTTGTCGCTACCGAGCGGAAGATCTCAAGTGAGGCAGAGCGCATCAAGGAAACGACCACCGTCGCGATGGACTTTGGTCGGATCACCGTTGATGACGATCTGGTCCTTTATCTGTTTGGTACACCCGGCCAGAGACGCTTCGATTTTATGTGGGAGATTCTCTCTGAAGGGATGCTTGGTTTTATCGTTCTGGTGGATAGCAGCCGTCCTGAGACCTTTCGTGAGGCGCGCAGCATTTTGGAGACCTTCCGCGCCTATGCACCGACCCCCTACGTGGTTGCTGCTAACAAGCAAGACCTGGAGGATGCTTGGTCTGTTGACGATATGCGGATTGCATTACGTCTAGACCCCAAAATCAAATTGCTTCCCTGTGTGGCTGTGGAAAAAGAGACCGTTAAGGATGTGCTCTTAGAGCTACTCTATAGTATTTTGTCTGAGATGGAAGCTGGAGACAAATAATTACATGTATAATCCGGTATTGTGTCTTCCATAACGACGGATCAAGGAATATTACATTATGAGGTTTACGGACGAGGGCGTCCGGTTTTGTTACTTCATGGCTGGCTAGGTTCTTGGGGTTTATGGCAGAACACCATGAAGTATCTGGGGCAAGATTACCGTACCTACGCTCTCGATTTTTGGGGGTTTGGGGAGTCGGGCAAGAAAGTGCCCACATTTGCAGTACAAGATTTCGTCAGTATGGTGAGACAATTTATGGATCGGCTGGGGATTATCGAGGCGCCCCTGGTTGGTCATAGTATGGGCGGGACGGTTAGCCTGTCATTTGCGATCAAGCATCCCGAACGAGTCAGCCAAGTTACGGTAATAGGCTCTCCGATTGTTGGCTCTTCGCTGGCTTTAACCCTCAAGTTGGCAGGCCGTCGGTGGATCGCCTCGATGGTCTTTCGCGCCATGTGGGCTCTTAAGCTGGGTTTGAGACTGAGTTCACCGATTATCTCCAATGACCCTGATTGGTATGACATGATCACCAGCGATTTATCCCGAACGACGTTAGAATCTTTCTTGGAGAGCATCTCTTCCCTTCGCCAAACGGATTTGCGTCCTTTCCTCAGTCAAATTTCTATCCCTGCCATGGGCATGTATGGCCAAAAAGATGTCATCGTCGACCCGGACCAATGGCAGTTGATGCAAAAGGGCGTTTCCAATGTTCGCATTGAGCGATTTGAAGATGCCGGCCATTTCATCATGCTGGATTCACCTGAAAGATTTATGCAAGAGTTAAAAGATTTCTTAGAAAACGGTGCATGAATCTAGAGCAAGAGCAGGTATATTATTATCCCAATAATATGGGGCGCATTATCTTCTTGGCAATGGAAGATGTGCTTGGCCATAGCGGGTTGACCACGGTCTTGAATCATGTCGGTCTCTCGGGGATGATTGACAATACCCCTCCGAACAACTTTGACCGCCAGTTCCGCTTTGATGTTCTTAGCGGTACGATGGAAGGACTGGAGCGCTACTTTGGCCCCCGGACGGGGCGCGGCTTGGCCTTACGATCTGGGCGCGCTTGTTTCATGTATGGTTTGCGCGAATTTGGCCCGCTGTTTGGCATTCAGGATATGGCTTTTCGTTTGCTGCCTTTGTCTACGAAGTTGAAAAAAGGCGCCCAATTATTCGCCCAAGTTTTTAATCGCTTTTCCGATCAGCAGGTTCGACTTGAAGATGCCAAGGGCAAGCTTCTCTGGCACATTGATCGTTGTCCCGTTTGTTGGGAGCGCGAAACGGATCAACCTTGCTGCCATCTGGCAGTTGGTATCTTGCAAGAAGCATTGTACTGGATCAGCGGTGGCAAGTATTTCTGCGTTGAAGAAACGCGTTGCATCGCCCAGGGTGCATCTGCTTGCACGATTGAAATCGACAAACAACCTTTGACACACTGATGAAAAAAATCATTCTTTCTGATCGCGATCATATCTATCCTTTCAACGAAGCCGCTCGTGATTTACGCATTCAAAATAAACCGCTTTGGTTGATTCATCGCGATTTGCTTGCCCCCTATGTGACCGAAGAAAAAGAACTGCCTGCCACTGTCGAAATGGCCGATATCGATATTCAAGGGCCGGCGATCGTCTATCGCGAGAATCTATATTTCGACAAAACCTACATTGACGAATTTTTGCGCCAAGCCCAAAAACGCGATGTTCCCTCACGGGCGGCTTTTTCCCGAGATGATGCGGCTTTTCGCGAACATGCTTTGCCCCTGTCGAATTCTTATGAGCAGCAAGGGGATATCTATCTGGCGGAGTTATGGTACTACCCGCCCGCGACCAGCACACTGCAAGATGCTCAGCCTCTTGTCATCGATCTCTTGCCTCGTGAGGTTGGTTATTACCATGTGCCGACCTACATGGCTTCGGAGCAAGGCGACCTTGTTTTTCATGTCCCCTTGCGCAGTTTGATCGCCATTGATTCATGGGTGCATGTTTTTATCGCCGACATCGTTTTTGGTTTGTATAGCCGGGGCGCCAGGTTTGAAGCTCGTCTCGACCGGAATCTTTTCTTTAAATTGGGCGTGCTTTCCAAGGCCATGTTCGAGGGAAAACAGGTTTTGGAATGCTCTGGCGTGGTCAAAGTTGGCCGCAATTGTGTTATCGATCCCTCGGCAACCATTCATGGCCCGACCACGATAGGGGACAACGTTACCATTGGTGCCGGTTCTGTCATCGAAAACTGTATCATCGGTGATAATGTCAACATTTCCCAGGATTGTCAGGTGATGGTCTCGGTGGTTGGAGATGGCGCTTTTTTGCCCTTCCGCGCCTCTTTGTTTATGACTACCTTTATGGATAACAGCATGGTGGCCCAAAACACGTGCTTGCAAATGTGTGTGATCGGGCGAAACACGTTCATTGGTGCGGGCTCCACATTTACCGACTTCAATATCATCCCAACGCCTCTGAAGGCGAAGGACGGAAACGGCAAATTGCGGGATGCCAATTGCCCCGTGCTGGGCAGCTGTGTCGGGCATAATTGTCGCCTCGGCTCCGGGATGATCATCTTCCCGGCCCGAACGATCGAATCCGACGTTGTTCTGGTTGCTTCCGATGATCGCCGGGTGATTGCCAAGGATGTTCGCTACGAAGATAGCGACCATCATTATTACGACTTTGCAAATTTGCATAAACGTCTGTACCCTCGTCCAGGCGAAGTAGAATATGAGTCTTGGTGATCTATGGATACATTCGCCTTTATCATTCATCCGATTGATCCCAAGCGGGATGTCAGTCGGAAATATCCTCTTTTGGGGCGTTATCTCAGCGTCGGCTTGATCAATTTTTTTTCGACATTTTTTCCACCTGTATATTTATCCGAAGTAGAGGGGATTCGGTCTGCCGCAACGGGCAAACAAATCAAGGGCTGGCTGATTGCATGTCCCCTTACATCCACACGTATGTTAGAATTACCCGTAAGAATTGCATACGCTAAAATTATCCAGACTGGCAGGCTGGCCGAGCGTCTCGGTGCCGATATGCTCGGATTGGGCGCGTTTACATCGGTGGTCGGGGATGGTGGGAAAACCGTCGCCGAAGCTCTGGATGTGCCCGTGACTACCGGCGACGCTTACACCGTCTCGGTGGCCGTCCAGGCGATTCGTGATGCTGCCGCTATGCTGGCCATTCCGCTAGAGCAGGCCACAGCCGCTGTTGTAGGAGCAACGGGAGCAATTGGGCGCGTCTGTTCACAAATGCTGGCAGGCGATGTCGAAACATTGTACCTGATTGGGCAAACACCTGAAAAACTGGATCGGCTTGATCGTGAACTGCGCGATCGGGCAAGAGCAACGTTGATCACCAGCGTGGATGCTGCTGATGTCAAAAACGCTCAATTGATCTTGACCGTATCCAGTGCGGACCATCCAATTATCCACCCCGAGCATTTGCGCCCCGGTAGTGTGATTTGCGATGTTGCCCGTCCCCGAGACGTTTCTGCTCAGGTGGCCACGGCCCGCGACGATGTTTTGGTCATCGACGGTGGGATGGTTGATGTGCCGGGCCCGGTCAATTTTAACTTTGACTTTGGTTTTCCTCCGGGCAAGGCCTACGCTTGCATGGCAGAGACCATCGCCTTGGCCCTGGAAGGTCGCTTTGATGATTACACAATCGGCAAAGAGATAACTCGCCGCCGGGTGGATGAAATCACCGAAATAGCGACTCGGCATGGTTTTCGTCTGAGTGGCTTTCGTTCTTTTGAAAAACCGGTTAGCCAGGAGAAAATCGAACACGTTCGTCAGTACACTAGAAAGAGCCTATAATCAAGAGGCACAAAGAGTAGGTAGCAGGAGTCATTCTCTTTTACCTTTGCGAGGTACCTATGAGCACATATCGTTTATTAATTGTCGAAGATGACTTTGATATCTCCAACATGCTGCGGATTTATTTTTCCGGGCAGGGGTACGAAGTCGACGTCGCCCCGCGTGGTTCGGTGGCTCTGGAGAAAACGCGCCAAAACCTGCCCCATTTGATTGTGTTGGACATCATGCTCCCGGACATTGATGGGTACGAGGTTTGCGAGCGGTTGAGAAAGAGCACACGCACAAGCCACATCCCTGTAATTTTCCTGACCCAGAAAGATGAGCGCAGCGACCGCTTGCAGGGGTTGGAACTGGGGGCAGATGATTACATCACCAAGCCTTTCGATATCGAAGAGCTCAAGCTGCGGGTCAAGAATGCGATCAGACGGGCGGAGCGAGAGAGCCTCACCGATCCGCGCACCGGGTTGCCCTCGGGCCGCCTGATCGAAGAGCAGCTTCGTGAGATTATCCGCACCGACGATTGGGCTTTAATGGATCTGCGCATCAATCACTTCCAGGCCTTCAAGGAAGAATACGGCTTCGTCGCCGCTGATGATGTTCTTCGCTTCGCCGCCATGCTGCTTAACGAAATCGTCGATCAACTTGGCTCCCCTAACGATTTCATCGGCCATGCCGGGGGAGAGAACTATATCATCATCACCGAGCAAGACCGCGTCGATCAGATCGCAGAAGAAGTCAAAACCCGTTTTGCTGAAGAAATCTTAACCTATTACAACTTCATGGATCGCGATCAGGGCTACATTGAAACCACCAATGAGGTCGGTGAAAAAGAACAGGTGCCCCTGATGACGATCAGTATTGGTGTCGTTTCCCCCAAAGAACACCACTTTTCCGATATTCGCGAGATTACTGAATTAGCAGCAGAAGAGCGGCGTAATCAAGCCTAACCTCTTCTTGATCCCATGTTGGAATTAAGCGCCTTACCCCTTGGAATTACTTTCTTGATCGTCGGGATAGCATTTCTTATGCTAGCCTATCTTTTGGCGCGTCTGTTTTCGAGAATATTTGTCTCCTCCACTGTTTCCGCTGACCCAAATCTGGATATTGATCTGCCCGAACATGAACACGCCACCCTGGTGATTCGGCCCGGTGGGCGGGTTTTGTTTATGAACGAGGCTGCCCGGGATCAATTTGATGTCTGGGAACGGCATCCCAACCTCGAACGCCTCGCCCGGCGAACCCGGCCGGAGAGTGTTTTCTTGAGCCTGTGTGCTGCAGAGGGAAGTGCTCATCTCTCTGTTGGGGGGCACCTGACCGAAGCTACCTCGTATAGAATTCCCTATCAAGAAAACGATGCCATCCTGCTATCGCTCCGGTCTTATCACGTTGCCACGCTGACAGAAGAAGGCTCGGAAGCCTCGGGCCAGGCGATCGAAATACTCACAAAATTAGGCCAAACAATGGCCTCCGAACTCGAGCTAGAGGCCACCATGCAAGCGGTGCTTTCCGGGGTCGGACAAATTGTTTCCCTGGACTTTGCTGAAATTACCATCTGGGAACCGGAAAAAGAGCATTTGATTCCGTATCGTTTTGGTGGGTTGGGAGAACCGCAACTGGAGCTTTCTTCCGAGCGGTATGCCTTGGGGGAAGGATATGCCGGGCATGTGGCCGAGAGTCGGGAGGCGCTGCTTGTTTCCGATGTTGAGACCACCACCGAGTTGAGTCCGGCGATCAACCGCCAGGAGCATCCTTTCCGCTCCTATATCGGCATCCCTCTGACCATCAGCGGTGAGCTCATCGGCACGTTGGCAATCACCTCTCTCGCCGAGAACGCTTACGATCAAAATGACCTCAAATTGGTCGATCTGCTTTCCGGTCAGGCCGCGGTCGCCCTGCATAATGCCCTGCTGTATCGAGAAGAAAAACGCCGCGCCCTAGAGTTATCCGGCTTGGCCAATCTCTCTCAAGCGATTACCGCTGTTCAAGAGCCCGAAGAGTTATTTGCCCATCTCGTCGAAGAGATCACGTCTCTGTTGGACGTTGAAATGGCCGGCTTCTTGATTTACGACGAGACCAACCGGTTGCTGGCTGCCCAGCATCCTTTTGTGGGTGTGCCGGAGCAATTTGTCAATTTGTATCAGGTTTCCATCCCGGTGGATAGCCCCGCTGAAAGAATTTGGCGTCAACAAGAAAAACTGGTTGTCAAAGACGCTCCCGAAGATTATCGCATCATCGACTTGGGGCTCGACCATCCTGCCCGTGCCGCCGGGATGCGTGAAACGGTTTTGGCGCCACTCAAAGTCGGCGGGCGTTCGTTAGGCTATTTGCAGGTTGCCAACAAGAAAGACGGCACCAGTTTCTCCAAAGCCGATGTTCGCCTATTGGCTATTATTGCCGGGCAAGCTGCTCCGATCATCGAAAATGCCAATTTAGTTCAGCACTCGATTCAAAGGGCCTTGCGAGCGGAATCACTTCGACGGGT
>CAZXXW010000027.1:26344-27081 GCA_964644835.1 uncultured Anaerolineales bacterium
CTGACCGGCTCCGAGGCGGACCTGGATGAAATCTTGAAATATTCGCTTTTGGAGCTTTCCCGGTTGCTCGATGCCGATGTGGCTGTGCTCTATTTCTTGCGGGAAAGCATCGGTGAATTGCAAGCTCACACTGCTTCGCAATATGGCGTGCCGGCTGAAGCCAAAGGAGAGTTCGAACAGCTTTTTATCGAAGCGGATCAGTTCACCACCCTTGTATCGACGTCAAACCGGCCTCTTTTCGTCGCCGATACGCTTGTCGTCCGGTCGATTGAACCACCTTATGACAACCTGGTTGAGCATTTCGATCTCAAATCATTGATGGTTTTGCCCCTTGCCTTCCGCAACCGTAGCTTGGGAGAAGTCCTACTCGGCAGCCACCAGTCGGAACGCTTCAGTCGCAGCGATTTACAGCTTGCCAGCAGCGTTGCCGGACAATTAGCGATTGCCGTCGAACGGGCCGAACTGATCTCCCGACCGGATGCTGATCTGCGTGGTCGTCTGGAGATGCTCCTCTCGCTGACACGCATTGGCCGCGAGTTGAACGCTCTCTTGGATGTCGAACAGGTCATCGCTCAATTGTACGGGCATGCTCTCAAAGTCATCGGCGCAGATTGTGGCAACGTTTATCTCTTCCGGGCCGGGATGTGGGACTCTCAGACAGTTGAGGTTGCCTTCCATAAAGTGGACTCTCAAGGGGTGGGTTTGAGCACTTTTGCCTCCGCTGCCCTGGATCAACA
>CAZXXW010000028.1:0-24247 GCA_964644835.1 uncultured Anaerolineales bacterium
GACAGGGAGTACCTGACCACTAATGGCTTTAGCAACCTTCTCGGTATGATCATATTTTGAATCATAGATAACCTAGACTTTCATAAGAGATGAAACCAGACCAAATAGAGCGGTCCGGCAACCATTTTGTAAAAACTTTTCCAGGAGAGTTCTGTTTCAGTCATGGTATCTTCATCCTGTCGATAGTGCCCGCAATCGCCAAACGGTCGCCGCGATGAGGAGCAAACTGATCCATGCAGAGATCGGGGCGTACCAGGTGACCATCCAGACGAGCCCCGCTCCGAGGCCGGTCAGCAAAGTTGCCCAGGAGAGAGGGCGCAGAATCAGAGCGACCAGCGCGTAGGCGAAGCCTCCAAACGCAGCCACATAAACGAAGAACTCAAGGTTCTGGCGAGCCATCGGTTCGATTTGGCCTTCCACGCGACCTTTGATGCCCCGGAGAATTTCGCGCACGGCAATGTGATCGGCGAAATCGGTGAACACGGCCATAAGCACAGAACCGGGTTCGTCGAAATGGTAACTCCAGCGAATGCGGCTGACCAAGCGGGTCCGGTTTTCGCTGATGGGATAGAGCGCCCAGGTGAATCTGCCGGGGGCTTTGTCCCCCTCACCAACCCAGATGAGATACTCGTCCGGTTCGATGGCATAGAACGCCATGCTGTGAATCGCGCTGATCGGCACCTCGTCGCCGGGCATGGGCCGTTGGATCTCCTCCTCGATGGCACCCCAGGTCAACTGGTAAGGGCGCGCCCAGAGGAGATACAGCGCGGCTACCAACCCAAGGAGAGCGAGGGCGGCGAGGATATGGATGATCAGATATTGGTTGAGGATCTCTTGCATCTAATTTTTTCTATCATGGCTATGCACGGCACCTTTGACAAACATAACTCGGCAGTAAAAGAGCTCAAGCTCCCAAGCCGTCGATGATCCGCTGGGCGGCTTGACGGCCCGAGACCATCGCCGTGGCCAAGCCTGTGCCGGGCCGCGTGCTGGCACCGGTGAAATACACATTGCGATAGCGCCGATGTTGAAAATCCGGGCGGAAATAGCCCAACTGGGTGAGGTTATGGCCCAGTCCATGGGTGGAGCCTTTGACCAGATTATAACGTTTACGCCAGGAAGGCGGGGTGAAATTGATCTCGAATTTGATGTGCTCCTACAGATCGTGTAGTAGGTTTGTTTGCTTGCGGCTTTGGTGATCGCCGCGGCCAGGGTACGGCTTATTGTTCATGTTAAGATCCATCTTCTCCTCACAGTATCATTTTGATGTCGTTGCACTATATACGAAAAATGAGTGCGAAAGTTTCATGTTGACAGAATCTTAGCCCAAGCAAGCCAGTGTAACCATGATCTTTCCTGCAAAAAATATGTCGTTTCGTGCAAATTAAGTTATCATTACCCCCATGGGAAACAAGTCGTCACCATCCGGCATCAAAGTTTCGGTCACCGTCCTGAAGCAAATGTTCCTTTATCTGGACTCCTTAGACGTGGACATCGACGCGTTTCTGCGTTCTCTGGGCATTGATCCGGTCAAGGTGCAATCGCCTGACACCCGGATTCCGATCAAAACATACTTGCGCATCCAGGATGAGGCCGCCCACTATGTCGATGATCCCTATTTTGGGCTGCACATGGGGGAATATGCCGAGGCGGGGAGTTGGTCAATTCTCGGTTACATGATGATGAACTGCGAAACGTTGGGGGAAGCTTTTCAGAAATCGGCCCGCTACCACCGCATTATCGGCAATCTAATCGAGGGGGATGTCAGCCTGAGGCTGAACAAAATCAAAGTGGCGCTTGTGACGCCACCCCAAGCGCCCAAGATGTCGCGGCACTGTTTCGAAGCAACCATCTCCAGCAGCGTGCGGATGATGCGCACCCTGACCGGAGAGGAGATCAACCCCCTGAAGGTGACCTTCTCGTACCCCGAACCGGAATCAACCTCTGAATACGAACGCGTCTTCCACTGCCCGGTGCTTTTCGATCAGAAAGAGACCGGCTTCACCATCGGAATCGACGTGCTGCATAAACCGATCTTGTACGCCAATCCTGAGTTGCTGGAACACTTCGAATGCTATGCCCAAGAGTACCTCGCCGAGATGGACCGCCAGGATGAACACACCCGGGCAGTGACGAAAATCATCCTTTCTCGCCTGGATGACGAGGGGCTGACGATCAAAAAAGTGGCCAAGGAGATGGCGGTCAGCGTCCGGACGCTGCAATACCGCCTCAAGGGAGAGGGCGTCGTGTTCACCGACCTGCTCAAAGATGTGCGCGTAAACCTAGCCAAAAAATACCTTTGTCAGGATTACACTGTTGAGGAGATCACCTATCTGCTGGGTTTTTCGGAGCCGAGCGTTTTCAGGAAGGCGTTCAAAAAGTGGTCGGGGGTGACGCCAAGCGAATACAGAGAGCGACCCTTTTCGGCGATTCAGTAGTGAAAGTCACCGCGGAGACAGAGAGGACGCAGAGATAAAAAAAGGGGGACTGAGAGGGGGATTTCTACAGATTTTAGTTTCGTGGGGATGGGATTTTCAGATATGCAAAACGAGCGCGTTGCCATTCCTCAACATTAGGACTTACGCAGAAATGAATAAAGGCAGTAGCGCAAAAGTCACCCTGTACGAACTTTCGGAGAACATCGCCCAATTTGAACGAATTGCGCAAAAACGCTCTCTGTACGTCTCAAAGTGTCTGGTAAGGGGTTGGAAAACTGCTCTGCAACCCCTTTTTCGCTTCACAGGGTTAGTTTTGCGCCATTGCGAATAAAGTTTACGCAATTTACACAGAAAACGCTGGTTTGCGAAGTATGCCCTTGGCAAGCTTGTCGAAACCACCGTTTTCGGTCACAGTTCGCCGATTGAGCATGTCGAAATCAGCGAACTGCGTAAGTCCTGTCAATATGTGTTTCGTGGAGTCAGCTAGATCACTTGATCGCTACTACTCCTGTAACGCAGCGCGGAAACGCTCCAGCGACAACGCCTCACCGCTCAGCAGAGTCTTGGCGTGGAAGAGGCGCGCCATCAGCCAGATCGTGCCTACGACAGCAAACAGCAGCAGGCCCAGGCTGACACCGAGCTGCCAGGCCGGGACGGCGGTCGCCGTCATGCGCATCATCATGGCCACGGGCGCTGAATAGGGGAACAGGCTCAGAATCACGGCTAGCACACCTTGGGGGTTATTCACAATTGCCATCCAGAGGTACATCGGCAGCATCATTGGCAGGGTGATCATAAAGGTCCAAGTCCGGCTTCCTTCCATGTCTGGCGCCAGGGCTCCAATGCCGGCCATCAGCGCGGCGTAAAGCCCAAATCCGCCCAGGGCGTAGGGCACGATCAAGAGCACCTCACGGACGGATAACTGAATCCCGGCCAGAAATCGAGTCGCATCCTGCCCGGTCAGGGTGAGCACAAACGTGCCGATCACCATCCAGATGCCATATTGAACGACGACCAGGAGGCCCAAGCCCAACAATTTGCCGGTGAGCAATTGGCGCGGCTTGAGCGAAAGCAGCAGAATCTCCATGACGCGGCTGCCCTTTTCCTGGGTCAGGCTTTGGAGCAAGTAGCCTCCTCCGGTGAACAAGGGAATCATCACCGCGATGGTGACCACGAAAGGCAGCATCGTGTTGTTGCTTCCTTCGTCGACAGCATCCTCTTCACCATCCACCGTCACACTAAGGGGCACAAAGGAGATGCCGGTCTGGCCGAAGGGCGAGCGCATCCGCCCAAGCTGCTCCCGGCTTGCTTCGGGGAAAAGATTGCTGACCAAAACCCAATCAAACATGCCTGTGTCTGGCGGTGAGACGGGTAAACGAAGACTCACCCGTTGGACTTCGCCGGTTTGTTCATAATCCGGGGGAACAAGATAGTAAGCACTGATCTCATTTTGGTCGAGCGCCGCCTCGGCCGATTCGATATCCGAGAAAGGGCGAACTTGCTCCTCGGAGAGCGGCTCGGGAATGGTCTTAATCAGGTCGGCCTGATCGACATAGCCAATCGCCTGCGTGGAGGGCGCCTGGGCGAGAGGGTCTTCTCCGGGTTCTTCTTGCCCGCCGAGATCGAGCGCGCCGGTAAAGTACCAGATGGCGAACAAAATGATTGGGGTAATGATCGCGCTGAACAGAAAGGCTCTGCTGCGCACTTTTTGGCGAAATTCGCGTTGAGCGACAAGGAATATCTTTTTCATGGTTGGTTCATCCTCAAGAAAAACAAATGATTACGGTTCTGTGCAAGTTATTCTTGCTCTGCATGCCCTTGGCCACCACAAAGGAACAGATGTTTTCATCTTTGCTACCGAATTCATTCATCTTTAGGAAGCCACAAAATCCGTTAGAACTAGGAAAAACTTTGTGTTCTTCCCGTAAGGGACGCAAAGCGTGTGGCTTTGTGGTGATAAGGTGCGAAATACATTCTCGGAGGAAGCCGATTTATTCGCGCAGCGCCCGCAAGATCTGACGCGGTTTCAAGGCCTGGCCGTACATCAACATCGCTGCTCTGAAAATGCGGGTCAGGAACCAGACAGCCACAGCTAAGCTGACGAGCAAAATGGCGAAGCTGGCTCCAAGCTGCCAGATCGGCACCTCGGTCAGGGCCATGCGGAAGAAGCTGATCGTTGGCGCGGTCAGGGGGAACAGGGTCAGGGCTACAGCCAGAGGGCTGTCCATGGCGTTAACCAAAGCACCCATAAAGTACATCGGCCCCATGCCCAAGAATCCCAGCATCCCGGCCATTTGGCGGGCTTGCTGCTTATCACCGGCGAGAACACCCAATCCGGCCGCCACCACGGCGTACAAAAAGTAGCCGGGGATGCCCAACAGCAAGCCCCACAAGAGCGCTTGCCAGGGAATCCTGACAGTAGCTAAGGCTTGACTGCGCACCAGGAGCAGCACGACAGTAATCCCCACACCGGCAACCCAGACACCAACTTGGGTCAGAGTCAGCAGGGCCATGCCCAAAACCTTGCCGCTGACCAACTGGCGCGGCGCAAGCGACGTGACAACCATTTCCATGGCGCGTTGATCCTTTTCCTGCACCACGGCGGTGCCCAGTTGGCTTGCTCCCGTGAACACGGCCAGCAAAAAGACCATGGCCACAAAAACCGGTGTAGCCACCCGAATGATCACGGCGGGGCCGTCGGAAATCTGCTCGCCGCTTGCCAGAGCCCGGTAGGTAATCTCGGAGGGATCTTCCAGGCGCTGCAAAAGCCGCTCGGAAGCGTCCGGCGCCATCGCTTGCCGCATGAAAACGGTCAAGCCCTCTTCGAGTTTGGCGTTGGGCGATTCCTGTCCATAAAAGGCGGCCGGCTGACCATCAAAATAGTCTGCGGGAATCAGCAGATAGCCCGCAATCTCGCCATTTTGAAACGCCGCTTCGGCGGCATCGGTTTCGTCGTAGGCGCGCAGATGTAAGACTTCTTCGTCAAAGGTCACTTGTTCAACATCAGCAAGCTGTCCGGTCTGATCGACGTAGCCCACTTCGGGCACTTCGCCGCCAAGCTGGGTCAAGACGGCAATCGCGCCGACAAGGACCATCAAGAGCGGAAACCCAAAGGTGAGCAGCAAGAACGAGCCGGAGCGAATCCGTTGTCGATAGGTCGTTTTAGCAACAAGCCAAAGCTTCTTCATCGCGTCTCCTCTCCATCGCTAACAGCCTGGACGAAGATTTCATCCAGCGAGACCTGCACGCGCTCAAAGCGCTCCACGGTAATGTCAGGCATATTGACCAAAACTTGCAGGACGTCGCCTGATTCTGCCCCTTTTTGCAGCACCATGCGGTAGCCGCCGTTTCGCGGCGTCAACTGCTCTACACCGGGAACTGCCTCCAGCGTGCCATCCAAATCCACCTCGACGGCGTTGGTAGCATACTGCTGGCGGATGTCTTCCAATCTGCCGTACAGCACCCGCTCGCCGTGATCGATCAACAAGATGCGCTCACACATCTCCTCGACCTGGTGCATCTGGTGAGTACTCATGATAATCGCCGCACCGCGGTCACGCATGCGGTAGAGCAGCGACTTGATGATACGCGTATTGACCGGGTCAAGGCCGCTAAAGGGTTCATCGATGATAATCAGCTCGGGGTTGTGCATGGTTCCGGCCACAAATTGAGCCTTCTGTTTCATGCCCCGGCTCAGCGCCTCGATCTTTCGGTCGCGGGCGTCCCACAACTCGACTTCCTTCAAATAGCTTTCAACCCGTTCCTGCGCCGTCTGTCGGCTCAACCCTTTGAGCTGCCCCATGTAGAGCAGGGTGTCCAGCAGGGTCATATCATCGTACAAGCCCCGCTCTTCGGGCAAATAGCCAATCCGCTCTTTCTTCGCCTCGGACATCGGGCCGCCCAGCACGGCAATCTCACCGGCCGTGGGCTTGATGATATCCAGCGCCATGCGGATGGTGGTTGTCTTTCCGGCGCCATTGGGCCCCAGCAAGCCAAAGATTTCGCCCGCCTTGACGCTGAAAGACAGATCCTTGACCGCTTCAACGGTCTGGTAGGACTTGGAGACATGGTCTAGTTCTAAAATTGGTCTTGATTGGTTCATCGTTCTTTCCTTCTTGATGAGTGTGTTGATAATTTCAATCTGTTAGAGAATGGATTCCATATTCCTGGATTCTTCTTGGAATGGCTGTGCGCTTCGGACGCACTCTCTGCTGCTTCCGTTGATGACGCGCTGTTCTGTCTTGTTGGTATGCCCATGCTCACACCTGCCGCTTGCGGCCTAACCAGGCCAGGCCGAGTGCCCCTACGGTGATGACCAGATAAATGGAGGGCATGCCCATGTTGAGAGCGGCAGGATGCACCCCCATGAAATCCAACTCGGCCAACCCGCTGACAGGGCCAATATACCATAACACCACATAGAGCGCCTCAAAGAATTTGCTTGTCCCGCTCCAGATTCCCAGCATGAGGGCCAGGCTAGGGATGAAGCAGGCCGCCACGACCCAACCGAGCAGATGATTCCAGGCGCCGTCAACCAGCAGACGCAGGCCGATTCCGCTGCCGGTCAGCGCGGTGACGATCACAGCAGCCAACCAGGTGGCAGGAAGTTGGCGGCTCAGCGGCCGCGGCGCCGAGAAGACGATCGATCCGGTTTGGAATTGTTTCTCGCGCACGCCCAGTTTCGACCAAACCAGCACGGGCCAAATCCAGGCGGCCAGCAGCAAGCCCCGGTGGGCCTGTTCATCGGCGGCGCCGAAGCCAGCAACGATCAACCCCACCCCTATCAGATACCACCACCAGGGGAGTCCCTTGAGCATCAGCCGCAGTTCTGCCAGCAGCACCCGTCCAAAGGGAGGCAGCGGCGGCATCCGCGGCGAGAGTCGGCGGGGTAGATCCAGCGAGGGCAGCGATAGCGACCGGATCGGGGCAGTCAAACGATGCAGCCAGCCCTTATGCTGCGAGGTGCGTCGTCCGGCGCGGGCGGGGTCGAAGCGGTGGAAAAAGAGAGCCGATAGCAAAGCAATCCCCACGGCCACGCCGATCCAAAGCGAACGGGCCAAGAGAACATTGGTGCTCCAGGTCACACCTTGCCACAGAAAGGTGTCAATCTCGCCTTCCACGATGGTGTATCCGATGCCAAGGTCTAAGCTGCGGTTGGGAAACGCGGCGTGAGCGGTTTCGTGCATGCTCGCGGCGATGACGGAAGCGCCAAAGAGATCGTTGATCGGCTCTTTGATCACGCCCTGGCTGCCGAACGAGACTCCGCTCATTGAAATGGTAATCGCGGCGGTCCAAAGCACAAAATAGGCGATATTGCCAAACCCGCCGCGCAAGAACTTGATCGATTCAAACAGCACGGCGACGGCTGCCACCAGCATCAGGGTAGGCAGCGTGGTGAAAAGGAACGGCGCCAGCAGCGCCCACAGATCCAACCGGGATGATTCGCCGCGAATGAACTGCATCCCCGCGGCGGCCGCGGCGACAACGGCGATGATCACGGCCAGGAAAATGAAATTGCTGACCATTTTGCCCAGCGTGTAGAGCGGTTTGCTCAGCGGCGTGGTGGCGATGATCTGGCCGACGCCGGTTTCGCGGTCGCGGCGAATGGCATTCTTGACCAGGTAAAAGCCGGGCAGCGAGAGCACCATCGAGCTGATTAGCGCGATCATGCTGCCGATCCAGACCGAGTTATAGACGCCGCGCAAGTTGCCCAGATCGACGGTCAGGGCGTTGGATTCGACCGACGGCACGGCCAGGTAGCCCAAATAGATCATCACGCCCAGGGTGATCAGGAAACTGTAGCGCCGCGTCCGTTCCAGAAAGTCAGCGCGGATAAGGTGAGCCAAGACAGGCAGCCTTTGCATGGTCACGCCCTCCCGTTCCCGGCGATGACGTACAGGTAGGCATCTTCCAGGGTGGGGGCATCCGGTACGGCGTTTTCATCCGGCCGCTGGTCGGAGACGACGCGGGCATGGATGCCATCCCCCCGGCGGGCCGTGCTGCTGACAATCGCTCGGCTCTTGAGGGCGGGCAGTTCATCGCTGGGGATGACGGTTTGCCACGCTTTCCCTTCCACGGCTTGAAGCAGGGTCTCGGGGAGCGCGTGTTGGACCAGGCGGCCCTTTTTGATCAGGGCGATGTCGGTCGCCACGGCTTCTATATCAGTGACGATGTGAGTCGAGAGAATCACGATGCGCTTCCCGGCCAGGTCCGAGAGCAAATTACGGAAGCGGACTCGCTCCTGCGGGTCAAGGCCAGCGGTTGGCTCATCGACGATCAAAATTTCGGGGTTGTTCAACAACGCCTGGGCAATGCCGACACGCTGGCGCATCCCGCCGGAGTAGCCGCCCACGGGACGGGTGCGCACGTCGGCCCCCAAGTTAACCAGATCAAGCAGCTCGTCAACCCGTTGGCGAGCTTTCTCGGCCTTCAATCCCTTGATCGCGGCCATATACGCCAGGAATTCGACCGCGTTCAGGTTGGGATAGACACCGAAATCCTGGGGCAAGTAGCCCAGCACCGGACGAATCTGGTTTGGCTGCTCGGCGATATCAACGCCGTTCCACAGCACGCGCCCCTCTGTCGGTTGAGTGATCGTAGCGATGATCGTCATCAGGGTGGATTTGCCCGCGCCGTTGGGCCCCAACAGGCCCAGTACACCCGGTTCCAGGTCGAGGCTAAATTCGCGCAGGCCCCAGACATCGCCCGGATAACGTTTGCTTACATTTCTTATCGATAATTGCATTGTGTGCCTCGGTTTTCTACTTTTTCGTTGAAAAGATGGATTTGTGTGAATCTCGCAACGATTCGCTATGATCTTAAAGGAAAAGTCTCCCTCCTACATCGGCCGTCTGGGGGGTTGTTCGCTGGTCAGTTTGGGAGTCTTTTACCTGGCCACCTGACCAGGTTTCTGATCTGGGAGGCTTGGCACATCCCCTACTACCTGTACTTCCTAGACCGGGGTGTCCTGCAGGAATTCACGACTGTGAATAATATGGCACTTTTCATCCCCCTGGCAATCCTGGTGGCGATCGCCTGGGCCTTTGTGTATGGAGAGCTCTACCTGCTGACGAAATCGGTCTGGCCGGCGGTGCTGATGCACACGGTGGAAGATGCCTTGCTCTTCACGCTCGTTCTTGGCCGCCATATCCAGATCGCACCAGGAACGGACTGGTTGATCTCGCCGATGAATGGGTTGATCAGCGTGGTCTTATTCCTGGCAATTGGCGTCGGCCTGCGCCGGTATCGCCGGAAGAATAGCCAGCTCTCTAAAGAATCGCCCCAGGTTGTCCTGGCTTGAGGACTACCACAAAAGTCACTATTTTGACAATGTCTATTTCAATATTTGCAGGGTAGAAAGCCAACCGCGTTGGCTGAAGAAGGACAATTGGAGACCTGACAGGTTTTTGAAACCTGACACCTTGTTTTTGCGCAAAACTACGGGGTTTCAACTATAGTAACGCAAAACCAAGGGGTTTCAACTTCAAAAAAGCCCGAAAAAACTGTTAAAATGATGTTCTTGGAAAAAAGCTTTTGAGATATCAGCAACAAGGAGCATCATATGGCTATTGAAATCAGTCTAAAACAAAAACCATCCAATACACAATATGCACCACTTGCGGTGCTAAGTGCATATTGTTTACAAAAAAAATATTGGAACCGATAAAGAATATCAGTAGTTGGCAACAAGAGCGTGATTTTTCACCTCAAGATAAGCTAATACAGGTATTTTTGAGTATTCTAAGCGGATGTGAAACTCTCGTTGAAGTAAACACAAGACTTCGCTCCGAGGTCGCTCTAGCATCTATATGGGGCTGGGATAGATTTGTAGATCAATCTACACTCTCTAAAACATTAGATGCGCTAAGTCTAGAGCAAATTGATGAGTTACACTCGGCTGTGACACAAATATGGCGAAATCATGGCCAAGCGATGAGACATGATTGGCGTGGCTACCTATGGTTAGATTACGATTTATCGCCTTTACCCTGTGGTGCACAAGCAGAAGCTAGTCAAAAAGGGGATTTTGGCCAAAAAAATGCTAGAGGACGGCAAGTAGCCCGTGTTAGCGCTATTCGTTATCGAGAAACTGTCTGGTCAGACGTCTTTCCCGGCAATTTTCATACTGTACATTGTTTCAAGCCTGCTATTCGGGCAACAGAAAATGCTTTAGACTTATCCGAAAAGCAACGAAAACGAACTGTATGGCGTTTAGATGGCGGCTCAGGCAGTGAAGCAAAACTTCGTTGGTTGTTACGACGAGGGTATCAGTTAGTCGCAAAAGGCATGAATCACAATCGAGCTAAGTCTTTGTCGAAACAAGTTCAAAGATGGGACCAGTACCGTGATGCTAAGTTAGGAGAAGTTCCTGGCCCGCATGATTACCCGCAATCTGTTCGGCTCATTGTCAAAGAACGTGTAGAAAACGGGAAAATAATTCATAGTTATTAGCTACCAACAGCTTCAAAAAGGCTGTTTTTACAAAGTTATGACGCGCGTGGCGCTGCTGAAATAGAACAATTCCGTAATGACAAGCAAGGACTAAGTTTGGCAGCCCGCAGGAAACGAGATTTCTTGGGACAAAAAGCTTATGTTTTCCTTACCGACCTCGCACACAATATGATAGCAGATTTTTATCATCATGCTTTGGTAGATACAAAATTTGAGAGTTTTGGTCCTAAGCGTATTGTTCGAGATTTGCTAGCAGTTCCTGGCTTTCTGACTTTTTTTGACGGACAACTCAATAAAGTAGAGTTGCTAAGTCTAGAGCAATTTTCCGAAGATATACAAGTTGCACTGTTAAAGTACATTTCTGATTAGTTGAAACCACCTGTATTTGCGTTATTACAGTTAAAACATGCTGCTTTTGCGCAAAAACAAGGTGTCAGGTCTTGATGAATCTATCCTGCCGAACCCAGCATGGATGCCTTTGGCGGCGTGCGACGCGGAGCGTCAGGCCCTCGTTCCACCGCAAGAGCGATGGAACGAGAAAAACCTACGAATGCATTGAGGGCTTGCCGAAGCCGTCAGGCGAAGAATCTCCCAGGCCCTAAGAGGGGTGCTGGCTTGTTGCTTAGGAGCCTCTTCGGTCGTTACACCCCCTCAGCTTGACAAGATGTGACAGGCGCGGGAGCGATGGAACTAGACAACTCTCCATGTTCTCCGCTTGAGATCTTCAGAAAATCCGCCAGGGATCGATGAGAGCGGTGGAGCAACCAAAACATGAGCACGCCGAAGATGAAGTTAGAACTCGCAGTTTCGATAAAGTGCGCCATTCTGACATCGGCTGGCATGAAGGGATTGGGCACAATGTTAGGGATATTCATGGGCAGGCTGAGAAATAGCCCCGTGGCAAGAGCCCCCACCCAAGGCTTGTGGCGCAACATGCTGATGACGGGAAGCGCGAAGGCGGCCCACAACAAGGCGCGGAACGCCTGGAACGGGATCAACGTGGGCGTTTCGGTGACGACATTTCTCATTTGCGCCAGGAAACTTCCCGGGTCGGTTCCCTGATAAAAAGCGGTCACGGCCGGATTCTTCCAGGCCACGAAGTAACCAAAGCCAAAGTAAAGCAATTCATACAATACGATGACGACACCAAGCTTCAACAACCATTGGGGAAACCGGAATTTGGGAAACAAACTCCCGGTTTTTTCATCTTTATCGGGCTTGATTTTGCCTAACAAGGCGACAGCGAGAGGGGCTGCGACGACAGCCTGGGCCGCTCCGATGATGAATTGGCTGGTGATGAAATCCATCGGCATGGTCAGGGTGGGAACACTGCCTGCACCAAAACGCTCACCCAGGGGGGTTAGGAAAACAATCGCCTCGATTTGGCCAATTAGGGTTTGAACGCCATAGAAAGCAAAGGCCAAACCGAGCATCAAAGGCAAACCGCGCCAGCGCGATTGGTAAACCACAAAGCCAAAAAGCAGTTCATTGACAACGTTAATGATTAGAAGCAACAAGACGACGTTACCTGCATGCTCTAGTGAGGTGGATTCCATTGCTTCAGTTGGCAGAACCAACTCGGCAGCCACGATCTTGGCGATCAACATTACGGTCGCAATCAAGGCCGTTCTCGGAAAAAAACCAAGCACTTTTTTGATCAACATAGCTTTTACTCCTTTTCGAGGTATTGAAGATAAAAATTAATCACTGTCGAGATTGACTTATCATAAAGGGAAATCCCCCCAGCCGCACCAGCGGTTTGGGGAGGATTCTTCGCTGGTCAGATCGGGAGACTTGTACCTGGTCATTTGACCAGGGATATTAGGTTATGTTGAATTGCTTGCTCTACCCTGAGTGTGACCAATTATCTACGGGTTTTTCGACGTGCATGGTATAGGCCAGCCGCTTGCCCAGGAAAACCTTTTCGCTAAAGCCGACCGTCTCGGCCAAGCGTTGCACGCGTTTACGACCTTGAAAATGAGGATCGAAGATGACTTCCGTGATGGAGAGAACGCCACCAGGCTTCAAGGCAGCATAGATTTCCTTTATGGCTGCTTCCTGATCGGGTATCTCTCCGAGGACGCTCACCAGTACGGCCCGATCAAACCTATTTTGAGGCAGATCCTCTTTGCCAAGTTCGGCCTGAAGATATTGAATGTTATCCAAATCGGCGGCTTCTGCCTTAGCACGAACGCGGTCCAACATTTCTTCCTGAACATCCAGGGCGACCACCTTCCCTTGCGAGCCAACGGCTTTGGCTAGCGGCAGCGTCACGCGGCCGGGACCACAACCCGCGTCTAAGACGTTCAAGCCGGGGTCCAGACCTAGATGATCTACGATGAACTGGGCACGGTTGACGCGGGTCAAAGGATTATCCAATTCCACCATCCAACCCAGCCACGATGGGCAGGGCAGTGATTGGCGTTGAGATAGAATACGCCAGATCAAGTTGACCAGGATACCAAGCACGATAAGACCGAAAACAATATAGATTGCGCTACCCATAATCTCATCTCCTCTTTGCAGTTAATTTTTGCGCTTTATCCCAGGCGCATAAGCTCGTGTGGGTTACGACGTAGATATTAGAACCCCTTCTCAAGCAACCAATTGGAGAGGCCCTCTTCCCTTGCCCTGTTATCGCCGCCATTGTCTACGTACTTGCCCAATTTTTTCTGGGAGGCGATCTTGCCATCCAGCATGAAAAGGACTCGTTCGGTTCGTGCGGCGACCTTGACGTTGTGGGTCACTAAAAGGATCGTTGTTCCAGCTCGGTTGATATCAGCAAGAAGATCCATAATTTCGCCAGCCGCTTTAGAGTTCAGCGCTCCTGTAGGCTCATCCCCAAAAACAATGCAGGGTTCGTTGATCAGCGCTCTGCAAATGCCTACTCTTTGTAACTGCCCACCAGAGGCCTGAGTGACATCGTTATCGGCGAGATCAAGGATGCCTACTTTCTCCATTAAGGCCTTCGCTCTCTGATTGGCTTTCTCACGGCTGCCGTTGTGAGCCAAATAGGCTGGCAGAATGATGTTGTCGAAGATGGACAGATTGTTCAGCAGATGAATATGTTGAAAGATAAACCCCATCTTTTTCAAGCGCTCGTTTGACAACGCCTGCTCCGAGAGATCGGAAAGTTCTTGATCATCAAGGACAACGCTCCCCGACGTCATTCTATCCATGCCGCTGATGTTGTAGAGCAGTGTCGATTTTCCGGATCCAGAAGGGCCCATCACCGAGACGAACTCACCCCTTTCGATTTGCAGATCCACATCTTTCAGAACGTGCTGCTCGTTTTGCTTTCCCAGGATAAAATGCTTGTTTAGCTTTTCGACTTGTAGCATCGTCATTTTTCTACTCCTTATTCCTTAATCATTTCAGCGATGTTGGTTTCCTTGATGCTTTTCATGCTGATCAGCGTGGTAACGGAAACAGCGAACATCAAGAGAAGTGGTAAGAGAACATAAGCTTGGATGGGATCAATAACAAATTCGATTTGAGAAGCTCCCATAAAGGACCACAACACGCTTATCAGTTGTTGCCCCAACGTGTTTGAGAAGACTGTTCCCAGTACAATCCCGAGGCTTAGTAAGACGAGCGCCCGGCTCAAGTATTGAATTCGAATATTGCGCAAGGAAAAACCCAGGCTTCTCATGATCGCAATTTGTGAGCTGTCCTTGCTGACGAGCATGTTCAAGAACAACGATGTGATCAGCACGGCTACGGACAGGCCAACCACAAGGGCGATCAGGGTCACACTTTTGAGCTGTTCAATCGTGTTCCCAAGCGTTTGAGCTAGATAGCTTTCCAGATCGGTCACTCTGGCCGGATAGAACGCTTCAGAATACTGGCTAACTTTGTCAGCAATGCGACTTTCGGAGGTCACATCCAGGCTGACGGCGTACGAGGTCACCTTCTCTGGATTGTAGGGTAAGGTTGCTTTCGCCGTTCTGCCCCCGTTGGTCACGTCCTGATAGATACCGCTGACGACCATCTCTTGTTTTTGCCCCTCCACAATTAGCGTGATCGTATCGCCCACGCTCTTTTCCATTTCTTTGGCGTTGAGGGACGAGAGTGCAATCTCATGCTCCTTCTCTGGCGCTGTCCCTTCCACATAATCCAGGGGGAAGATGGAGAAGTCTCCGGTCTCGATGTTGATCTTCTCCCGGGCCCCGTCACTCCCCACCATCGAGAACTGGGAGGTCACCAGGGGTGAAAAACGTTCCACATCGGGATCATCCTCCAGGTAGGTGATCATGTTTTCAAATCGTTCGGCCATATTTTCGGAATGCCGCAGGTCAATGCGAATGTCGCTCCGCCCAATTCCCATATAAGAAATGAAGCTGGGAGATTGAATGGTCGTCAGGAAATGAACGGGGACAATGATGACGAAGGCGCAAAAGAAGAAGACGAAGCAGAGCAACCCAAACAACTTGAACCGCTGAACCACGTCTCTGAAGCCCAGGAAGACATTGACGTCAAGACCTTTGCTTTTCTTCAGATTGAGCATGGGCATATTCTTCATGGATTCGCCGATGTTGCCTGAGTGAAGGGCCTCCACCGCCGTGATTTCTTTCAACCGGCGCAGAACGACCACACAGGAGGCGAATACGATCAGGCCGATGCTGCTGGCGGCAATCAACGGTACCGCCTGTTGGATCGGGCCTTTCGGCGCCTTTCCAAGATAGAGCATCATGTTGGCAGAGAGACCTTGGTTGAGCAAAAGTGATAATCCATACCCAAGCAAAGAGGCAAGAACCCCCATGACGATATACTTGGCCAGATAGATCCGCTTGATGTCGCGCCGGGCAATACCGATCGCTTTCATCACGCCGATTTCCTTGTAATCTTCCTCGATGGTGGCCAGGATGGTGAAGCGCAGGCAAAGAATTGCGATGATCATCAGCAATACGCTCAGCACGATGACCACCCCGGCGACAATGCCATCGGTCAGGGCATTGAGGGTTTTGAATAGTGTACGGTCAACGGAGGTACCTTTTTGAGGGAGGCCTGAGGCTAAATAAGCCTGGCTGAACTTGTCTACACTTCCGGCGTCCTTGAGCAGGAACTCGATCAGATACTCGCTATCTGAAAAGTGATCTCTCAACGCTTGATAGTCCTGCTCATGCACCAGGAAACGCTTCGAGTGCACAATAGAGGGATTCATCTGGGCGTCGCGGACAAAGGCAGCCACCCGAAAGTTTTTTTCAAATGAGCTATCTTTGATTCTGACCGGGTCGCCCAACACCAGATTCTCTCGCTGCATATAGTAGATGGGCACCGCGACTTCCCCGGGCGAGAGCCGGATGACTTGATCGTCCAGGTCAAGCAGAAAATCAAAGGAGCGGTTCTGGGTGACGAAGCTGATGTCCATGATGCTGTTTTCTTCGGCGGTTGAACTGTCTCCCAGGTAAAGGGTGGAACCATCCACCGTGATCATCTCCACCGTCTGTTGCTCCTTTACCTGATCGTTTGCTGCTGCCCATTGCTCAATTTCCGCTTGATCAAGGTTCCCGGCGTGCATCTGCACGAAATGAGGAGCCTTTGATCTTTCGAACAGGGAATCAAGGGAACTGCTTAATTCCATGATCAAATTGGAACCGCTGGCGACAAGTAATGCGGATAGCAGGATAAAAGCGAATACCACGATCGAGATAATCTTTTTTCTGCGGAAATCTTTTTTCAGAATCTTTGTGACGATCATATTGTTTCCCTTGGCGAAAATGTATTCATCGTTGCGCCTCCTTATAGCGTACATTGTCTCCGAGTTGATCAATCTGTTCATCATTTTAAAAGCTAATCCCCCCAACCACATCAGTGGAATGGAGGGATTTCAACCTGATCAAGTAGCGGGTCTTTCACCTGGCCATCTGACCAGGTCAGATTCTGTCGATCTGGGCGATGTGTCTCGGGTTTCAATGAAGTACCATCTTCTTAACAGTGTAACAATGATCATCATTATGGAGTCACGATGCCCTATTTTGAATGGAATGACCATCAAATCTTCTACCGCCAACAAGGAGAAGGCCACTTGCTGCTGATCTTGCCGGGTAATACCGCTTCTTCTGTTTGCTATCAAGGGGAAGTGGACTATTTTGGTGACCGCTTCCACGTTGTTTCTTTTGATTTTCTTGGAACAGGACAATCTGACCGGCTTGTAACCTGGCCGGACGATTGGTGGGGGCAGGGAGCGAGCCAAGCCCGCGCCTTGGTCGAGCATTTGGGCCAGAAAGATTGCATCGTGATGGGGAGCAGCGGCGGAGCAGCAATGGCCTTACACATGGCTCTTCAATATCCCCAGGTGGTGCGCGCTGTGATTGCAGATAGTTGCGTTGAAACCTTCACCAACGAGATGGCTGAGAAGAACGTCGTCCAGGAAAGGAAGGATCCTTCACCGGAGCAAATTCAGTTCTGGCAGTACGCACACGGGTCTGATTGGGAGCAAGTCATCGCCGCGGACACCGCCATGGTGCTCCGTTTCGTAGAAAGTGGCGGCGATTGGTTTCAGGAACGGTTGAACGAGGTGCGATGCCCGGTGCTTCTAACGGCAAGCAGGGAAGACTCCTTCTTGGCGCCCGTCTTCCCCAGCGTGAGCAAGATGGCTGAACAGATCCCCAACTGCCGCCTGTTTGTGAACAATCGAGGGGATCATCCCCTGATGTGGACAGCACCGCAAGATTTTCGAGCGGTCAGTGATTATTTTTTGGAAACAATCGAAGCGTGAATGGAGGAATCATGTCTCAGAATCAAATAGAGAAACAGGAAAACACTCAATCGTCAAAAAGGACGAAAAAGGTGCAATACGTCGCCATAGGTCTAATCCTTGGTGCCGCGGTTGGCACGGCTCTTGATAACATAGCAATGGGTGCTGCCCTCGGTTTGTTGATCGGTGCGGTCATCGATCTCCAGACGAATCGAGAAAATTGAAGTCATCTTCTCAATAGTCAAATCATCGAAAACTCGAAAGGAATCAACAAGTGTTTCAAAAACTGCTCTGTCACGAGAAATTATATGTCCGTTTTCTATCCCTCTTCGGCCTGGGTGCGATACTCTTTCTCCTCGTCTGGACCACGAGCTATTCCTTGCTTCCCGAGGGTGTCTTGCGCGGTCGCACCGGCGGAAACGTCGTCGGCGATGACGCGGCTAACAGCCTCCTCTTGGAAGTAACCCGGCTGGTTGCTTTCAATCTCTTTGGCATGGTGATGATTATCGCAGCAAGTCGAGTCTTGAAATTTCGCAGCTATCCCTTAGGATATATCATCCCTCTCTACTACAGCGTTGTCTATGCCATCGTTTTGGGAACGAATTCCTTTGCCATCCCTCTACCTGGCAAGATGGCACCGACGTTTGAAGTCCTGACACGATCCGGCGTTTATGAGATTATGGCTTACCTCCTGATGGCAACAGCTACCTATGGAATCTCTCTTTACCGGGCAAAACGGCTTTTTCCCCCCGATTCAGAACCTGTTGAGCCCAAGCCAGGGTTTGCCGAAACCGTCAACTGGATTGGGTTTAGTTTGGCAATTGGTCTGCTGATTGCGGCCAATGCTTACGAAGCGTACATGATCATGAACTTATAAGGAATTTAAGCTTTGTTGTACGGATCGGTTACGAAGCTTTTCGAATAGGAGAAAATGATAAAACGAGAGGCAAAGAAGAGAATCGCGATCTTTCTTTCGTTCACCATCGTGTTCAGCGCCATTTTCCACATTCTCATCGCCCAAACTGGCAAACTGCTCGCCGGTGGAGGCTTGTATGTCCTCGGCCTGATGTGGTCTCCCGGCGTAGCTGCGCTCCTGACCCAACTGATTACCAAGGGGAACGTGCGCGGATTTGGTTGGCGCTGGGGCAAAACGCGTTATCAACTTCTCAGCATCGGCCTGCCGGTGATCTTGATCGCAGTGACCTACGGCATTGTTTGGTTGACAGGCCTGGGCAGCTTCCCCAATGCAGCCTTCGTAGATGAAATTAGGGCAGAAGTAGGCTTCGATATTTCAGAAGGCGCGGCCATCCTGATTTACATTGGCATCTCAACCGTCGTGGGCCTGGTCACAACAACCTTTACGGCACTGGGCGAAGAAATCGGATGGCGGGGGTTGCTGGTGCCAGAGCTGAACAACGTGACCAACTTCACCAAAACGAGCCTGATCAGCGGCATCATTTGGGCCGTCTGGCATTACCCCGGGATGCTCTTTGCCGACTACCACAGCGAAGCGCCCCTGGGGTACGCCCTGCTCTGCTTTACCCTGATGGCGGTTTCCTTCAGTGTGATCATGGCCTGGATCCGCCTGAAATCGGGCAGCCTATGGACAGCCACGTTTCTCCATGCCAGCCACAACGTCTTCGTGCAAGGGATCTTCACACCCCTGACCGCGGACACCGGTCCCACAGAGTATTTCATCGACGAATTCGGCATCGGTTTGGCGCTGATCTATACAGCGACCGCCTTCCTGTTCTGGAAATACCGTTCTGCCCTGCCAGAATCACGCTCAACGATGCAAGAAGCAAAAGTAGAGGACAATGAGTGAAAAAATATCCCCTCGAAAAAAGCTGATCAAGAGGCTGCGCTACCTTTGGACCTGGGAATTGTTCGATAGTCTCTTCCTCCCGGCGATTATCGTCTTTTACGCCCGCTATTTCCAGGAGCCTATCGGGTTCTTGGCGATCTACAGCATGAGCTTGACGGCCTGGTACTGTCCAAACAAACCATGACGACCATTCTCCTGGTGGAAGACACCGACGAACTGGCCGAGGTGATCATCCGCGAACTGGAAAAAGAGGGCTATGATCTCCTCCATGCTCCTGATGGGGTTGATGCCCTGAGCCTGTATGAGCGGCATCATCCTGATCTGATCATCCTGGATTGGATGCTGCCCCGATTGGACGGGCTGGAGGTTCTGCGCCAGCTCCGGCAGGATTCCGCTGTGCCGGTGCTGATGCTCACTGCCCGGGACGAAGAAACGGATCGTGTCATTGGGCTCGAAGTGGGGGCCGACGATTATTTGACCAAACCTTTCGGCATGCGCGAGTTGATCGCCCGGGTGCGAGCCCTGCTGCGGCGCATTGAGCGCGTAGAGCAAATCCTGGCCAACGATCGGACCAAAGCTGATACCGCTCTGACCTACGGCCCGCTCCACCTGGATCCCGATTCCTATCGCGTTACCCTGGATGGAAAGAAACTCGATCTCACCCATACCGAGTTCGAGCTTCTCCATCTGCTCCTGCGCAATCCGGGCCGCGCCTTCAGCCGCACCTATTTGCTGGACGCCGTCTGGGGAGAGAACTATATCAAGGGAGACCGCTCGGTGGACAATGCCATCTTGCGGCTGCGGCGTAAGATGGGTGAATGGGGCGAAGCGATCGAAACGGTCTGGGGCATCGGTTATAGGCTGAGAAAACGGCCATGAAAACGAAAGCTCGCTTCTTTTTGCAGAGCAATCCCCTTCGGGCATTGGCAGAAAGCCTTTTGTTGAGCGCTCTGTTGGCGATTGGGCTCTTGTTGGTCGGCGAACAAATCCCCGCAAACACCATTGATCAGGGCTTCTTCCTCCTTCTTCTACTCGCTGCGCTGTGGTGCGCTTCTCGGTTACGCCTGCCCCAAGGAATATGGCAGAAGCGTCTGATCTACGAGGGGGCAACGGCACTTACTCTCAGCCTGGCATTGGCCGCCGGGCTTCCCCTGTTGATCGCCACCATCGGGTGGGGAGACAAGCTTGCCCAAGCAAACTTGGGCACAACGGGCATTGTGCTCCTTTTGCTGACCGGGGGATTGATCTTTGCCCTGCTGAGGGTGATAATTCGCCTGGGACGCTACTGGAATCGGTTGCGCCGCCAACGGCTGATCTGGTCGTTGACCCACGCCCACCTTCTCGTTGTGGTCGTGGTCGTCCTGCTCGTCGCCGCGATCCTGGGTTTTCAACTGGTGGTCTGGTCGCATGATGCCCCTCAACCAGGGCCTTCAGCTTCCTGGCTATCCCTTCTAATTGATACGCTAACCCGAACCATCTTTCCGCTCTCGGCCTTCGTCGTCATCGGCTTGGTCGTCTTATTGGCTCTGCTGTTGCCCCCCTCGGCCATCTTCTCTTACTTCATCGCCCGGCAGACTACCCGCCGCCTGGAATCCCTCGCCGAAGCGACAACGGCCCTGCGGCAAGGCGATCTTTCCGCCCGCGCCCCCGTGGAGGGCCACGATGAGGTCGCTCAGCTCCAAGCCGACTTCAACGCCATGGCCGCCGATTTGGAGCAAGCGACGGAAGCAATCCAAGCAGAACGCGACAAAGTGGTCCAACTGCTCCAATCTCGGCGTGACTTGATCGCCAATGTCTCCCACGAATTGCGCACACCTGTTACCACCATGCGGGGATATTTAGAGTCGGCTCTGGGCAACGACGAAACGATCCCTGCCGACCTGCGCCATGATCTGGCGATCATCGAAAAGGAAACCCAACGCTTGCAGCGTTTGATCGAAGACTTGTTTGCCTTGTCCCAAGCGGAAGTGGAACAATTAGCCCTGGATGTAAAACCCAGCGACATCGGTGCCGTGATCAAAAATCGAGTTGAAGCCATTGCCCCCTTGGCATGGCAAACCAGCCGGGTCGAAGTGGTTGCCGACGTGCCGCCGACGTTGCCCCGCGCCCTGGTCGACCCCACCCGCCTCGATCAGGTCTTGACCAACCTGTTACGAAACGGCATCCGCCACACGCCGCCGGGTGGCATCGTCGCTGTGCGAGCATGTTCCGAAAAAGAGCATCTCCGCGTTGATGTATGCGACACTGGGGAGGGGATTCCCTCGGAAGAGATTCCCAACGTCTGGCAGCGTTTCTACCGCGGCGAAGATGCCAAACGCAAAGACAGCCGAGGCGCCGGATTGGGTTTGGCTCTGGTTAAGGAATTGACCGAGGCGATGGGCGGCACTGTGGCCGTCGAGAGTAGGCCCGACCAGGGAGCCTGTTTTCTCCTCAGGTTGCCGCGCGGCTGAATACAACCACCACCTTTTGATGCCATCTCCCTTGGCGAGCAGCCTGGGGAGATTTTTTGTTTAAGGCGTGACTCCGCTTATCGCTGCAATGCGACAAAGTTGCGACAATTCGACGATCAAGCTGCGACAATCCCTCGGTAAGATAGCCCCCATCGAGTTGAAAACACTAATCAAATAGAAAGGAAGGAAAATGAAACATAATCATCAAACAGTCATTGAAACCAGTGGATTGACCCGTCGATTCGGTGATCTGGTTGCGGTCGACAATCTGGATTTATGCGTGCCGCGCGGCAGCGTCTACGGCTTCTTAGGGCCCAATGGCGCCGGAAAAACGACCACCATCCGGATGCTTTTAGGGCTGATCCGGCCCGATGGGGGCAAGGTACACATCTTTGGCGAGCGGCTGGACGAACACCGCCTCAAGCTGATGAAACGAGTCGGCGCCTTGGTGGAAACCCCCTCCCTGTATCCGCATCTGACCGGGTGGGAGAACCTGGAGATAACCCGAAGGCTGATCGGCGCCCCGCGGCAGCAAATCGAGCGGGTGCTTGCTACCGTCCACCTGGAGCAAGCGGCCGACCGCTGCGTGAAAGGCTATTCCACGGGCATGCGCCAGCGCCTGGCCCTGGCTTTGGCGCTGCTAGGCGAACCGGACCTGCTGATTCTGGATGAGCCCACCAACGGTCTCGACCCGGCCGGGATCCGTGAGATGCGGGGATTCCTGCGCCGGCTGCCGCAAGCGCACGGCGTGACTGTGTTTCTCTCCAGCCACCTGTTGAGCGAGGTGGAGCAGATTGCCACCCACATTGGGATTGTGAGCCAGGGGCGGTTGCTCTTCCAGGGCACCCCCGATGAGCTGCAAGCCCATCTGGAGAGCCAGGTGACCCTGGGCGTGGACCAGCCTGAGGCCGCCGCTCGCACGCTCACCGAGAAAGGTTGGTCTGTCGGTCAGAACGGCGCCCACCGATTACATGTCGCCGTCAATGATCGCTCCGACGTGACCTTGATCAACGCCCAACTGGTCCAGGGGGGCATCAGCGTCTTCCACCTGAACCTGGAACAACCATCCCTAGAAGACGTCTTCTTAAGATTAACGCAGTAAAGACACAGAAAGGAAATCAAAATGAGATTAATAACAAAAACACTCCATGCCGAAATGATGAAGCTGAAGCGCACCCTGGCCTTCTGGCTGACGATCATCGCCCCCCTGGTCATCGTGGGGGCCAACTTTGGGACGTTCCTGCAGCGCAGCAGCGTCAACACATCCCAATACGGCAGCACCTGGCTCTGGTACGGGCAGATGAACATTATTATTTGGGGATTGTTGATGATGCCCCTGTTCGTGACGCTCGAAACCGCGCTCGTAGGGAATATGGAGCACGCCAGCGACCATTGGAAGCATCTTTATGCGCTTCCGATCCCGCGGGGGCTTATCTACGCGGCCAAGCAATTCGCCAGCATGGCGCTGATCGCGCTGAGTTCGTTGTTCCTGGTTCTATCCATTGTGGGTGGAGGCATCTTGCTGCGCTGGCTACGTCCCGGGTTCGGGCTGGAGGCCACGATCCCTTTGGGACGCATCCTTGGCTACACCGGGATGATCTTTCTCGGCTCCTGGCTGATCATCTCTATCCAAACGTGGATCAGCTTGTGGTGGAAGAGCTTTGTCGTCGCCTGTGCAGCGGGCATTGCCCTGACCGTGGCGGGCGTGTTCATCATCCACGCCGATTGGGGCGGCTTTTGGCCCTGGGCGCTGCCTGGCAGTCTCGCCAATGAATTCAGCGCAGGTGTCGTCCACGTACCTGAGCTGCTCTTTGGCAGCATCGGTGGTGTCGTAGCGGCCGTGCTAGGTGGCTGGGACGTTGCCCGCCGGGACGTGCTTTAATCAGAAGACCAGCTAGCGAAAAGTTCGTAAGCATTCAACTGCCACTGGCTTTGCCCGCCTTCGGCGTGAGCGCAAGCGAAGAGTCTCCTCCTTTTGTCGCTTGGGGATTCTTCGCCTGACGGCTTGCGTAGCATGCCCTCGGTAAGAAAGACAATGTTTGGCTTTTGTCTCACCCCTCTCTCGCCGTGCGTTTCAACGCTCGGCTCACAGCTTAAGCGCTTAAGCCGATTTGAAATCGGCTTTGGCTTTCAGCCCGCAATTCATTCGCGGGCTTTTCTCGTCGAGGGTCAAGAGACCGTCACCCAGCGGAGAAGCGTAGGGCGGGCATGGAATCCCGCCCTACGCTTCTCCCACCAACTCAATCGTTGACTTCCCAGGATAGGTCAAATCCGCCGCCGGTTTCGTCGCCTTCGATCCGCAGGCTATAGAAGCCCCCGAGGCGGTCACACTGATGGATAGGTCGCCATCTTGACGGTAGGTTTCTTCCCAGAGAATTTTGTC
>CAZXXW010000028.1:24257-26994 GCA_964644835.1 uncultured Anaerolineales bacterium
ACCAGTTTTTTGTCTGCTTGTCCACATCCAGACGCCCAAGGTTACGATCAGCAAGCCAATCAGCCCGGCTGCGCCAACTTCAATGCCGTAGGATGTGCCCATGAACCAATCCGGGCCGCGTTTTTCTGCGATCAGGCCGACCATGTGTTGGCCGGTTTCCCCGGTCAGGTTGAGGACGTCGTCCTGGAACAGGTTCCAGGCGAAATGAATGCCCACGGGCAGCCAGAGCGTGCCCGAGCGCAAATAGGCCCATCCCAGCATCAAGCCGGGCAGCGCCAACATCAACGTGAACAACGCCCAATGCGTTTCGGATGCGCCGCTAACCAGCAGGTGCATGGCGCCAAAGGGGATCGACATCACAATCAGGCCGATCCATTTTCCCCAGGCGCGGTTCAAGCCGCTCAGGAAATAACCCCGGAACATGGCCTCCTCCCCTGCGGCAGCGAGCCCGTTGACCAGGAGCAGCAGCCACATCGCGCTCAATGCTTCTCCCCACGTCTTCTCTTGCAAGGCCCATCCTTCCGGGTGCAGCCAGCCAAGCCCAATTTCGATTCCAAAGATGGTCATCATCGCAAACAGGCCGAGGAAAATGCCCACGAGGAGGTCTTTCCACCTGCCGGCGGAGAGGGGGTAAAAGTATTCGCCGGGGGCCAGGTGGGTTACTCTCCAGAACATCCAGATGGACAGCCAAACGGTGACGACGATCATCCCGCCGCGGGAGATGGTCCCGCTGATTAGCAGGCGAAGCTGTTCGGAGACGTTCAGGGCTCGCAGCAGCATGTTTGGGCCAACGCCGAGAAACAAGGAGGCCATCCAAACAGCAAGGTAGAGAAGTACAAACCCAACCAGCACGCGCCAGCCCGGGGATTTGAATAAATCGGTCTTGACGAGAGGTGAGGCTTTCTTGCTTGTTTTCATGGGATCTTCTTTATTCGATGAGATCGGATGGCTTGGTGGGTGGCAAAGTGCTATGCTCTTACGAGCATCTCCGGAACCCAGTTGCGGATTCTGTCCCAATCGCGGTTATCTGCCTCGACGGCTTTGACCATCTTGGCGATGAGACGGTCGAGCAAGGACAAACGCGAGAAGTCCATCTTGCCCTGGAAGTAGATTTCTTTAGGATCGTTGAGCAGCGGGCGAACGGCATCCAAGTAGGCCAAGCGATTGGCCCGGCTGGTTTCATCGTCGTCTGTGTTGAGCATGTGAACGGTGAACAGAGCGACGGGCATTTGATTGAGTGCCGCTTGATTCGACTTGACGAAATCAACCGCTTCGGGCAGCCAGCTTCCCATCCGAATGGCGCTGCCGAGGATGACAGCTTGATACTCATCCAGCTTGGGTTTCTCTTTGACCGGTTTGACATCGACCATCAAGCCCTGTTGGCTCAGGTTTGCGCCGATCGCGGCGGCTATTTCGGCGGTGGATCCGGCGCGGGTAGCATAAGCAATCAGAATACGATCAGTCATCTTGTTTTCCTTTCCAAATGTTTGTTGAGCGGTTTTAACTTCTGGGGTGCGTGTGGCAGCGTAACCAAGCCCAGAGCAGGTTAAGGTTGTTCCGGCCAGAGTCAGGCCGGCAATTTTCAAAAATTGGCGACGAGAGATGGTTGTTTTGGGCATGATATTCTCCTGCTTTGTCTGAATGATCTATACACTTCAACGGCGTTCAGCGCGCTGATTGTTTGCAAGTGTGATTCCCCTAGGATTGAATGGATGATCGAGTTTGCGCAACTCGATCAATATTCTGTCGGGGGGATCGGTTTTGCTGATGAAGACATCGACATCGGCTTCAAGCGCATCTTTGCGGGCGTTGATGTGGCTGCTCAGCGCGACGATTTGGACATGCCCGCAGCATGCTTTCAATCTTGCGACGCTCTTCTTGCCGTTGATGCCGGGCAATTCCCAGTCCAGCAGGATGATGTCGGGGCGAGTCGTTTCTATTTGAGAGAATAATTCGTCGGCTGTTTCAACTTCTGCAGCTACTTGCCAATCGGATACCTGTTCCAATAGGAATCGCAGCGCGGAACGGACTTTGGATTGGTCATCGGCCAAGATGATCTTTGTCGTTGCCAACTGGCTTTGCTCACCGACGTCCGGCGAGTGTATGTTTCTCCGGCCGGGCAGCACACTCCGGCCCCAATCAAGTCCGAAGAATCCCCCAACACCGATGTCAGCGGTAAGCCCGAAACGTTTTCCGGGGATGACATGGTGTTGGGCGACAATCATTGGTACCAGGCCGACGAAATTCAAGGGCCACAGGTGAGAGGGAAGAAAAGCCAGTCCAAGCTGAACTGCACAGAGCGCAGAGAAAGCGATGCCAAAACGTGTTCTTTTGCCGTTATCTGGTTTCATCGTCATGTCCAGCAGGCTTGCCCCGATCAGGCGGCCAGTCCGATCTACTCGTTTGGGGAGATGATCGAGCGCTTGCTCTTGCCTTCTTGCTTGCGGACTCGCAGCAGCCTGTTGACTGAGCGTTCGTGTTCCGCTCTGCGGAGCATTTCTTGTTGGCGGGCTTTCGCTTCCGTGTAGCAGTTGAGTGAGTGGGTATACATTTTTTCTCTCCTTTTTTTCTAATCTTTTTGATCGTTGACCTAATCTTACAATCAGGTCGTTGCGGGCACATCCGCCGAATGGGGGGACTCGTGCCTGGTCACCCGACCAGTTTAGCTGTAGATTTGGGGGATGAATGCCCTTTGCTGCTGGTCTTGCCATGGAAACCATGATGGCAGTCTTAAAGA
>CAZXXW010000029.1:0-18234 GCA_964644835.1 uncultured Anaerolineales bacterium
AAAAACGATCGCTTCAGGATATTGGTTTTTGATGTCAAGATATTGTCGACGAACGGGGGTTACTTTTTTCTTTGCCATGGTGCAATTTTAAAATGAGCCTCTCAAATCAACAAGGTTTGAGAACGTTATCGTCGAGCCAACAGTTCAAACAAACATGAACACACCCATGACGATCAAGAAGGCGTAGACCAGACGGTTGAACGCCTCCCCGGAGATACGGGCGTTTGCCCAGTTGCCCACCAGGATGGCAGCAACGATCACCGGCAAAGCGGAGAGATAATAATGGAGCACAGGGCGCGTCCACAGCCCGGCCAGTCCGTGGGCGACCAGGATCGATCCGCCGGTGAAGAGAAAATAGCCCTGCAAGGTAGCTCGAAACCGATCCGGTGACCAGTTACGCATTAGACCGTAGATCACGACGGGAGGGCCGTTGGCGTTAAAGGCGCCGCCAAACAAGCCCGCGATCCAACCGAACAACCAGGAGAAACGCTCTCCATCCAAAGTGGGTAACGCGAATTCGGCCAAGTTATAGGCCCCGAAGGCGATCAAGAGCAGCCCTAAAACAGATCTCAAGATTTGTTCGGGGACGAATTTTAGAGCGATCAAGCCGAAGGGAATCCCGAGCAAGGTGGCCAGAATCAAGCGCCAGGCCGCGGCGAGATTAACCTGCCGCCAAATCTGAATCAGCAGTGAGACGGCGATCGTCGAAGCGGCAAGGGCGACGAGCGGTGTTGCTGTTTGAACACCGACGACCAAAGTGAGCAAGGGCATGGCCACGAGGGCATCGCCAAAGCCCAACGCCGAACGCGTGAATGTCGACAAGAATAAGATACCCAGAACCAAACCTGTACGGGTCAACGCCACCATTAGAAGAGTTGGGGAAATCTTGAGAGTAGATAGGCACCCCCCAGAGCGATCGCGTTGGTGCTCATATGCATCAACACAGCAGGCCAAATGGACTCATACCGCTGGTACAGGTAGGCAAAGATGAAGCCCAAAATAAAGATCGGGATGAGCGTGGCCGGTTGCATATGGATGATCGCAAAACATGCCGAACTGATCAAGGCCGCTTTTTTCCACCCGTGGGTGTTCCTCAAACCGGCAAAGATGAATCCGCGAAAAATAATCTCTTCGACGAAAGGAGCCACAAGGGCCCCGGCGACAAAAATCCACCAGGGGGCGTTGTCGCCGGCAAACAGAACCGAGTAATCAGGCTGCATTTGAATATCAAACTGGGCCAAAATCAAACTGTAGGCCAGATTAAACAGCCAGGATAAGATCATTAAACCACAGCCAACACCAATGGATTCGGGGCCGAAGCCTCTCAAGCCCAGTTTCGCCCAAGAGGAGTCGTATTTCCGGACAGCCAACCACCAGATGGGTAGCAGCAAGATTAGCTCCCCTACGGTGAGCAAGAGCCCAACTTCAATGTCGGGAACCAGAAATACACCCACCGCCAGCAACAACATCAGGACGAACATGGCGACCACGCCTAACCAGACATCGCGGTTCGTCCAAGGAACCGATTTCAAACGAATCTCTTCAGAAGTCAATTTTCTCGCTCCATTTGATGACGTAACCAGCCGAGCAGGAAAGCAAAGACTTGATCTTGCTCCGGCTCATTGTGAATTTCATGGTAGAGACCTTCCCAAAGCTTGAAGGTGCAGCGCTCGCCCAAACGGTGAGCGAATTCCCGGCTCGCTTCGGGGGAGGTCAAGCGATCCTCGCTACCATGCATCAACAAGAGGGAGGCAGGAAACGCATCGGCGTGTTCCAGGGCCCACAATCCGGCTTGATAGAAACCATTAAACAAACTGGCCGAAATCTGATCATGCACCAAGGGATCGGCTTGATAGCGCTGAACAACCTTGGGATCACGGCTCAGAGCCTGGGAATCCAAACCACTTGCCTGCGTAAACGCGGGCCAAATCGCGCTCATCAATCTCGTCAACGCGACCTGAAGAGGGGGCGGTTCGAAACCGAGACGTAAGGCGGGCCCGGTGGCAATCACTCCGGCAAGCAGCCCATCTCGCCGGAGAGCATAATTGAGTACCAACCCACCACCCATGCTATGGCCATAGAGAAAAAGGGGAATGTCGGGGTACCGTTCTTGAGCATCAACCAACAAGAGGTCGATATCATCCAACATGCGCTGATAGCTGGAGACATGACCGCGCTTGCCCGGTGACAGGCCATGACCGCGCAAATCGATCGCCATGGTTGCGTACCCAGCTTGAGCAAGCACATCGGCAAGATGCTCGTAACGTCCGCTATGCTCACCCAACCCATGGACGAGGCAAACCACACCTACAGGCTTTTGATCTGGCGCCCAACGCTGAGCAAAAAGCTCCACCCCATCCGAAGCTGTCAATCGAAATTCTTCTTTATTCATGTTTATCTTTCCACTAGCTACCTATAACTTTGAGCTGTCCTTCGGTCGAGTTCCAGAGCGCTAGCGCAGGAGTATCGAGACCAGGACAGCGGCAAAAACCAGGTTTCGATACATTTTCTCACATTGCTCGAAAACACTCAACCAGCGTTTTTGCCGCTTTTCTGATAGTGATAAGAGACTAAATTTTTCCATTCAAAATCGACGAAACCTACAAAACTAATTCAACGCTATCCGAAACTTGCACGCCTCTCCCTCGACAGCGCGGCACGATATTTCATGAACGCTTTGCTGCTCACATTCAGCCCAACTCAAGACCGCCTGAATCAAGCCGAGCGTATACCAACATATCGGCTCTTGAGCATCTTGCCCGACGGTCGAATCGCTGCTGGTGTCAACAAAGATGATATCCGGGGCCAAAAAATGGACAGACACTTGCCCGTCCGGCTGCTTGATCAAACGGGCCAAAAGTTCTAAAGCGACACGAGCGCTCATCGTTTGGGACAAGAATCTCGTAATCACAAAGCGAGCGATTTTGCCTCCCACTGTTTTGGCATAGGCCTGACGCCAAACGGATCGAGCAATACGAATAAAGGAACCACGCGCGCCGCTGCCATAATAGGAGCGAATAGCCGCTTGCATGGCGGCAAATTCCGATGCCCGCACCTGGCACTTTCTATTCCTCGGCGGGAGCTTTTCCATAAAGCGCTCCAAATCGGCCTTGCGTAAAATCATCCGCAGGCTGTATGATCCCATCTCTTCTTCGACAGCGCGCAAGAAAAAACGAAGATAGCGGTTGGGCAATAATCTATCGGGGCGGGCGCTCATTGCGGTTCTCCAACTTCAAATTGACAATAGGGGTCACCCATGGCAATACAATCAGTTTCTTTGACTTGATAATCATCTCCCGTAGCCCATTTGATCGCTTCACTCAGCGTGCCCACATAGAGATGACAAATCGGCATATCACTTTCCCGGCCAAAACACATCGCGCAGGTCTTCTCGGCATAGATAATTTTGCCGGCCTTTTCTACCGACCAGGCTTCTACTTCGGGATTGCTCTTTGTGAGAGCGTTGGCCAAACTATTGAGGACGAATTTGATCCGCTGCTTTTTGGGCAAAGCCTTCATCGCCATGCCTGCCAATCCTATCAGCGTGGTCTGTTCTTCGATGGCGTAGCGGAAAGAGGCCCGGCCAATTCGCTTGAGAATCCCTCGGCCACCGCGACCATAGAAATCTTCGATGGCCTTATTGAAGCGGGCATATTCCGAGGTCTTCACAGCCGCTTCCAAGTCATCAGGTGGATAAGTGCCAACGAAACGCTCCAAACCTGAAGCCCGCAAGATAGCGTTCAGCCCATTCTCGCCAATCACTTCCTCGGCAGCGACTAAAGTCTGGCGCATGACAGCATTGACAATCACCGAATCTTCTCTATGTGTCATATCATCTTCCATGTACCAAAGAGTCCCTCACAAAGGCGCAAACGCCTCATCTTGATACTGATAGACAGAATAGGTTTCCGCAAGACGCCGAAATCCCATTTTTTGATACAACGCCAAAGAGGGCAAATTATCCACCTGGGTGTTGACCGTGACCCTTTCGAAATCCTGGGAACGAAAATGGCTCAAGGCATCGGCGACCAGAGCTTGTCCGATTCCCTGATTGCGCGCTTCGGGCAACACGGCTAACCGCGCCAAATGACCGTCGCCCGCACTTGTTGTACTGATCTGATACCCGAGGATATCGCCTCCGTGTTCAATAACGGTGGCATGTACGGCCTCCTGTCGGGCAATCACCAATTGATCACGAGATTGTCGCCAAACAGGCTCGAAGGATTGCTTATCTACGCTATAGACATCTTCAAGATCATCCGGCTGCATCAAGCGAGGATCAAATGGGGAAGCCTCAATCCGCTGACCCCGATCGACCCAGTCTAACTTCGCGATCTGATCTCGGCGGGTAAAATCGTGCCCATGCAGGAGGCTCTCAAACCACTCATGCATGGGCAATGCTATGATGCTGGTTCCTGTCTCCAAGTGGAGACGTACCCGGGGCCACAACTTGCTCCACGCCTCGCGGATAGATACGCGTTGTGAAACGGCGAACAATTGGATCCAGGCAACGGAAGAGATTTCTTGCGAACAGACCAGCGCAGCGACAACCCAATCGGCCTCTACAATGACCATGTAAGGGTGGCCGGTTCCGAGCCAATCAAGCGGGGAACGCCACCCCAGGTGTGTGTGTACGTGAGGGCTATGCTGGATCAAATGCGCCAACGCAATTCTGTCAGCCTGGTTGGCCTGACGCAGCACCATGACGCCCTTCGACGCTCAGCCCTGCAAGAGCCGCGATGGAAGGCTCAAGAGCTTCTTCAAAATTCGCTGCTTGAGCGTAGGACGTTCAATCTCGGCCACACCAGCCTGCATCGTGCCTAACGCCTCGAGCGTTTTGCCTTGTCGCATTTGCAACGCCGATAAGGATTTAGAAACATCGAGACGCAAATCTTTCTTACCAAGTTGCCGGAATAGCTGCTCGGCCTGTTCGTAGTCGGCAATGGCAAGATCAAGTTCACCCAGAGCTTGATAAGCAGAGGCGCGATTGCCTAACGCCATCGCCTGGAGGAGAGTCTCACCATCTTGTTCGAATATCTCAATCGTATCTTTTACGGCATCCAAAGCATCTTGATTTTCCCCAGCCTGGATCAAGGCCACACAGCGATTGTTGGCCATCTCGGCCGCCTTGACAGCCTCCCCCTTGAGGCGATACCCCTCTTCGGCTGCGAGAAACAAATCCGCTGCCTGTTGATAATCTTTCTCACCGTAAGCAGACTTACCTTCAGTTTCGAGTTGTTCCGGATTCAATGCACGCTCATCATTTGTCATCATGTCAAAAGAAGGCTAAAATGTGATCTCTAATAAACTTTCAGCAACGGTCCGCAACTTGCTTAAAGACATCTCGCTCAATTGCTGGGCCAACTCTAAATAAGGTTGGTTGACCGGAGAAGCAATAAACTCTTGCAAATCCGGGGGCAATTCCAAGAAACGCTGGGCGGCCTCTTGCCGGGCAAACCACTTCCCCACAGGGCCATCCTGGTCTCGGAATGTATCGAGGGGAAGCTCTAAAGCCGCGCTCATCGCCTCCAACTCTGGCAGAGGGATCGGCTGCTCACCTCGTTCGTAAGAACGAAGCACATTCGTAGAAATACCAGCCTGGTCGGCCAAATCGGTCATGGTCATGTCCTGATCCTGGCGAGCTTTCCGCAATTTGGCACCAATAATACGCCGGCGCAAAGGGATCGTTTTGGTCACATTAGAGCGGTCGTATTGCACTCGATGAGACTTGGAGATCGAATCGCTACTCCAAAAATGCTCCAAGGGAACCTGGAGAAAGAAGGCCAACCCTTCCAGTTCAGGCAAAGAGGGGGAATTATCACCTTTCTCATACGAGCTGATCATGTAGCTGGTCACATTGATCGCTTCAGCGCATTCCTTCATGCTCTTACCGGCAACAAGGCGAGCATCTCGAAGGAGAACACCCAGTTTTTTCGCTCGAATTTTCAGTGCAAGTGTATCTGCCATATCTCAACTCCCATTCTTTTCCATCAGCGAGCTAATCCAAATCTTCCACGATGACGAACCTAACGTCTCCTGCGACGATGACGATCTTGTCCTCTATCATCCATAATCAGGGAAGCGCCGCCAAAGACTTGAGGCCCTAAATCAAAACCGGCCTGCTTCAATTTTTGAACGAACAAAGGACGAATACCCGTCGGTTTCAATTCGCCAATAATCTTGCCGTCCTCATTGATGGCGGTTTGTTCAAACTTGAAGATGTCGGTCATCACGATCGTCTCCCCCTCTTGACCAGCGACTTCGGTAATGTAGGTAACCTTGCGAGACCCATCTCGCAAGCGAGATTGCTGCACAATCAGGTCGACAGCAGAGGCAATTTGTTGACGGATCACAGAAAGGGGCATCTCCATACCGGCCATCAGGGCCATAGTCTCCAGACGGGAGAGCGCATCACGAGGAGAATTCGCGTGCAAGGTGGTCAGTGAGCCATCGTGACCAGTGTTCATCGCCTGCAACATGTCGATCGCCTCTCCACCGCGGACCTCCCCAACAATGATGCGATCTGGGCGCATCCGCAATGAGTTTCGGACCAGATCGCGCACATGGACAGCCCCACCGCCTTCCACGCTGGGGGGCTTCGTCTCCAAACGGACGACATGATCCTGCTGGAGCTGGAGTTCGGCGGCATCCTCGATGGTGACAATGCGATCATCATCGGGAATAAAGCTGGAGAGCACGTTCAAGAGCGTCGTTTTCCCGGAGCCTGTTCCCCCAGAAATGATGATGTTCAAACGGCTAACAACACAAGCCATCAAGAATTCGGCCATCTGTTCTGTAATGGAACCGAATTCAATTAATTGCTTGATACCTAATTTCTCTTTGGTAAATTTTCTGATCGTTATGGAAGGGCCATCGATCGCAACCGGCGGGACGACCGCATTGACGCGCGAACCGTCCGGCAAGCGGGCATCAACGGTGGGTTTATCTTCATCGACGCGACGTCCCAACGGGAGGATGATCCGGTCGACCACTTGACGAACATGGTCATCGTTCCGAAACTTGACACTCGTCTTGGCCAATTTGCCATCTCTCTCGACATAAACGTCTTCGGGGCCATTGACCATCACCTCGGAAACGCTGGGATCATCCAACAAATGTTGAATAGGGCCATAGCCAACGAGATCATCAAGTACATCTCGGAAAAGTTGCTGGCGAAGCGTCTCAGGTAGATTCAGATTGGTTTGATTATAAATCTGCCCCAACATTTGTTCGACGACCTGACGGCGCTGATCCGGCGCGGGTGAATGTGATTCCAGGTTACGCGAAACGGTGCTGACCAAATATGTTTTTACTTTTTCAATATCGACATCAGCCTGACGGCGGGGGTGGCTTTGACCTGAGTGGGTAGTCACATCCTACTCCTCTTCCCGCTCAGCATCGTACTCAGGATTAACCCAAACAATTTGATCTTTGTTGACGGCTAAAAAATCGGATTGATAGATCTCCTCTCCCGATGTGTTATAAACGGTCACGTCTGTAATAGCGACAAATTGCTCATTTTTATTGAGTTCATCTTTCAAACGCTTATCTGGCGTTACATGAACATCGCCGACTAAGCGAACTGTCAGGGTTTGAACGGTAGCCCGAATGACATCTTTAGCAACGACATTGGTAAAGTATTTGCCTTTGTGATCGTAGTGTGTAACCATATCCAACTTTGATTTCCTTCTAACTGATTGATTTTTTCAATATGCGTTCTCCTATGTTGTCGTTCGCAAACCAACAAGCAAGAAAGCGAAGCACCAAAACAAGAGATCAGCCCTCATCGGGGATAGGCATAGTGTACCCCAAACCTTGTCGGGTCACAATGTACTCCGGATTCTTGGGATCATCTTCCAATTTTTGACGCAGCCGCGAGATGCTGACCCAGAGAATTTCTTTATCGTTTCGGTATCCCGGCCCCCAAACATTGCTAAGCAATTCCTCCGAGGTCATCACCCGTCCCAGATTGCGCACAAACTGCAACAGCAAGCGATATTCCGTAGCCGACAGTTGGATTTCCTCATCGCGCAAAAATACTTTGGCACGAGCGTAATCAACGCGCAAATCGCCATGGGTAAAAACAGATGCCTGGAAGGAATTATCGGAGATTTCTGCACGGCGCAGCACCGCCCGGACCCGGGCGAGTAACTCCGTTGCGGCGTAAGGCTTGACAATGTAATCATCGGCACCGGCATCCAGACCACGGACACGATCGTTCTCGGAACCCTTCGCCGTCACCATGATGATGGGCACGTTCGAAAACCTGCGAATCCGCCTGCAGACCTCGATCCCATCGATCCCTGGCATCATCACGTCCAACAGAACCAGATCGGGATGTTTCTTATCAACAAGATCAAGCGCCTCGGTACCGCTAGAAGCCGTTATCACCTCATAGCCTGCGCTGACAAGATTGGCTTCCATCAAGCGGACGTAGCGAGCTTCATCATCTACAACTAAAATGCGAGCACTCATGTTTGTAACTCCTCTCGGTCTTCAACCAGAGATTCAACGCCTGGCCGGTAAATATAAATGAAATGTCGTCCCTTTCCCCAAGGTAGATCGGGCGAATATTTTGCCACCATGGGCCTGAACGATCTCTTTACAAATGAATAAACCTAAACCTGTCCCCTGGGCCACATCGCGGTGGCGCGGTAACCGATACAAACGATCGAAAATATCGTCTAAATGCTCCGGGGGGATGCCGGGGCCGGTATCACGAACGCAGATATGCGCCCACTCGGCCTCCCACTCAAGCGAGATGGTAACCTGTGAACCTGGGGCGTACTTTTCCGCGTTGCTGATCAAGTTGCTCATCACCTGAACAATTCTGGCCGAATCCGCTATGATGAGGCGGTCTTGATCTTCAATTTCCATGCGGAGATCGAGATCAAAATCACCCAGTTGCATCCGCTGGACGAAATCCTGCAAGGCTTGGGCAAGATCGACTTCTTGAAAGTTCATCGGCAACGAACCGGCCTGGAGACGGGACGAATCGAGCAGATTATCGATGATTTCTGTCAGGCGATCGGTTTCCTCATCGATGATGGATAAAAACTCCCGGCGGGTTTCCGGGTCCCAATTGGCGTCATCGCGCAACAGCGAGGTAGCATACCCCTTGATAAACCCCAGAGGGGAACGCAGATCGTGAGAGACTGTGGCAACAAATTGGTCTTGAAGGTTGTTAAACCGTTTCTCGGCCTCCAGATCAGCCACACGCTCGACCAGCAACTGGCGAGTGAGCAGATGCTCAACCTGTTCGGTAATCAAACCAGCCAATTCGATTTGTTCATCAGTGTACTCCGGCCCCCCAAACCTGATGAACACTAACGCCCCAACAACTTCGTTCTCGTGATAGAGAGGAAAACCGAGAAAATACCGCAAATCCAGGCGGTTGATCACTTTGCCGTCTATCTCGGGCCCGGCCACCTCCCGGTGGGCAGTAATCTCGGCAGTTTCAAACACCTCTTGGGCAATCGCTTCGCCCCAGGCCATATCCGCTTCGGTTGAACGGCCTCGCCCCACAGAACGCGCATACGTGGGAATCAATTTCTCGCCTTGACGAAGCTCATAGAGGACGACATTATCAAAAATAAAAACGGGGCGGGCCAGCCTGACTATTTCGCGCAGGGTTGTCTGGACATCTCCAGTTTTCAGGATAACCCGGCTGATTTCATATAAAACACGATATTCTTGAGGCTGCAATTTTTCAAGGTCACGGTTCGGCTCAGGCATCAAGAACACTCACCCTTGGGTCGGGCAATTGGCAAGGAGAAAGCAAAATAGGAGCCCTTTCCCTTTTCAGAACGGACAACCACTTGAGAGCCGTGCCCTTCGACAACCTGGCGAACCATAGCCAACCCTAACCCGGTACCGCCATAATTGCGCGTCGAAGAGCCATCCAGTTGATGAAATGGCTCGAAAATCTCCTCGATGTGCTCTTTCTCGATGCCGATACCGGTGTCGACGACATAGAGTTTAACACTGCCGGTATCCATTTCGACACCGATATGAATACTGCCATCAGGAGTAAATTTAACCGCGTTATCGATCAGGTGCGTCAGGATCCAGGTCAACTTTTGTCGATCGGCGCTGACAAGAGGTAAATTTTGGGGAATTTTCGTTTTGCAACGCAATCCCTTTTGGCGACACTTTTGCTCGGCCGGTGGGACGACCTCCATGAAAACATCGAGGAGATCAACAGGTTCCAGGCGCACATCAAGACTCCCCCGGGAGTAATCCGAAAAGCGGATCAAATCGTTGATCAAGTTCTCAAGCCTTTCCTCCGCTTTGTCCATCACATCTAAAGCGTTCTTTTGATCGTTGGTCAACGGCCCCAAAGCTTGCTCGAGCATCAAATCAAGATAGCCTCTCAAATGCGTCAAAGGTGTTCTCAACTCGTGGGAAACATTGGCGATGAAATGCGACTTTAACTGACTCAACTCGGAGAGCCGATTTAAGGCCTGCTCCAGTTCCGAAGTTCGTTCTCGAACGCGCTGTTCCAACTCCTCGTTGGCCCGCTGCAAAGCCGATTGAAGATGGAGAATCTGCTCGGTCACGGCCTGATCGAGAGCCTCACGGCTGATAAGGCCCAAATCGAGCAGGGCCTGACCGATCAACCTGGATTCGCCTTGAGCGCGTTTCTCCCTTTGATAGGCCAGGGCCCGCTGGAGTTCTCGCTCATTCAAGACGCCCTTTTCGATTAAATAATCTCCCAGCCGGGGTACCAACACTTCAGGAGAAAGCTGACCCTTCAAAAAATCTACCGAAGGGAGCATCAGTTCTTTCTCGGCCAGAACTGCTGCCAGGGCCAAATTCACACCGCAATGTTCACATATAGATGCTTCTGGATCGACGGGCTGGTCACAATGAGGGCAAGAGATCATATCTGAAATCATGTCAATACCTTTGCCGGGAAAGACAAAACGGCCAAGCTATAACGCTTAGTGTGGCTATTATCATATCCTTTCTTCCCCCAAGTTTCAAGTATCGCGGAGGGATGACGAAGCAGACGCGCCGCGAACTCATTGACGCTGATTTCCCCCTGACGTATAATTCTCCTGCCGGGGAAGTGCTGGAACTGGCAGACAGGCTGGTCTTAGGAACCAGTGTTCTTGCGAACGTGTGGGTTCGAACCCCACCTTCCCCACTGCCCAAAGGCTGCAAAGAAGGGCGTCAGGTTGACGCCCTTAAATTGTGGTTCCGATAACAAACCTGATCCCCCACAAGCAAGAAACCGGGCAGTTTGGATGAACTAATTTTTTGTAAAGGAAGTCATTTTGAACATCGAAAAGCAATTTGTCGAAGATCATCAAGTCAGACTCACCATTCAGGTCGAAGAATCAGATTGGCAGAAAGCAAAACGCCAAGCCGCCCGCCAGCTATCGAAAAGTATCAAGATTCCTGGCTTTCGACCCGGAAGAGCACCGTACAACACCGTCGTCAGGCACGTTGGCGAAGGCGCGATCATTCAAGAGGCGCTCGAGATCACGATCAATGATGTCTACGCCAAAGCGATAGAAAAAGCGGAAATCGAGCCCTATGGACCCGGCAGGCTGGCAGAGATGGAAGAATTCGATCCACCTGTGTTTGAATTCATCATTCCGCTGGAGCCCGACGTGGAACTGGGTGATTACAAAAATATTCAGGCCCCTTACGATCCTCCAGAGGCCGGCGACGAAGAAATCGACGAGGTGATCGACTCAATTCGTCGCCAACACGCCGTCAACGAGTCCGTCGACCGCCCCGCCGAGGAAGGTGACATCGTCTACATGCGCGTCAGCGCCAAACGGCTCGACGTCGAAGACGAAGAAGAAGCCACCTTCATCGACCAGCAATTCTCGTCGGCGCGACTGGGGCAAAAGGACAGCGCCACGGATCACCAATTCTTCCCCGGCTTCTCCGAACATCTAGTGGGCATGGCCCCGGACGACACAAAGACGTTTACCCACACCTATCCGGACGACCACGAAGACGAAGAACTGCTAGGCAAAGAAGTAGAGTTCGAGGTGATCGTCACCAATGTGCAGGGCTACGCCCTCCCCGATTTGGACGATGAGTTCGCCCAAACAGTCAGCGAGTTCGACACCTTCGAAGAAATGCGCGCTGACATCAAAGAAAACCTCGAAGCTCGAAAACAATACCAATATGATTCCGAATACGAAGAGGAAGTCATCGAAAAGGTGATCGCAGATTGCCAGCTCAGCTATCCTCCCCAAGCTATCGAAGACGAAAAAGAAGATCGCATTTCCTTGTTGGAAGCCAACCTGGAAGAGCAAAATTTGAGCAAAGAGATGTATCTCCAATTCCGCAATCTCAGCGAAGAAGAATTCGAAGAAGAGATGACGGAGTCGGCGGTCAAAAAAGTAGAGCGAACCCTGGTGCTGCATATAATCGCTGACCAGGAGGATATAGAGCCTGACACTGAGGTGCTTAACGAAACGCTCAACGATGCCATCGAAACGGCCACCGCGGATATGACCCCTCAGCAGATCAGAGAGGCCCAGGAAGATGGCCGCATGGCTTATTTTGCATCCATGGTCGCCAGTGACATGATCATGGACAAGACGGTCAAGTATCTGACTGCGATTGCCAAGGGGGATTTGGACCCCGATCAAGAAGAGCAGTCCGAATCGGAGGAGGAAACAGAAGCAGCGGAACAAGAATCTGTCCCTGAAGAGGGAGCAACGGACAATGGAGAGGAAGCTGCTCCCGTTGATGAACAAGATTCAAAACCCGAAGAAAGTGAGGAAACATGAACATCCCCCAATCCCTAATCCCAAGAGTTATTGAAAGCAGCGGGCGCGGCGAGCGCGTTTACGATATTTTCTCATTGTTGCTCAAAAACCGGATCGTCTTTGTGGGCACCCCGATTGACGATCAGATTGCCAACATCATCGTGGCCCAACTGTTGTACCTGAACAAAGAAGACGGTGAGGCTCCTATTCAAATGTACATCAACTCGCCGGGCGGCCAGGTCTATTCGGGCTTAGCCATCTACGATACGATGCAAATGATCAGCAACCCGATCAGCACGGTTGCCGTGGGTGTGACCGCCTCGTTTGGCACAGTGCTGCTGACTGCCGGCGCCGAGGGCCAACGCTACGCCCTGCCCCACGCAACGATTCACATGCATCAACCCGTTGGCGGCGCCCAAGGTCAGGCCACCGATATCGAAATTCAAGCCCAGGAGATTCTCAGGCTACGCCAACGTCTCAACGATATCCTTGCTCGCCATACAGGCCAGGATGTCAAGAAAATCAAGAAAGACACCGAGCGTGATTTCTGGATGAACGCCGAAGATGCCAAAGAATACGGCATCCTCGACGAGGTTCTGGAAACATCCAAGTAACCAAACTCGTCTCAATCAAGATTTGCAAACCAAAGGCCGGAGGAGCATTGTCGCGTCCGGCCTTTTTATGTCAAGGGTAGAAATTGCGGCGCGGATGCCGCCGGAAGCGGATCAAGGAAAGTGTGATGACGAAATTACAAGCAGAGAAAATACAAGCGTTGATTCTGGATATGGACGGCGTGCTGTGGCGAGGCGAGCAATTGATCAACCCACTTGCACCAATCATGGAAGAGATCGATCAGCGAGGCTGGCGGGTGATGATGGCAACCAACAATTCGAGCCGGTCGCCAGAGCAATATGTCCGTCGGCTTCAAGACCACAGCGTTGAGGTCGAGACCTGGCAAGTGATCAATTCATCGGAAGCGACGGCGCACTATTTAAGCCAGCAGTATCCCGATGGGGGGGCTGTGTATATCATCGGGGAGGATGGCATCTTCACCGCGCTGAACAAACGGGGGTTTCAGATGGCTAGCTCCGACGTGCTTGCCGTTGTGGCTGGCTTCGATCGCCATTTAACGTATCAAAAACTAAAACAAGGGACGATGCTGATCCGCTCGGGCGCCGAGTTTGTCGGCACAAATCCTGATAAGACTTTTCCCACGCCGGAGGGGTTGGCACCCGGTGCCGGCGCGATTCTGGCGGCGCTGGAAGCGGCCAGCGAGGTGACTCCAACAATTATCGGCAAGCCAAAACCGGCGATGTTCCAAGTAGCGATAGAGCGGCTGGGAACGACCCCTGAAAAGACTCTCGTGGTCGGCGACCGGCTGGAGACGGACATCGCCGGCGCGCAGCGGGCCGGATGTCTCACCGCTTTGGTGCTCTCCGGGGTAAGCACAGCCGAGCAAGCAGCGCAAGGGGAACCGGCCCCGGACATCATCGCTGACGACTTGAAGCATCTTCTCACCCTTCTGGAATAGGTCTGGTATGAAGCAAAAACGTCTCATTTACGATCTCTCTCTGGCCGAGTTTGGCGCCCTGATGAAAACCTGGGGCCAGCCGAGCTACCGCGCCGATCAAATCTGTCAGGGACTTTACCAAAGTCTCTGGGCCAAGCCGGAGGACTTCAGCCCGCTGCCGCAAGCGCTGCGCGAGCGCCTGGCCGAAGATTTCGCCTTCAGCCATCTGACAGCGGTGTGCGAGCGCGAATCCGGTGATGGCAAAACGCACAAGACGCTTTTTCATCTTCCCGATGGCTACGCGATCGAAACCGTGTGGATGAGCTATCGACGGCGGGAGACGCTGTGCATCTCCAGTCAATCGGGATGTGCGATCGGCTGCACGTTTTGCGCCACAGGGCAAATGGGCCTGCGACGCGATCTGAGCAGCGGCGAGATCGTCGAGCAGGTCGTCCACTATGCCCGCAAAATCGCCGCCAAGGGAGAGCGAGTGACCAACGTCGTTGTCATGGGCATGGGGGAGCCGTTTCTGAATTACGACGCCACCCTGGAGGCGATCCGGCGGCTCAACCACCCGGAAGGGATGAACCTGGGAGCGCGGCGGTTCAGCATCTCCACGGTGGGCATCGTGCCGGGGATCCGTCGCCTGGCGGAGGAGAATTTGCAGGTCAACCTGGCTATCTCGCTGCACGCCGCGGATGATGCGCTCCGCTCGACGCTGATTCCGATCAACCGCAAGTATTCTATCGACGCGGTCATGGCCGCGGTTCGGGACTATATCCAGGCCACAAATCGGCGCGTCACCTTCGAGTGGGCCCTGATCGACAACGTCAATGACACGATCGAACAAGCTCAAAAAATGGCTTCGCTGCTCGAAGGGATGCTCGCGCATGTCAATCTGATTCCGTTGAATCCCACCCAGGGGTATCAGGGCGAAGCGTCATCACGCGATCGCGCCGAGCGGTTTCAAAGCATCTTGCATGAGCGTGGCATCACAAGCACCATTCGCCTGAGACGCGGAGTCGATATTCAGGCCGGTTGCGGGCAACTGGCTCAACACGACGAGCGGAACTAACATCACGCAGCTTTTCAGGGGGAAAAGATAAGCTGCTTGAACCTGTTTTCGTGCTACAATGCAAACAAGTTTTTGATTCTGTAAATTTTCACAGGAGCGAGACGATGACCGAAGAAATTATCCGCCTTGTTTATCCCCCCCACCTCCTGGATGTCCCCGTGATCAACCAATTAATTCGCCGCTACGAACTGACGGTCAATATTCTGCGAGCCCAGGTTTCACCCCACGAGGGCTGGGTCGAAATTCAGTTGACAGGCTCTTCGGATTCGATCGACGAGGCCATCGAATGGCTTTCAGATCAAGGCATCAGCATCGAGCACGCAGAATGATCCGAAAGGGAAGAAAATGCCTAAACGTTCGAAGCTCACCCCAATCATCGAATTAATTCAAAAGGCACTCAAGGTCAGACACTCTGACCAGAGCACGCGCATGTTCTTGCGGCTGCATCCCGCCGATCGCGCCGACGTGTTCGAACAGCTTGAAGAAAACGAGCAAAACCAGCTCCTGCGCAAGCTCGATGTCCCCAAAATAGCCGATCTCTTCGACGAGTTGGAGGACCACGAGACCGTCGGGCCTGCCGAAAGCCTGACGATGGAGCGCCTGGCCGACGTACTCGACGAGATGGATCCCGACGAGGCCGCCGACTTGCTTGGAGACATCAGCCCGGAGAAAGCGGAGCGCGTTCTTCACCATATGGATGAGCCCGAAGACATCCTTCCGCTGCTCATTTATCCGGATGATACCGCGGGCGGGCGGATGACGACGGCGTTCATTGGCCTCCAACCCGATACCAGCGTCGAAGACGCCATCAGACATCTACGCCAAGTCTCCATCGAGAATGACGTGCCCTACTATCTTTTCGTCGTCGATGAAGACCAACATCTTAACGGGGTTGTGGGGATGCGCGAACTGGTCACCAACGAGCCAGATATGTCCATCGGCGCGATCATGGACCGGGATGTGATCTACATTCAAGCGAAAGCCGACCAGGAATATGCCGCCCGGATGATGACCCACTACGATCTTTCAGCCTTGCCGGTTCTCGACGAAGATGATCGCATCCTGGGCGTGATTACCCACGATGATATTCTCGATGTCATCGAGGCGGAAACGACGGAAGACATTTATCGCCTCTCCAGCGTGGCGGACGCAGATCTGGCCCCAGAGAGTTCTGTCGGCGAACAACTCAAGGGTCGTTTGCCCTGGCTTTTGCTAAACACGGTCACAGCCTTATTTGCCGCGTGGGTGATCAGCAATTTTGGCGATCTATTCGTTCAGGTTGCTGTACTGGCTTTCTTCCAATCGGTAGTTGCCGCACAAGGCGGCAATGCTGCCAGCCAAAACGTCGCCATGATCGTGCGCGCTTTGGCGCTTGAAAAACTTGAAACCAAGGGGGTCTGGAAAATCTTGCTCCACCAGATGTGGGTCGGATTTCTGCAAGGCAGCATCATCGGCTTGATTGTTGGTGCCGGTGTGGGTATATGGCAAAACAATCCTTACCTGGGGCTGGTGCTCGGATTGGCGCTGATCGGCAACATGTTAGTTGCAAGCATTGTCGGCACCCTCGCTCCCCTGCTGCTCAAGTCCATCGGCCAAGACCCGGCGCTGGCATCCACCGTGTTGGTCACCGCGGCGACCGACAGTCTTGGTTTCTTCATCTTCCTCACACTGGCAAGAATCTTTCTGGTGGCGATCATGGAACACATGTAATTGCAAATCTCGTCCTCTCACTTTACCCAATCCTGTAACTATTGTACAATTCAAGCATGGAAGTACAAGCTGCTGTTGCCAAGATTAAAAAATACGCCACATCGACAAGTGGCGACACTGTCGAAATGATCGAGCGCCCCAACGGGGGTATCTCGATTGTGATGGCAGATGGACAAAGTTCGGGCAGAGGCGCCAAGTGGGGCTCCTCCTTCGTTGTGCGTAAGGTGCTCTCCTTGTTGGCCGATGGCGTCAGAGATGGTGCTGCCGCGCGCGCAGCCTCCGACGCGCTGTTTACGGAACGAGGTGGAAAAGTTTCGGCCACGTTGAACATCCTCTCGGCCGACCTGATGACCGATACGCTGGTGATTACACGCAATAACCCGGCTCCGGCGCTGCTGGCCCGCGAGGAAAACATCGTCTTGCTGAACGAAGAGAGCATGCCAATCGGTAATTACCGCGACATTCGTCCGGTGATCAACGAGGTGGAGTTAAAACCAGGCCTGACGGTGGTCGTTTTCACCGACGGCATTTTGCACGCCGGGTCTCGCGACGGTCAAAGCATCGACTTTGTCACCTGCTTGCAATCCACTCTGGAAAACGAAACGCCATCTCCCCGCTTCATCGCCGATTCGTTCCTCAAGCATGCCCTCAAACTCGATCAAAATCGCCCTGTTGATGATACCAGCGTCGTCGTCTTGCGGATCGTCTCATCCGAAGATGACGAACCATTCGCTCCCAAAAATCTGATTCGTAGAATGACGGCTGAATTACCCGTTTGGCCATGAAGGTCTCGCCAGACAGCCAGCAGTGGAGAAGAGTTCGCGCCACGGTGCGCGATAGCGGCTTGCTTTTTCGAGAATTTCAGGGACCGCTGCTGGTTTTTCTTGGCGCCATTGTAGGGGGTTGGACATGACCCGCCCGATCACAGTGGAGGGCCAAGCCTTGAGCCTGGCCAGCATCTCTGTTTTACCACAGTCCAGCTTGATTGATCGCACTGTGGAAAGCATTGAAAGGGACTTCAAAGTCAGCGTGGTGTTGTTGCGGAACACAGAATCCGAATTCCACCCGCTCCCTGATCGGCGCGTGGAGAGCGGCGATTGTCTGGGTATCCTCGGCGGTCCTAAAGAGATCAGCGACGTAGCCCAATGCAACAAGGGATAAACCCGGCGTGATGATAGAATCTAGCGATGAATCCTAAAGAA
>CAZXXW010000029.1:18244-26030 GCA_964644835.1 uncultured Anaerolineales bacterium
TGTTGGTGCTTGCGGCTCCGGCAAATCAGAACTTGTCAGCCGGTTGAGGGAGCGCGGCTACGACGTCCATCACATCGCCCAGGAGCATTCCCATTCCCCCTCGATGTGGCAAAAGCTCGTCGACCCGGACATTCTCATCTATCTGGAAATCTCGTTTTCCCTGACGAAAAAACGCAAGGGTTTCGATTGGAAAGAGAGCGAATACCTGAAGCAACAAAAACGGCTCCAGCACGCCTTCCAGTATGCCGACCTATATATCGACACAGATTTCTTCAAACCCGATGAAATTTTGGCGTATGTCCTGGATTATCTAGAAACGTATCCGGAGCAGCATATTTTTTGAACGGGCGTTTATTTCACTCCGCTTTGATTCTTTTTTCACGCCAACCAGCATACAAAAATAAAACGCTTGGAGAGGCCAAGAGGAGAAAATAGGGCCCGCGCGGAAAGGTGCCAGAAAAAAGAAAATCGAGCAAGTAAAAAGCGATCAAGCCCATAACGTTGAGAGAGCCGCCAAGCAATTCCCACCTCCAACCGAGGATCAGCCCTAACCAAACAGCGAAGAAAGCAACCATCATCAAGGCTTCACGGGGGGACAAACGCGACAAGGGGCCTATGCCATCAGCAATGCCCTCGCCAACGAAAAGAAGCAAAATCAACCCAGCCGTGATGGCTGCGCTAATTCTGGCAACCCAACGGATGGCTTGAATAGGTTTTGATTCCATACTTTCATCCTTTTTTCTCTTTCATTTCCATTTTAGCCCGGCTGCGGTGTGAGCGTACCAAAGCAGTCACGGGAATCACCAGTAGGGGAAAATGCAACCCACCCAATCGCCCACCACTGCGAAGGGGGACCAAAATACGAGCAAAGCAAACGGCAGCAAGACCCAACGCCATCCAGGTATCTGCTCAAACGAGGCCTCAAGTTTATCTCGCCAAGCTACAGATAGCCAGATCAAGCCCAAAAGCGCCACAGCAACCATTTCTCCGGTGTGAATAGCAAAGCCGTATTGGCGGGTATGGGCCGTGGTCTGAAGGCCAGCGATGAACAAGTAATTGAGGCCAAAATAGGCTGCGACTACCCGGCCAGCCCGTTCAGGACGAAAGGCGACCAAGGCGATCAGGCCTAACGTTCCCAGCCGAAAGACCCACCCCCAACCGTGATAAGGCTCAAGCGAATTTTGCAGAATCTGGAGGATAACATCCTGGGAGTTGCGCGGTTTGTAAGGCTGCTGAGTGATGGAATGCAAAGGTGACAGTCACTTTGGAAGTGACTGTCACCTCACAGTTAAAAAGAAGACAAGCCTACAAAAATATTCTTGAAAAACAACAACGCCACCGCGCTGGCGATCAGGAAGGGGCCGTAGGGGATCGGGGTGAAGGCGCGGTAGCGTCCCAGCAGGGCCATGACGAGCAAATAGAGCAGGCTGACCAGGCCGCCGAGGAGAATCGCCAGGATCAAACCGGCAGCGATGCCGGGCCAGCCGAGCATCAAGCCAAGAACGCCGGAGAGAGTCACGTCGCCGAAGCCGAGGGCGACTTCGTCGGTGTCCAGGCCGCGCAGTTTCGCCAGCCAGCGGATGAAGAGTCCCCCTAACAGGTACAGGAGCAACATACAAATGAATCCCGCCGCGCCGCCTAACAAGGTAGAGGTCAGACCATGGCGCCAAAGTCCAAATCCCAGGCCCAACAAAGCACCGGCCAGACTGACGGGATGGAGAATCAAGCGGTGTTCCAGATCAATGACGGTGACGGTGCCGAAATAGACCATCAGCGCCATCCCAACGAGATAGGGCATACCCTCCGGCGGGGCGATCCACAACCACAGGCTGACGGCGATGAAAACAGCCTCAACCAGCCAAATCCGTAGAGAGCGTTTTTTCCCGCAATGGGGGCAACGCCGCGGCCAGATCAGGTAATCGAACCAGGCCTGCTCACGGTGACAGGCAGCGCAAATCGGGCTGGTCAAGGCGCGCTCCACCGGCAAGATATCGGCCAGGTAATTGACAAGAAGCCCCACCAGCCAACCGAGCAAAATAACGATGATGACCATATGATGTCCTTTTTCTGAGGAAACCAGGAAGACAGGAAATGCAAGCCTTCCCAGATTCCTAATCAAATTCGAATTATCCGCCGCCAACCAACGCTGGCTGAGCCGTCACCATTATACAACGAAGAAGAGATGCATTGAAGCGCAAGCCATACTATAATTTCAGCATGTCTGCACCTATCGTTTTTCTGACCGACTTTGGCGACCGCGACCCTTTTGTGGGCATCATGAAGGGGGTCGTCGCCATGATCAGCCCCTCTGCCCCGCTGATCGATTTGACCAACAAGATTCCGCCGGGCGACATTCAGCGCGCCGCGATGACCCTGTGGCAGGCGGTAGACTATTTCCCCGACGATAGTGTTTTCCTGGTCGTCGTCGACCCCGGCGTGGGTACCTCCCGCAAGGCGATGCTGCTCGATTCCGGGCGCCACCGTTTCATCGGGCCCGATAACGGGGTGTTCAGCTTCATCGCTGATGACGATTCCCGGGGATGGGAGTTAAGCAACCCCGAGTATGCTCTGCCCGATCCGGGGACGACCTTTCACGGGCGGGATATCTTCGCCCCGGGAGCAGCCTACGCCTGGAAGGGGATCCCCGGCCCGGCGTTTGGCGAAGCGATCCCCGACCCGATCAGGCTCCCGGACCCGCTGCTCGATACCGGTCCCGGGGGCACGTTGCGCGGCGAGATCCTCCACGCCGATCATTTCGGCAACCTGCTGACCAGCCTGGGGCAATTCCGACGCCTCGAGAACGGCCATTTGCGCCTGACACCCTGGCTTGGGGTCACCCCTGGCCTGGAGATCGACCCGGAATCCACCCGGCTGCACCTGCCCGATGGAACCGAGCTGCCCTGGGCGCGCACCTTTGCAGCCATCCCCGATGGAGAGTGCGCCGCAATCATCGGCAGCAGCGGCCTGATCGAAATCGCCGCCAACGGCCAAAGCGCCGCGGAGATGTTAGGGTTGAGCCGCGGTGATATCGTCACGCTATCATAAAAAAAGCTTTAACGCGGAGGCTCGGAGAAAAAAGATAACTCTGCGACTCTGCGTTAAGAATGTTAATGAAATATGGAGCGCATCATGGAAGAGTTCATCATTCAAGGAGGCGTACCGCTTCACGGTGAAGTGACCCCCTCCGGCAACAAAAACGCAGCCCTGCCACTCCTGGCGGCCTGCCTGCTCACCGATGAGCCAATCGTGCTGCACAACGTTCCCCTGATTAAAGACGTTTTGGCTATGCGCAATCTAATCAAGAGTCTCGGGGTGGAGGTCGAGTCCGCCGGCAACCATAGCTGGCGCATTCATGCCCAAAAAGTCCAACCAGCCGATCTCGACCCGGAGCAGTGTCGCTGCATCCGGGCTTCGATTCTGCTGGCCGGGCCGATGCTCGCCCGCGCCGGAGAGCTACACCTACCCCCTCCCGGCGGTGACATCATCGGGCGGCGGCGCGTCGACACCCACATCCTCGCCCTGGAAGCTCTGGGCGCCGCTGTGGCTTACGACAACCGGGAAAGAGTCTTCCACTTCGAGGCGAACGGCCTGCGCGGGGACGATATTCTGCTCGACGAGGCCAGCGTCACGGCCACCGAAAACGCGATCATGGCCGCGGCGACCGCCTCGGGCGAGACAATCCTGCGAAATGCGGCCTCCGAGCCTCATGTTCAGGAATTATGCCGCTTCATCAACGCGCTGGGCGGCAAGATTCGCAACATCGGCTCGAACACGCTGCATATCGAGGGAGTCTCCAAGCTGGGGGGCGGCGAGTTCACCATCGGGCCAGATTATCTCGAAGTGGTCAGCTTTATCGGCGCGGCAGCGGTCACAGGCGGCTCGATCCGGATCAAGGATGCGGGGCCTATGTATCTCAACATGGTCCGGCTGGTGTTCAACCGCCTGGGGGTGGACTGGCAGGTTGAGGGTGAGGACATCATCGTCCCGGCGGAGCAGGAACTTGCCATCCGGCCCGACATCGGCGATTCGATCCCCGAGATCACGGTGATGCCCTGGCCCGCTTTCCCCACCGACTTGATGAGCATTGCCATTGTGGTGGCTACCCAGGCGAAGGGGACGGTCTTATTTCACGATTGGATGTACGAGGGGAGAATGTATTTTACCGACAAGCTCTCGATGATGGGTGCTCAGATTGTGCTCTGCGACCCGCACCGCTGCATCGTCCAGGGGCCCAGCGAGTTGATCGGCGAAACCGTCGATAGCCCCGACATCCGCGCCGGGCTGGCGCTGGTGCTGGCCGCCCTGACGGGGCACGGCGAATCGGTGATCCGCAACGTCGGTCAAATCGACCGGGGCTACGAACGCATCGAGGAGAAATTGGGGCGTTTGGGAGCGGACATCCGACGGAGATAATGAAAATACCGATAGACAAGATCAAGATGATTTTATACAATCCTGTTAACGGAGGTAGGCATCATGACTCTTGTAATTGAAACGCAACCCATCCCCCTTGATGTAGATGCCGACGGCGTTGTGCGAATAGGCGAAACCCGTGTTACGCTAGATACGGTCATCGAAGCATTTTTGGAGGGCGCGACCGCAGAGGAAATAGCCCAACAATATCCCTCTCTAACGCTCCCCGATATCTATTCCGTGATTGGATATTACTTAGATCAAAGGGAAAAAGTAAATCACTACTTGCAGCGCCGAAGAAAAGAAGCTCAAAAAACGAGGCAAGAAAATGAAATTCGATTTGATCCTGAGGGTATCCGTGACCGTTTATTAGCACGCAAAGAAGAATAAGCGGCTAGCATATGCTCCGCCTTGCAGCAGACGAGAACTTCAACAATGACATCTTGCGCGGGCTTATCCGGCGTAACGCTGATTTGGATATCGTGCGCATTCAAGATGTAGGGTTATCCGGACAAGATGATCCCACCGTTTTAGAATGGGCGGCTCAAGAAAAACGTTTTCTGCTGACGCATGATGTTTCCACGATCACAGATTATGCTTACCAGCGGGTGAGAGAAGGGAAACCTATGCCCGGAGTTTTTGAAGTAGGACGAGGCGTATCGATTGGAAAGGCCATCGAAGACATCCTTTTGTTGGCAGAATATAGCCTTGAGGATGAATGGGAAGGACAAATACGTTATCTCCCTTTGCGATGAAAGGCTCTCTTCAATTTGACGAACCAACAGAAAAGACGCAGAGAAAAAATCTCTGCGTCTTTTTGATTCCCTTTGCGCTAGAGCTTTTTCATCACTCTCGTTATTCGCCGTTTTGTTCGGCTACGTTGAGAAACTGGTCGATCACGTTGCGCAACATCGGCTCGGGGAGGGCGCCCATCTGCCGGTGGACGACTTTGCCATCGGCAAAGAACAACATATTGGGAATCCCTTGAACGTTGTATTCGCCCGCCCATTTGGAATACTCATCGGTGTTCACTTTGGCGACGATCAATCTGCCGGCATATTCCTCGGCAAATTTATCTAGAATCGGGGCGATCATTTTGCAAGGGCCGCACCACGGGGCCCAGAAATCGACCACAACAGGCAGGTCAGATTTTAGGACAGTTTTTTCAAAGGCATCATCGCTAACATGAATGGGTTCATCAATCATCGTTATCTCCTATTAGAATCATTTTCGTTTTTTTAGGAAACCGGGAAAATCCCCAGTATTCCCAGTCTCCTAAAAAATCAAGATTTTATTGTTGCACCGCAGAGACACGGAGAACACAGAGAACTGATTTTAAGGTTTGCGCTAAAACTTAATAAAAATGAAAAGGTACTATCAGTAATCTTTTAAAACTCGGCGTGCTCTGTGACTCCGCGGTGAGTTTAACTTTTCTTCAGCAAAGTCGTAAGTTGTCCCAGATTTTTTTGGCTTGATTCATTTTTCGCCGGGGGACAAAATTCGATATGTCGAGCTAATCTCTGCTCGCTGGCCTAACATGGAGCTGGCAGAGCAATATTTCTCTTCGGAAAGGTTGATAGCCTGGCGGATCGCCTTTTCACTGAGGTCCTCGCCCCAGAGCAGATATTCAATTTCGATATGGGTATAGACGCGGGGATGCTCTTCGGCGCGCCTACCGCGGACGACAACACGCAGATCGGCGAGAGATTGGCGTTTTTTCTCCAAGATGAGGGCAACATCAATGCCCGTGCATCCGGCCAAGCCCATCAACAACAGCTCCATCGGAGAGACATCGCTGCCATTTCCGAGGGTGCCCATCGTGACCTTGGCGCCGGATTCATTCTGGCCGATGAAGGCCTTGCCACCTTGCCAATCGGCGATCACGGTCCTTTCTTCGTTCATGCTTCCTCCTTGAAAACGATTCCACCGCAGAGAGACGAAGAAAAAAATCTCTGCGAACTCGGCGTCTCGGCGGTGAGACCTTCCGAACTAAATACCTTTTACCATTAAACCAGACCTTTCTTGGAAGGCTGTTAACATCGTGTAAGAATTTTATCAACAATGTTTACGACAACGGAGGCTGTAGACTGGAACAAGGTTCGCCAAAGACGTTAATCAGAATTGCTGTTGTAAACTTTTTGCCTTGGTCGTGAAACGTTATCTCAGGTATAATCGCGGGCATGAAATTCGACTTCGCCAGCCAACAAATCAGCGATTACAAGGTGGTCACGCCCGTCTTCGAGGGCCCCCTGGATTTGCTGCTTCAACTGATCGAGCAGGCCGAACTGGACATCACCAAGTTGGCCCTCGCTCAAGTCACAGACCAATATCTGGCCCACATTCGGGGGTTGGAAAGTCAAGTCCCGGAGGAGGTCTCGGCGTTTTTGGTTATTGCGGCCAAATTGCTCCAGATTAAATCGGAGGTGCTCTTGCCGCGTCCCCCTGCCCGGGAGGAGGGCGAAGAAGACCCCGGCGAGGCGCTGGCCCGCCAACTGATCGCCTACAAGCGCTATAAGGAGATCGCCGACCAACTCGAGAGGCGCGAATCAGCCGGGCTGCGGACCTATCTGCGGGTTGCCGCGCCGCCCAAAGTCGATGACAAGGTCGACTTCCAGGATTTCGGCCTGGCCGATCTGGTCGCACTGGCCAAAGAGGTCTTCGCCAAGGAACATGACCAACCCGCCCTGGGGACGGTGGTCGCTGCGCCCCGGATCACGATCCGGGAGAAAATCCGCTCGATCGTCGATACCTTGCGGATGCAGACGCGGGTCAACTTCAGCAAATTATTGGCGCCAAGCCACTCCCGCCTGGATGTGGTCGTCACCTTCCTGGCGATGCTCGAACTGGTCAAACGCCATTTCGTCCGCGCCCAACAAGAGAGCCTGTTCGGCGACATCTCGCTGGAGACGGCTAACGGCTGGGATGAGGAGGTCGATTTCGAATTAGAGTTTGGGGAGTAGAAGACGGCTTTGTCAGGATTGACAGGAACTTCAGGATGAAAAAAGCGCACCCGCTCACCTGAGCCGAGTGCGCCTTTTGATATATTGGGATGGAATTTCGGTTATTCGTTTACCATGGAGGAGTTAAACAAGGATAATTGGGATTTTCAGGCCCACAAGCTGGTGTGCGCGAGGGAGCCGGTGTGGGCGTATCTGTTGCAATTTCGGTCTCTGTCGAGGTCGGTGTTGGCGGTTTATCGATAATAAAATCGACTTCATCCCAAACTGAGTAACGGCCATCATTAGCACGAGCCTGCGCCCGAATTGTGTAAGTACCATTGGGCAAACTATTCCATAAACTCTGGGACATTTGATTGCAAGGGTTATTACCACCAAAGGTGCAATAACCGGCGCTGTATTCCGATTGGGTATGA
>CAZXXW010000030.1:0-15324 GCA_964644835.1 uncultured Anaerolineales bacterium
ATTTTTGCCTTTGGGTACTTTTGCTTCAAAAATCAGCCTATATTTAGAATTGCTGGTAGTGATCCTCCTTGGATGGTGGTTTCTTTATTACTTTATTCTTGAATTGGCCTTCGGCAGAACAGTGGGTAAATTCATCACCGGGACCAAAGTTGTCAATCGAGAAGGTGAGAAGCCGAGTGCAGGAAAGATCGCATTACGTACGCTGATTCGCTTTGTTCCTTTTGAAGCATTGAGCGGTTTTCGCATCAACAATGAAGACAGTACCTGGGCACGGGGATGCTGGCACGATGATTGGGCGGACACAATCGTTGTCAAAACTCGCTGAAATGCGCCGATCATTCTGACGATAATGGATATCCGTATTTTGATTTATACGACTTGATCCATCAAGAAGGAGAATGCCGTGAAAAGCATAATCAGGGACACAAAGAAAAAGATAAAAAACTTCAAGAAGGCAGTTAGATATCTCGATCGATGCGGTGAATTCGAATTCGACGACTTTATAGAGGCCCACCGCATTGCCGGAACAAATGCTCAGGAATCTGAACTGCGTCAGATGTGGGGCCAGGCGAAGCTTGTCTTGCCAGGGCCGGGTCATCCCGGCGGCACGGAGTCGCTTCGGCATGTCACTCGCGATTCTTTCACGAGCGCCATTGACGAAGCCGAAAAACTGGTAAACATGATGAGAAAAATGTAGATTGACAGCGTCACATTTCAAATTTCACAGAAACTGTTTTGTTGGTAGTCTTGTTGCGTTCGCTTGATCTGGTAACTTTTTTCGTGAAGGTATTGATGAAAGGAACAATATTATGTCAAGCACAGTGACCACTTTGCTAGGATGTTTTGGAACAGTTTTTATTGTGGCATTAGCCTTAGCCTATATTGGAACATCGATCAGTCGTAAGAAGAGCGAATGTCCCGAATGTAGCAAGAAGAACCCCGTAACAAAAGCCTTCTATGTCGATGAATCGACGGGCGAAAGGATCGAAGGGGAGAGTGATATCAGTTTTGCTTTTGTTTCAGCGATTGGCGGTATCGTCCTCGGCATTGGTGCTTGCGTTTATGTCCTGGCAATTACCATCCCTGCCTTTGGCGATGCTTCTTGTGATTTTGAAGGCATTATCATTGAATGCGTCAGCTATGGGGGGGGACGAAGGTAACCACGACCATCAATCTGCCAATAGCCTTTGTCGCTCTCTTCGGTGGGTTGGGCGCTATTTTTAATGGCATCAATCGAATCCGTCGCACGCTTGCTTCACGAGGTAAATCAATGACCTATCAATACACCTGCTCAGCCTGCCAACATTCCTGGTCAGAGGAAGCAGCAGCAGTGGAATAATTTAAGGTAAGATTTGTCAGCGAGAATATAGCATCGCTTCGGTATAACGTGCCGTTGGCAAGGGCGACAAACCGCCTCCCCTCTTGGGCCCGGGAGATTCATCGGGTGTATGGAACCCTTTGACAAAATGTGGGCTTTTCTCGTTCCCCACAAATGGGGGATGGAAATCTCGGCACTTCCAATGGCTTTTTCTTTCCCATTCTTCTAGGGCAATCGCTGCCATTGCCATTTGATCCCGTCAAATATTGGGGCGACAAAGGGTGGGGAGCAAACGTTTGGCGAATGAGCTAATTTCAGTGCTGCTGTTAGAGCTGGCAAAATGGGATCATCATCTCTTTTGGCAGCCAGGGTTTGATCAAATGTCATATTGACGAAATTACAACCGCGGAGTACCTTAATGGCCCTGAAAGATATTTACGAACTGGAAAGAATCTTGTGACAATGAAGTGGAAAGGAGCTGGCTTCGAGATTGACGATCTGGGAACCGACATTCCACCTAAGGCCTTGTTTTCGTTTCTAGGAACTTGAGCTGCTCCAAATCAAACTTGGAGTGGGTTGAATTTAATTTAGGAGAATGAGAAATGGAGGTAGAGATTACCAATGAAAGAAAAGGCTTTTAATCCGTTCGAGATGGCGCAAAAGCAATTTGATAACGCCGCCGATCTTCTTGAACTTGATCAGGCGACTCGCGATCTGCTGCGGAATCCCTTGCGGGAGTATCAGTTCAGTATTCCCGTTCGCATGGATGATGGCAGCGTGAAAGTTTTTCGCGGGTTCCGTGTTCAACACAACGATGCTCGCGGGCCGGGAAAAGGCGGTATTCGTTTCCACCCCCACGAAACCATCGACACCGTTCGGGCTTTATCGATGTGGATGACCTGGAAGTGCGCCGTTGTGGATATTCCGCTGGGCGGCAGTAAAGGTGGGGTCATCTGCGACCCTCACGATTTAAGCGCCCTGGAGCAAGAGCGCCTGTGCCGCGGCTGGGTGCGGCAAATTGTCAAGAACATCGGCCCCTATTTGGATGTCCCCGCCCCCGATGTGATGACCAACGCCCAACACATGTTGTGGATGATGGACGAATACGAAGCGATTGTCGGCAAGCACAAGCCGGGCGTGATCACCGGCAAGCCGGTCGGCATGGGTGGTTCCCTTGGGCGGACCGAGGCCACCGGTTATGGCGTGATGATCACCGTCCGTGAGGCGATGAAGGAATTAGAGATCGATATTGCTGAAACGTCCGCCAGTTTTCAGGGCTTTGGGAATGTCTCCCAATATGCCATTGAACTCTACAATCAGATGGGCGGCACCGCGACCTGCGTTTCCTGCTGGGACCATCAAGATCAACAAGCCTATGCTTATTGCAAAGAAGATGGCATCAATCTGGATCAGTTGAGATCAATCACCAACCATTTTGGCGAGATCGATAAAGATAAAGCCAAAGACATGGGCTATGATGTGCTGCCTGGGGATGCCTGGATTGAACAAGACGTCGATTTGCTCGTTCCCGCTGCGCTCGAAAACCAGATTACCGGCGAGACCGTAGAAAAGATTCAGCCGGGAGTGAAGATCATCGCGGAAGGCGCAAATGGACCGACAACGCCTGACGCCGATAAGGTTCTCAAGAGCCGCGGGATTCTGGTGATCCCAGATTTCCTGGCCAATGCCGGTGGCGTGACGTGCAGCTATTTCGAGCAGGTTCAATGCAACCTCAACTATTACTGGCCAAAAGATGAGGTCCTCGAGAAGCTCGATGACAAGATGACCGATGCCTATCTCGCTGTGAGCGACTTTGCTCAAGCCAACGATCTCTACATGCGTGATGCAGCTTACATGATTTCTGTCGATCGGGTTGCGAGGACTTGCCAGTCTCGTGGGTGGGTATAGTTTGTTAAGCTGCTAAACGAAAATAACAAGGCGTTACCTTTCAGGCATCAGTCCACCTTGTTTTGTGCATAAGAATTCAATGAAGAAAACTACTCCAGGGTCAACTTGGAGTGGTTTTTGTTTAAAAATTCTGGCTGATGAGGAAGATGTGTGCATCTTAGAAAACAAGAGCATCAGCTAACCTGGCCATCTGGCCAGGTTCAAATCTCTCCAACTGCCCGATGGCATTGGAGAGATTTCGTTTTAGAATGAAGCCATCATTGGTTTTAGAACAGAAATGGAGGATGTTAGCATGGAAAAGGCAGTTCTTTTTTACAACAGCAGAACAGGTACAACAGGGAGATATGCTCGAGAGATTGGCAATTATATCGAAATGAAAGATGTAGAAGTACAGGTATCATCGATTCAAAACTATCATGAGGAAATGTTGGACGATGCCGATTATGTCTTGCTCGGCTGTTGGACCAATGGGTTGATGGTTATCTTGCAGCATCCAGATGCGGTTTGGAAAGATTTCGCCGCCGTGCTTCCCAGCAAGCCCAACGCAAAATTAGGCTTCTTTACCACCTATAAAATTCTGACGGGCAGTATGTTTAGAAACATGAATAAAGCGTTGGATGGTAAGTTTGCAGACCCTTCCCTGGAACTGAAATCCAGAGATGGGACTCTATCGAAGCAAGATGAAGCAGCTTTGGACGAATTTATGCTAGGAGTAGCCTATGTCTGAAACCTTCAAAACCAGCACGATCCTTTCCGTTTTGATTGCCGTTTTGACCCTGGTCGCCTCGGCAGGAGGCCTTTTTCTCGACGATTTATACCGCGATAATCCTTTTGTCACCGCTGTGTGGAAGGGCAATGATGCCGTTACGCTGTTCGTGGCTGTTCCCCTTTTGGTGATCGCTCTAATTCTGGCGCAGTGTGGCTCGAAGCGGGCGCAGTTGATCTGGCTGGGATCGCTGGATGTGATTCTCTATACCTACGCCTTTTTTCTGTTTGCGGCCGCGCTGAATTGGTTTTTCTTGATCTACGTCGCCTTGTTCACGCTTCCCATCTTCGCCCTTCTCTTCGGGCTGATCAACCTTGATGTCGAAGCAATCAGCGAACAATTCAGTTCAAAGACGCCGGTCAAGTGGATCGCTGGCTATATGATCTTCGTCGCCCTGGGGCTAACTACGGTCTATTTGCTCCAATTCGTTGGATTCGTCACCACTGGCGAAATCCCGGCAATTGTCCTCAAAACGGATCATCCTACCAACGTGGTGCCGGCTTTGGATTTTTCCATGGTGATTCCGTGGTTGGTGCTGGGCGGTATCTGGCTGTGGCAGCGCCATCCGTGGGGCTATGTGATTAGCGCCATCATGATCGTCAAGGGCGCCGTGTACATGTTATCGTTGACCGCCGCGTCCATCTCGCCGGTGATGGCCGGATTCCCCGAAGCCGCCTCGGAAATTCCCTTGTGGGGAACATTATGCCTCGGCTTTCTCATTGCTAGCGGCTTCTTTTTTGGCACGATGAAGCCTACGAAATAAAGGAGCGTATCGATGAAAACCGAACAACATTTACAAAAATCCGAAACGATCAAAAAAGAGGAAGTAGATGTTGGCAAGTACATGGTCTATGGATTTATGCTTGGCTTGCTCATCGGTGTGATCACGGGCGATTTAACGCTATGGTCGGGTACCGGACTATGTCTCGGACTTGTGATCGGCGCAGTAGCCCAAATCCGATCGGAATGATTCTAATCGTTGTTTTCTGCTCACCAGAGGGCTTTTTAAAGTAAAATTGTCAAGTATCTTTCATCAAACTATTTCAAATGGAGGCATTCACCATGAAAACATTAAAATCATTGCAACCAAAGATATTGGCAACCTTTCTGGCTGCCCTGATCGTGTTTCTTTATTTGTTGTTAGCGCCCCCGCTGGGCGCGCTTGCCGAAATTTCCAGTTCGATGCTGGTAGCGCTCTTCCGCTTTGGGCCAGAGCCTTCTGTGTTGGCTGTCTTCGCCTTCCGTTGCGCCGTGTTATATTTGGGCGCTTACGGCTTGTTTGGATTGCTTTTTTCTCTCTGGCAGAACGACGACTTGACCAAAAACCGTGGGTGATCATCGCAAAAAAAAGAACTACTTGGCTCAAACGGGAAAACCAATGAAAGAAAACGCCAGCAGGGAGGGCTACGAAAAGTCAGCTTATCTCTATGACCTGTTTGACCAAAAAGCCAATATCGAGTTCTTCCACCACTACGCCTCCCAGGCCAAAGAAATACTCGATATTGGCGCCGGGACGGGACGAATTGCCCTACCCTTGGCCAGGCGCGGCATCCGCGTCTGCTGTGTCGAACCCTCCCTTGCCATGTGGCGAGTGTTCAAAAAGAAACTCGCTCAACAACCCGAAGCAGCCGCCAACATCGAACTCATCGCCGGTGAGGCCAGCTCCTTCACAAGTGAGCGCACCTTCCCCGTGGCCTTTCTCTCCGGGTGCTTCGATCACTTCCTGGACGATGGGGAGCGGATTGCTTCCTTGCAAAACATCGGGCGGCACTTGAACGAAGGCGGAAAACTGATCTTTGATCTCTTCTTGGGCCTGATGGAAGATTCGCCTCTCTCTCCGGCGGGAAGCGTGCAGGTCGGAAATCGTGAATACCGCCGTTTTGTGGGCGGAAAGATTCTTCCCGGCAAGAAAAAAGAAACCAGGCTCATTTTTGAAATCCATGAAGACGGCGCCCTGATCGAACGCATCAGCGAGCGGAGCATGGTTGGCCTAACCAGCCGCAAGGCCGTTCATCAACTGTTATCGCAAACCGGATTTCGCATCGAAAGCGAGTGGGGAGACTATGATTTTAGCCCCTATCAAGAAAGCTCCCAACTCTTAATCATCGCAGCAGGCAAGGAGACATGATAACAACGATGAAACCCTTACGAAAAACGAGATGCATTGTGACAGCAGCACTTTTCGTACTGGCCCTGTTGATCAGCGCAGGCTGTGCCCGAAAGACGGTTACCTCCCAGGACTCGCGCGACACCTTCACCGTCTATCTTGATGAGCGCGTCCCCGCCCTGATGAGGAAATACGCCATCCCCGGCGTGAGCATGGCCTTGATTCAGGATGGGGAGCTGGTCTGGTCCGAGGCCTACGGCTATGCCGATCTGACGCAGGAGCGTGAGATGACGGTGGATGCTGTTTGCCGGGCGGAGTCCATCTCCAAGGCGGTGACCGCCTGGGGCGTGATGCGATTGGTCGAGCAAGAGTTGGTTGATCTTGATGCTCCGGTGCAGGATTACCTGATGGATTGGCAGTTGCCGGAGACAGACTATGACCAGCAAGCTGTGACCGCCAGAGGGCTGCTGAGCAACACTGCGGGGATGCCGCCGGGGAGCATTGGCGAAGAGTATCCCCCCGAGAGCGAGATGCCCACCTTGCGGCAAAACCTGGCCCAAGAAGCGCACCTGATTCAAGCCCCTGGCACGAGATTCCTTTACTCCAACCCCGGATTCAATCTGCTTGAGCTGCTTGTCGAAGACGTCACCGGACGCGATTTTGCCGCCTACATGGCAGATGAAATCCTGATTCCGCTGGCCATGCACGAAGCCAGTTATACCTGGCGCGAGAGCTACCAGACTTTGCTTCCGATAGGCTATGAAATGGATGGCACTCCCGTTCCGCCGTACGTGTACCCGCACAAAGCATCCGGTGGGCTGTTTGCCAACGTGGAAGACCTTGCTCGCTTTGTCAGCGCCGAGATGGCAAGTTCCTACCCGGATCAATCCGTATTGAATCAAGACAGTATCCAAATGCTGCATACCCCCCAGGTAGAGATTGCCGGTCTCTTTGGCTTCGTGGCCGACGCCTACGGCTTCGGTCATTTTATTGAGACTCTTCCCGATGGGCGCAAAGCTATCTGGCATGGGGGCCAAGGCCACGGCTGGATGACCCACTTCCACGCTGTGCCCCAATCTGGCGACGGCATTGTCATCCTGACCAACAGCCAGCGCAGTTGGCCCTTTCTTGCTGAGGTGTTGACCGACTGGGCACAGTGGGGCGGGTTAGGCTCGATCAAGTTTGGCATCATCACCACAGCGACAACGGGATTAAGATTCATCATTGGTTTGATTGGGCTGGTTTCACTTTGGCAAGCGATCCGGCTGGTGCAAGGGTTGCGCCGCGTCAAACGCAGATTTGCGCCCCTCTCGCCGGTTGCGCTTCCCTGGCGAATATTGCGAGCCGCAGCAGGGTTTGGTATCCTCGTTGCCCTGGTTTGGAGCGCTGCCCAGCCGTACCTGTTCGTATCGTCGATCTTTCCCGGTACCGTTCGTTGGGCCGGTGGTTCGCTCTTGATTCTATCAGTCCTTATCATCCTGTCGGCATGTTTTCCCCGTTTTGAAGATGGAAACAAAGGAGCATAACGTGTCAACTAGAAAGCTGTTTGCGCTTGTTCAGATCTTGGCTGTAGCCGGATTGATGCTTGCCCGCCCCGCTTTTTCGGCAGCTCAACATCAGCCCGATTTTGACGCCATCGACGCTTTCATCGAACGGCAGATGCGGCGGCATCGCATCCCCGGCCTGGCCCTGGGCATCACCCATCACGGCGAAATCGTCCACCTGCGCGGCTTTGGCGACGCCGGGAATGGAGAGAAAATCACCCCGCAGACGCCCTTCTTCATCGGCTCGGTGACGAAATCGTTCACCGCCCTGGCCGTGATGCAGTTGGTCGATGCCGGGGAAGTCGAGTTGGACGCGCCCGTGCGGACCTATATCCCCTGGTTCCAAGTGGCCGATGAGCAGGCTTCCGAGAAGATTACCGTGCGTCATCTACTCAACCAGACCAGTGGACTCTCCGATGCTGGCTTCCATCGTCCTGACCTGTCACTAGATACTACCCTGGAAGAAACCGTTCGAGATTTGAAGACCGCGCAATTGACCGCGCCAGTGGGGAGCAAATACCAGTATTTCAACCTGAATTACAACGCCCTTGGCCTGATCGTGGAGTACGTTTCTGGCCAGGATTTTGGCGCGTATCTCCGCGACTATATCTTTGCCCCGTTGGAGATGCAAAATACATTTGTCTCCCGGCAAGAAGCCGAGCAGGCCGGGTTAGCACAGGGACACAATGTCGCCCTCGGATTTCCACTTCGGCGGCGGCAGCCGTTTTACGCCTATGACCTGCCCGCGGGGTTCGTCATTTCCACGGCAGAAGATATGACCCACTATTTGATCGCCCAGAATAACGGCGGGATGTATCGGGATAGGCAAATTCTTTCCCCTGAGAGTGTGTCTGTCATGCATCGACCGCCCAATGAGATCGAGAGCAGCTATGCCATGGCCTGGGATGTCTCCGAGCACAACGGCGTTGAGGTCATCTCGCACGATGGCGCCGTGCAAACGTTTTTGGCCAACGCCACCTTACTGCCCGAACAGGGCTACGGTTATGTTATTTTGATCAATCAGAATAGCCTTGCCCATATGATGCTGGCACTGGAAGAAATCGGCGCGGGGGTGACCGATTTGTTGCTCGGTAGAGAGCCGTCTCAGGGCCTCGCCTTGCGAGTTCTATATGCTCTCCTCACCGTGGTGGTTTTGTTTGATCTTGGCCGTCACGTGCGCAACGTGATCCGTTTCTCCCGCGGGCGCGTCAACGCGCGGCCCAAATGGTGCCTGATTCTCGGCCTGATTCTGCCTGTGGTCTTCCTGGTGGGTATTCCCCTCTTGTTGGTTGCCCAGGCTGGAGCAGAGACCACCAAGGTGTTGCTGTTCTCTTACATGCCGGGGATTACGGCCTGGTTTGTTCTCGGCGTGCTCTTCAGTCTGGCAGAAGCGGTGTTAAAGATGCGGGCGCTTGGCGCTCCTTCTGCCTCACAGGATTAAAGACTTGCATGGCGGCGCGCCGCGAGATTTGCGACAAGCCGATTCCAACGGCTACAACAGCGGGATCACCTTGACCGGGCCAAGCGGATCAGCTTCTTGATCAACGGTTCCAGCGACTCGGGCATCGCCGATTCATCCACCGACACGCTGTGGGATGCTTGTTCGGTTTCTGCAGTGATCTGATATTGAAACCGATCAACGCCCCTGCCGCTCGCCCTCATCTGTTCGGGTAAATTGAAAAAGTCGGCGTTTACCAACTGGTTGATCAGTTCCTGAGCATCATCGTCGGACAATTCTTCGATCTGGATGTCGCTTGAGAGGATCATGCCGCTAAAACCGCCTGTACGTTGAAAATGGATTTTCATAATTTTCTCCCAGTCATCCATTCGAGCCGGTGAGCAGTTTCCACAGCCCCAGGGGACATCCGTCCCCACCATTTTCTCCTTCCATCACGCCGACGGTCTGCCAGCCGAGCCGTACCGCTTGTTGTTCGAGGCTGCCGCTGCCGTAAAGCTCTCCGGCCACTTGAGAGGTCAAGTTGGCTGCGTCGGCAAACGTGGCCGACGAAGAGAGTTTGTCGCGCAAGGTGAGGTACCAGATTTGGCCCGCTTTCTCCCAGGCATATCCGCCCATTTCTGTGGCGGCGATGTAAAAGGCGCGGTTGGGAATCCCTGAATTGATATGCACGCCGCCATTGTCGTAGGGGACATCGGCGTAGTCGTCCATGTGGGCAGGCTGGGGATCTTTGCCCAGGACGGGGTCGTCATAAGCCGTTCCCGGTGCTGCCATCGAGCGGATTCCCACGCCGTTGACATTCTCGGTGAAGAGGCCCTCGCCAATGATCCAGTCAGCCTGATCGGCGGTTTGGCTGCGCAAGCGTTGTTTCACCAGCGAGCCAAACACATCAGAAAACGATTCGTTCAGAGCGCCGGATTGTCCCCAATAGATCAAGTTGGCTTCAAATTGGGTCACCCCGTGGGTTAGTTCGTGGCTGATAATGTCAAGCGCGATGGTGAAACGGTTGAATAATCTTTCGCCGGGAGGTAAATCTTCATCGCCATCACCGTAGACCATTTGACGACCGTCCCAAAAGGCGTTGTCGTAGCCGACATCGTAATGTACGGTGGAGTCCATGCGCATGCCTTTGTTGTCGATCGAGTTGCGGTTGTACTCTTCTTTGTAGAGATCATAGGTGGCGCCGGAGCCGTCATAGGCTTCATCGACAGCCGGATCACCGGTGGGCGGGTCTCCTTCCTGGCGCACCAGGATTCCCGGTAGCGTCTTCTCATGTTGAGCGTCATAGATATGTCGCTGTTTTTCCGCAACCAAAAACGGCCTGACCAGGGGTTCCATCTCTGTTAAGGCCACTCGTTGCGCCCGCAAGGCTGCATCAGCAGCATAGGATTGCAACGCTTTCTCTCGCTGCTCGGGACTGCCGTTCTCGATGATGCTCTTATGCATATGCGGGGGAATAATACATTCAATCGAATGGATTGCTTTTGTCATCTCAGTTCCTCCTTGAACAAAAAATGATAACCAAAAAGCGCAAAGACTTTCGCGGCGTGGTCATTCCCCCAATTAGAGCGAGGTATGCAGTGGTGGCTACACTCTCTATTGTACCTAATTTTTCTGCTTGGCAAAGAAGTGTTAAGCGCGATGCTTGGCTAAAAGGAGAGCACAACCCATTTTTCGACTCTTGCTGATAAATACGCTCCCTTGGTTGTCTGTCCAAGAAAGAAACCTATCCATTTGGCCAGGTTAAAGTCTCTCCATTTGACCGATCAAGTTGGCAAACGTTCTTCCTATAATCTTGGTCAATAGAAAATACTGATCATGGACAGTATATCAACCCATGAAAATGGAAAGGAACTTGATGATGAATAAATTATTGGTAACGTTTTGGACAGATTGGAAAATGGGATTGGCTGCTGCGATGGTTTTGGCCGTTATCTCTGCGTTGATCAGCGCGTGGTTGACCCCGCGCGGCCCGATCACCACCGGGGAAGCGCTTCTCTCGATGGTAGCTGCCTTGGTGATTGGCCTTCTTGCCGGGCTGCTCACGGGAAACCGCTGGAGTTTGCTGGTCACACCGCTGGTTTTTGTGCTCGTGTTTGAGCTTGCCCGTATCGGCGTTGAGGGGCCTACGGTAGACGCGATACACCTTAATTCAATGTATGGCATGATTGCATTCGTCTTGGGTCGAATTTTCAACGGCGTGCTTGTGCTCGCCCCGATGATGCTGGGAGCGGCCTACGGCGTCGAACTTGCTGCTCGTTTTGGAACTGAGACATCGAACCCCATGGCAGCGGCCGGATGGACCTTGACCGCTCTTCTCACTGTGGGATTGGTTGCGCTTGTTGTTTCTGTCGCTCGCCCTGGCAGGACGAGTCCGATTCTGGGCTCTGATGGTGAGCCACTTGCCGGTAGCGTCGCCGAGATCATCACTGTTCCGATAGGTGGTCACGACCAGGCGATGATGATTCGCGGCCGGAGCGTTGAAAATCCTGTTTTGTTGTACCTGGCTGGCGGCCCAGGTGGGACCGATCTTGGTGCCATGCGTGTCGATGTCGGCCTCGAGCAAAATTTTGTTGTCGTCACCTGGGAACAACGCGGCGTAGGAAAATCCTATTCTGCCCTCGATCCGGTGGGAACGCTTACCCTCGACCAAATGGTAGCCGATACGATTGCGTTAACCGATTACTTGCGCAACCGATTTGATGAAGATAAGATTTACCTGGTCGGCAACTCGTGGGGAACCCTCCTGGGCGCGTTGGCCGTGCATGAGCATCCCGAGTTGTACCACGCTTTTGTCGGCACAGGCCAAATGGTCAGCCCGCGGGAGACAGATAGAATGTTTTATGAAGACACCCTGGCATGGGCTCGAAAGAACGGCAATGATGCCCTTGTCGCCACCTTAGAGCAAAATGGGCCTCCTCCTTACAATAATCTTCTTGATTACGAACCGGCCATCTCTTATGAGCACGATTGGAATGCTTATCCGGAGCTGGACATGAGCAAGGAAATGCCTGCGATCCTTTTCGTCCCCGAGAACACCCTGATGGATAAAGTCAATGGCTTCCGCTCCTTTCTGGATACGTTTGCCATCCTTTACCCCCAGTTACAAGAGATCGATTTCCGCACAGATGTAACCAGCTTAGAAGTCCCCTACTATATGGTCATCGGTGCGCACGAAGCCCGCGGTCGAGCTGTTCTGGCCAATGAATGGTTCGAGATGCTTTCCGCTCCTTCAAAAGAAAAAATCGTCTTCGATCATTCAGGGCATCGTCCTTTATTCGAACAGCCGGATAATTTTGCTTCTGTGATGGCTGATGTTCTGGAAGATACTTATCGGAGTGAGTAAATATTCAGCGATCTAGCTACCTATCACTTTGAGCTGTCCGTCGCTCTGCGGGCCATCGGCCAGGGCTGTATCGAGACCAGGACAGCGGCAACACGGATGTGCGCAGAGCGAAACTGGGTTTCGATACATTTTCTCACGCTGTTTGAAAACACTTGCCAAGGGCATGCTTCGCAAACCAGCGTTTTGCCGCTTTTTTTGAAAGTGATAGGTGGCTAATTCAGCGATTTCTAATCGCGATGTGGAGATACGATGAAACAAACAAGCGTAATTCAAACCGATGGGTTGAGCAAGTCTTTCGGTGACGTCAACGTACTCAAGTCGCTCGATCTGAACGTGCCACCCCACGCCATATTTGGCTTTCTTGGCCCCAACGGCGCCGGGAAGAGCACCACGATCAAGCTGTTGTTGGGGTTGATTCAACCCACCTCAGGGCGAGGCGAGATCTTTGGGCTTGATATTGTCCAAGACAGCCTGGCCATCCGCCACCGGGTCGGTTACCTCGCCCAGCATCCCCGTTTTTACGACCACATGACCTCCCGTGAGACGCTCCGGTTTGTGGCTTGTTTCTTTTACGCCGATGAGGCCACCATCGAGCGGCGGGTGGAAGAGTCCCTCGAATTGGTCGGCCTGTCCGACAAAGCCGACCGTCGCATCAAGGGATTCTCCGGGGGTGAGATGCAACGCTTGGGCATCGCTCAAGCCCAGATCAACCAGCCGGAACTACTCATCCTCGACGAGCCCGCTTCGGCCCTCGACCCGATGGGGCGCGAACAGGTCCTCGCCATCATGGAAACACTCCGGGAGCAGGCGACGATTTTCTACTCCACCCACATTCTCGATGATGTCCAGCGGGTTAGCGATCAAGTCGCCATTCTCAACCGGGGGCAGTTGATCGCCCAGGGCCCGATCGAGAACCTGCTAGCAGGAGGGGACGGCATCATCTACAAGATCGAAACCCGAGGCACTTCTCCAACCCTGGAAGATCAGCTCGACGCCCAGCCCTGGGTAACGCATATCAGCGCCTCGCAAAATGATGGCAAATCTCTCTGGCGTGTGGCCGTCACCGATGACGCCGTGGCCGAGGCCGAATTGCTCCGCCTGATTCTTGCGGACAAGGGCGCTCGGGTTTTATCCTATGGGCGCGAAAAGCTCGAACTGGAACAAGTCTTTATCCAAATGGTCAATGGAGATAATTACGATGACAACGAATGAAGTCCTATCCCGACATGATGGTCAAGGCTGGCAGCGTGGCTTCTGGAATTTGATCCGCAAAGAGATGAAAGCCTGGTGGGGGACCGGCCGGTGGTGGCTGCAAGGCCTGTTGTGGGCGGGTAGCTTGAATGGATTGCTGTTTGTGGCCCTGTTTTTGCTCCCCCCGATGATGCGCGCCCAGGGTGAGTCCGTCGGAGATCCCCTGGTGATGAGCGGTCAGATGTTCTTCTCGCTGGGCATGCTCGCTGTGGCGGTGGGTGTGATTATTATGATGCAGGGTGCCATTCTGGATGAAAAAACCTCGGGGACGGCAGCCTGGATTCTCTCCAAGCCGGTTACTCGGGCTGCCTTTCTGCTCTCCAAGCTGCTGGCCAACGCGGTGAGCATGTTCGTGCTCCTGATTTTCGTCCCGGCGCTGATTGCCTATGTTCAATTTTCCGTCGCCGATACCGGTATTCAACTCGTTGCCTTTTTGATCGGTGTAGGCTTGTTGGCCTTGCATACTACCTTCTACTTGACACTTACCCTACTCCTGGGTGTCTTCAGCGAGAATCGCGGTGCCGTTCTGGGAATAGCTTTGGGTATGTTGTTAGGCGGGACTTTGTTCCGCAACCTGTGGCCGCTCAGCCTGGTCACCCCCTGGCTACTTCCCGATCTGGTCGTTTCGCTTTTTGCCCAAACACCCCTGCCCGGAAAGATGTACGCTCCTATTCTGGTGACAGCAGCATGGAGTGTTTTCTTTGTCATCGCATCGGTTTGGCGATTCAAACGCCAGGAGCTTTAATTCTCCCCTTAAACAAAGAACCGTTACAGAGTGAGGGGGGCACCCTGCAACGGCACTCATAATTATAAGCAAGATAGCGTTTCAAATCAAGGGGCTTTTTTCGATTTCACTGCTTGACGGCACATTCCTCGCAAAGCCCTGTAATCGTTAAAGAGCCCGGTTGAGCCACAAAGCCGTATTGCTGGCGAAGGGCATCGATCATCGGCTGTACAGCTTCTTTATCGGCGGGAATCACCTTGCCGCAAAGCCGGCAATGGAGGTGGTGGTGCATGCCGTGGATGCCGACGAGTTCGTAGCGTCTCTGCCCTTCGCCTGTATCCAACACGACGACAAGCCCCAGGTCGACTAAGAGATCAAGCGTGCGGTAAACCGTAGAGAGATCGAGACTTTTGAATTTGGCATGGACGCGCTCATAAATATCTTCCGCGGTCGTCATCTCGTCTAATTTGTGCAGCACGGAGAGCACCGTCTCTCGCTGGGGGGTCAACCGATACCCTTCTTGACGGAGTTTCTCCGTAAAATATTCTTCACACGACATAAATCTTCCTCCTTGCAGTTGCAATCGCTTGCAATAATAACAGAGGTTTGTTCAAAAAACAAGCCAAGATCAAGGGCTTTGCGACTGTTTGTTTTGGAGGGAAGCACACCATCGAGGTGATAAAAGGAATCAAAAAGAGCGCGACTCCGCTTGTCGATGCCGCGCTCTTCTGTTTTGGGGTTAGCTTAGCAATTCGGCAATTTCCGCCGCTGTGTAAGGTTTCAGGGCAACATCTTTGAAGCCCGCGTTGATCAAATCGGTGGTTTCTTCCACTTGCAAGGCGTTGGTCAGGATAATTGTTTTGTCCGCCGCACCTGCTTCGGCCAAGACTTTCCGAATCTCTTC
>CAZXXW010000030.1:15334-26006 GCA_964644835.1 uncultured Anaerolineales bacterium
TCGAAAGAAACTGTACGTAGATGCTCGTCGACCAAGATAACCTCTGCCGGTGATAGGTTCTTGGCATCTAGTGTATGGGTCAGCGTTTTGCCCGCTTGGGCCAATTGCTCCTTGAGCATCTCGGCCCAGACATCTTCGTCATCGATCAAGGCGATCTTGTCGGGCAAAGCGCTCAAATCTGCTTCCTGTGGGGGAGATGAGGCCGGCAATAGCATGGTCATCGTGGTGCCTTCGCCCGCTGTGCTGCTGACCTCGAGCCGGCCCTGAAGCTGGGTGACGATGTGCAAGCTGGATGCCAGCCCGAGGCCGTGATGGTCACTGCCCTTGGTCGTGTAGAACGTCGCCCAAATCTTGTCGCCAACATCTTCGGGAATCCCGCAGCCGTCATCCTCGATCTCAACCTGCACGTAGCCATTTTCCTCTGCCGGGGCGATCTTGACATCAATGTTCTCAGCTCCCGCCTCCAGAGAATTTTGCAAGATATTGCCCACTGCTCGAGCCAGTTGGGTGCTGTCTACGAGCACCAGAGGGGTGTCTTCGACGACGATGTCGATTTTGTCAGCCGGGACGCCCCGGAAGATCGCGGCAGTGTGAACGACATCGGCGGCCATGACAGGGCGCGGCTTCTGCTCGCGCGCTTTGCCAATTAGCTGTTCCTTGATGTCTACGATCATTTGTGCGCTTTCGGCGATCATCTCCAAGTCTTCGGCCAGCGATTCTGTTTCTAGTTCTCCCTGCTCTAGCTCGTCGCGCAAGCGCTTGGTGGACATGCTGATGGGCAAAGCCTTGTTCCCGATCCAGTGAATCGCCTCGGTCGTCGCCGACGCCAGCGCCTCATAGACTTTGGTGCGCAGCAGTTCGGCGTGGGCTTTTTTGAGTTCTTCCAGGTGGCGGGCGTTTTGGATCGCCACGGCGAGATGGTCAGCCATCGTTTGGAGCATGATGATGTCGTCCTGGTTGAAGGCGCGTTCCTCCACGCTTTGCACCGTGACGGCGCCGAGGACCTCGTCGCCGATGATGATTGGGAGCGCCATCTCAGAACGCGTGTGCGGCAGGAGGGGGTTCTTGAAGTGGACTCGCTCCTGGCCGACATCAAGGGCGATGCGCGCCTCGCCAAGCTGAATCGCGGTGCCGATCATCGAGTTGCCGCCGATCTCGAGCTTGTGCTCTTCGGCTAGCAGCGCTTCGCCTGCTTGGCCGTGCCCGGCTCGCAGCCGAGCCCACTTGTCTGCCTCGTCTTTTAGGAAAACTCCGGCGTAATAGAATCCATATGCTTCGCAGATCACATCGACCATTTCGGAGAAGAGTTGATCCATCTCCAAGATGGATGTGACCTGTTTGCCGACCTGGTTGGCCGCTTCCAGCAGGCGGGCACGCCGCTCGGCCTGCCGCAGCAGGGCTTGATTTTGACGGTGCAGCCGGGAATTGTGGATGGCGACGGCAAGTTGGTCGGCCATGGCCTGCAAGGCGGCGATGTCATCGTCGCTGAACGCGGCCTCTTCCACGCTTTGCACCGTCAGCGCACCGATGACCTCGTCGCTCATCATCAAGGGCAAAGCCATCTCCGAGCGGGTTTCGGGCAGGTGCGGATTCATGAAATGGACGGCCTCTTCGCCGACGTCGAGGGCAATATGGGCCTGGTGATCTTGAACCGCGGCCCCGATCATCGAGTTGCCGCCAACGGCAAGCTTGTGCCCTTCTTCGAGCATCGCTTCTCCGGCTTCCCCGTACCCGGCCTCGAGCACGGCCCATTGTTGGCTCTCATCGATGAGGAAAACACCGGCGTAATAGAAATCAAACGCTTCGCAAATGATGTCTACCGTTTGTTGGAGCAGTTCGGCCGGATTGAGAATCGAGGTAATGCTTTTGGCTACACGAGCGCTTGTATACAGAAGATCGACTTGTCGTTTGGTTGTGGGGGGGGTATGGTGACTCATTTCTCTTCGCTTTCTTCGGTCAATTGATCGATCAGGTTTACTAACCCTTGTTCTCTACCTTTGACAAAGTAAGCACTGGCACCACCTTGAATGGCATCCTTGGCTTTATCGACTTCGTCGTAGGCGGTCAGAATGATCACTTTCAGGTCGCTGCGTTGTTGGCGCAAACGTTCCAAAAGTTGCAGTCCGGCGTCCGTTTCGGGCGTGCCCTCAAAGCCGGGCATGTTCAAATCTAAAATGGCAAGGGTGATTGGATTGGTGCTTTCAGCTTCTTGGAAGGCGGCTAATCCCTCCGTGCAGCTTCCGGCGGTGATCACCTCGAACCCCGCTCGTAACAGGGTTTTCTCGAGGCTGCGGCGGACGAATTTCTCATCGTCCACAAGTAGAATGGTTTCCATGTATGAATACCTCCAAAAATATAGATTATCCTTGATCAGCTTGGGGCAACCACAAAAAAAATGTCGCCCCCTTTCCTTCTTCGCTTTCAACCCAAAGCTTTCCTTGGCTTTGTTGGGCAATTTGCATGCAGGCTGGTAACCCCAAACCCGTGCCACCGCTGTCGCTTTTGGTGGTGAAAAATGAGACCCAAATTTTTTCCTGGATTTCGGCGGGAATGCCTGGCCCGTTGTCCTCCACCGAGATTTGCACAAAGCCGGGCTCTTTGGCCCGCTGCGCCCGGATGATGATGCATGGCTGGGAGTGCCCTTCCAGGGCTTCCCAGGCATTTTTGATCAGGTTGATCAGCACCCGCCGGATTTGCCGGGGATCGGCGTAAGCCTGGGGAACGGTAGACTCTACCTTGATCTGGATCACCTTGCTCGTGGGGATCCCCATCCCTTGGGCCACATCCAAAATCAAGTTGCTCAGATCAATCGCCTCCGGCTGCTGTTTGCGCGCCGGCCCGATCAAATCTTCTTTGATCTCCAGGATCAAATCGGCGCTTTTTTCGATGATGTCGAGGTCTTCCAGCGTCGAATCCAGATCAACCAGCGCGTTCAACCTTCGAGAGGGGTATTCGGCCAATTCATCTGCCAGGGTGTCGAGATCGATGTCCTGCCGGGCGGCGGTTTCGAACAGGGCGTGGATCGTCTCCTGGAAGGGAGCATCAGAATCTGGGGGGGAAGCTGGGGAGCCGTTTTGTTTCAGGATGGCCAGCATGTGAGCGATGTCCTGGCGGACGCGTTGGGCGCTGCCGGGGATTGGGGCGGCCTTGTTGCCCACCCAGTGGATCGCTTCGCTCGTCGCCGTGGCGATCGCCTCCAGCGTTTTCGAGCGCAAGAGTTCGGCGTTCGCCTCGTCGAGCTGTTGCACCAGTTTAGCATTGTTGATCGCGATAGCAACTTGATCGGCCATGATTTGCAAGGCGGTGATGTCATCCTCGTCAAATGCTCGGGGCTGATCGCTCAGCGCCAGGATAGCCCCCAACCCTTCACCTTTGAAGACCAGCGGCAGGGCGATCTCCGAGCGCGCTCCTGGGAGCCAGGAGACTTGGAGACCACCCGACTCTTCTTCCAGTGTGGTCGATGCTTGCGCCTTCTTTTCTCGAATCGAACGCCCAATGATGGAGCCATCTTCGAGTGGAAGCCCGCGTTCTTCACCCTGCTCGCCTTTGTCAATCCCTTGGCCGTGTCCGGATCGCAAGAGTGCCCGTTGTTTGTCCTCAGAGAGCAGAAAGATACCGCAATAGCAAAGATCAAACTCGTTTTTGATGATTTCTGCGGTTGAATGGAGTAGTTTCTCCAGCGCCAGGATTGATGTGACCCCGTGACTGACCCGAGCGCCCGCCTCGAGCAATCGCTGCCTCCGTTTGAGCATTTTGATCACATATTTGTTTTGCTGGTTGAGGTGGCGATTGCGTTCGTTGGCCTTGGTCAGGGCTTCGACCTTGGCTTGCAGGTGCTCAACGAGTTCCTCTTGGTAAGCTTGCAGATGCTCCTCGCGATTGGGTAATTCTTCTTGTTTGCCCCCTAGATAGGCCCGAATCTGCTCGCGGAAGTTGTCGATGTCAATTGGTTTGGAAATGAAGCCGACACAACCGGCGGCAAGCGCGGTTTCTCGCGCCCCGGCGGTGACATCAGCCGTCAGGGCAACCAGGGGAACACCGGGTAAAATTTTACGCAAGTGGGTAGCGACCTCGCGCCCGCTCAAATCCGGCAGGTTGATATCCAGCAAGACCAAATCGGGTTGCGTATCCTGGGCAAGCTCGATTCCATCAAGGGGATTGGATGCCTCCAAGACGATATACTTGTTGGAGAGCAAGCGACGCACGAGCATACGGGCGTCTGCTGTGTCTTCAATGTAGAGAATTTTGGGTTTATCGAGCATGATGGTGGACCGGGGTTGAGCCGCGTTAATTTTTATGGCGCTTTTTGAGTTCGTGTCTGCTTCCAGGCGGATTATACTAGAAAGGGGCTGGTCCAAGGACTTGTTTTTCAATACTGAAAGGTTGAAATGCTTTTTAACAGCGAGGGGAGGATAAGTGTATGCATCAACTCGAACTTTTGGATCGGTTTTAGCTTTGGTTTTCGTCGCTCTGGAGGGAAATCCTCCTATACTGACTGGCCTGACGATTCTGTTAGGTTTCCGCGACCCGAATAGCTATAAGATTACGACTAAATAAGAAAGGGGCTTTTGTGAAAGCCCTGTGAAATGTCGCGGCGTATATTCGGTGTCATCCGCGATCATTGAAAAGATGGGTAGCATGTGCCCGGTTTGAAAGTATCTTATAGAGATTAAGGCCAAACAATGAAAATCCCAGAATGGACGAATTTGAAAACCTTGTTGATCGTTGCGGCGATATTCTTTTTCTTGCCCGCCCTGGCTTGCGATTTGAGCGGCGAGGGTCTGATTGGTGTTGCAGGGGAAGCGACTCCCAAGCCGGCGGGCGGCGCTCTTGAAGACCCGACGGTCTTTCCGGATGTTGAGCAAGTAGACCCCACCCCAACTCCTGTCCCAACCCCTACGCCAACGCCCTATCCTAAACCCGAGGGCAAGATTGCATTTGTTTCTTACCGTGATGGCAATGGTGAAATCTATGTTATGAATGCCGATGGGACCGAAAAGAAGCGTCTCACCAACAACCCCGCCGACGATCTTGACCCGGCCTGGTCGCCAGATGGTAGTTTTATCTCCTTTACTTCCAACCGTGACGGCAACTCCGAGATCTACGTCATCAGGCCGGATGGCAGCGGGTTGACGCGTTTGACGGATGACCCAGCCAAAGATGACGGCGCGGTCTGGTCTCCCGATGGCAGCAAAATCGCCTTTGAATCTTTCCGGGATGGCAATTGGGAAATCTACACGATGAAACCCGACGGCAGTGAGCAAACCCGCCTGACGAATCGCCCCTGTGGAGATACGCAGCCTGCCTGGTCACCAGATGGACAACAGATCGCATTTGTCACCAACCGTGCCGGCAATGCAGACATCTACGTGATGAACGCGGATGGCAGCAATCTGATCAACCTGACCAATGATGTCGGTGCAAATATGAACCCGGCCTGGTCACCAGATGGGCAGCGAATTGTCTTTGCCAGTTGTAGCAATGACTATGTCCACCTGTATATGATCAACTCGGATGGGAGCGGCCTGCGCAACGTGACCGAACAATCAATCAAAGATGGCTTTCCAGCTTGGTCTCCCAACGGAAAAATGATCGTCTTTAATTCCGACCGCGGGAACAACTGGGAGATTTATATTTCCAACGCTATCGTCGGTGGCTTAACTCGCTTGACGAACAACGATGCTTTCGATGGAGAACCTGCCTGGTCTCCGGATAGCCTTCATGTCGCCTTTCATTCTGATCGGGGTGGCAATATGGACATCTATGTCGTCAATGCCGATGGCAGCGGTTTGACCCGGCTGACAACCGATCCTGATTTCGATGGTTACCCTGTTTGGCATTTGCCCTAACGATTTCTGTAACACAGTAACAAGTTTCTTCGTTAACCACTTATAGAACGAAAAGGTGCTACGTGCAAACCGAATCTGATCTAATCTTGAGAGAGATGATAGCTTCGGTTTACCCACCGAAAATTCATTGTTATAAAAACGATCTAGACTTCAAGGAGATTTTTCGTTCCCTATCCCCCGACACCTAACGATGATTTTTCCCTCTTACCCTTCGAAAGAAATCGATGGGAGAATAGTTGTTTTTTGTTAAGCTGTCTTCAGTTGTAGTCATAATCGTAACCTTTAGGAGATGCTCACATGAAGAAAACTTTCATCTACACCTTACTTAATTTGTTCCTTGCACTCAGCCTCATATTAACTGCTTGTCAAGCGGGTGAAACCAGCGAAGCACCCACGCAGGAGATGGAATCAGAGCCCGAGGCAGAGCCCACGGCTGCACCAACTGAGCCCCCCGCTGACGAGCCCGAAGAAGAAGTTGGTACCGCTGTCGATGTACAACTAGACCCGGCGACAATCGAACAAGAAGAATTGCTAGAGATTTGTGGCTATATTTACGAAGGTCTTGTTGCCCTTGATGGCGATACGGTTGTTCCCGCTCTGGCAACCACTTGGACGGTTTCCGATGACACGTTGAGCTACACTTTTCAACTTCGCCCTGACGTCACGTTCCACGATGGCGCCCCCTTGAATGCCGACATCGTCATCGCTAATTTCAATCGCTGGTTCGACACGAATCATCCCTTGCATGGCATAGACAAAGAATATCCTGCCTGGCTGGAAGCTTTCGGTGGCTTTGAGGGTGAAGTGGATAGTGATGGCGTGCCAAAATCTTCTTTTGATGGCATTGAAAAAGTGAATAACCTCACCGTCTTGATTCACCTTAACCGACAAGACCCAGAGTTACTTCAAAAGCTTGCTAAAGTACAATTCGGCTTAATCAACACAGAGGTGTTAGCTGATCAGGGAGAATTGTACGGCACACCGCAAGGCAGCACGGTGGGAACTGGACCCTACATGCTGGATGAATGGTCAGGTGATACTCTTATTTTATTGCCCTATTCAGAATATTGGGACACACCGCCTGAATCCGATTTGGAACTTACCCTGCCTTAATCGATCCGACGTGTGTACTTGAGACTTCGGAAGTCTTAGAGATTGGCTTCAACAAGAGTTTCTAGCTACAAGCAGATTGGCTTCGCCTCTCAGGGCCATAGTAGAGACTTCCGAAGTCCGGTCCTTGCTTTTGTTGCATCTCGCGTGGCCTCATCAAGGACTATCCATTTCTCCCTCAAAGTTGGTCCTGTTGTTCAGCCCTATCGTTGACTTGTGACCAGGATCTAAAACTGATAATAAAATCGCGACCCTTTTTGGCCATTTTTAACGACTAATATTTTAAACGGACATTGTTACCTTGCAAAAACAAACCCGAAGCGATGAAGAGTTAGTAAGACTGGCACAGCAAGGCAAGCTGGATGCTTTTACTCAGCTTTACGATCGGCATCTGTCTTCTGTGTACAACAGAGTTCGCTATCGAATCCCAGAGCAAGATATAGACGATGTCACCCAAGATGTTTTTATCGCTACCCTGAAATCGCTGAAGTCCTTCCGATATGAGGCAAAATTTAGCACCTGGCTACGAACAATTACCAATCGCACCATCGCAGATTACTATCGTTGTCGAGAAAAACTTGAGGATCAAGTGAATTTACCCCCCAACGAAATGTGCTCTCAGATAGGAAAACATGGCGCCAAATCAGAAGCTCAAATAGATGATCGTCTGATCCTTCGCCAGGGCTTTCGCACCTTACCGGAACATTATCGCGAGATCATCTTGCTCCGTTTCGCTGAAGGGCTGAAGTTTACCGAGATTGCCGAAGTCCGTGGGCAATCCTTAGAAGCTGCAAAATCGCTTTTCCGGCGTGCAATGTCAAAATTACGGCAACAAATAGGCGCATTTTATGACTGCCAATATTAACCCCAGTCCTCAACAACGTGATGATCAACTTGCAGATTTTGTTGATCGATTGTTGGATGACAAAGCGCCTCAAGATTTTGAAATCCACGTTCAAGACGAAGAATTATTAGAGCTATTCGATACAGCCATCCGTATAAAACGTGCCTTTGGAGATGAAAGCCTCGACCGGTCTAAAGTCCGGCGTATCAAGGCGAATCTGATTAGCGAATGGCATCGTGGCGGCTATAGTTGCCAACGAAAATCTATCTGGCAGCGTTTTAAGTTTCGACGAACCACTTGGAAATCTTCAGCCTGGCGGCAGAGGGCTGTAGGGTTGGCTATTGTGGTTTTTCTCATCCTCTTATTTGCTATTGCCTACCCTTTCATCTCATCTGCCGAACACACTCTCACAGGAGCAGCCGATGGTCAAATTAATCTGATCCCCATTTTACTGATCTTCACGCTTATGATCGGAGTAGCATATTGGCTTATTCACTCGAGGAAGTGAAATCAATAGTACGTTAATCTGTTTTGAGGAGGTATCCCTGATGTTTAGCAAAAATTGGAAACGAATACTCTTTATCGGTATGTCATGTTTGGTAGTTTTTTCGCTTCTGCTATCTGCCTGTGTCCCTCTGTCGGGTGATGAACTCGCCGGTGCTGGTGGTAACGGGAAAGGTGGTGACAAAGGCGGCGGCAACGATGACAAGGGGGGTGGCAACGACGATAAGGGTGGTGGTAATGACGACAAAGGTGGTGGCAACGACGATAAGGGCGGCGGAAACGACGATAAGGGTGGTGGCAATGACGACAAAGGTGGTGGCAATGACGACAAGGGCGGTGGTAACGACGATAAGGGTGGTGGCAATGATGACAAGGGCGGTGGTAACGACGACAAAGGTGGTGGCAATGACGACAAGGGCGGTGGTAACGACGACAAAGGTGGCGGAAACGATAACCAGGGCAATGGGAATGATAACCAGGGCAATGGGAATGATAACCAGGGCAATGGCAACGATAACCAAGGCAATGGTAATGATAACCAAGGCAACGGTGACGATAACCAAGGCAATGGTGACGATAACCAAGGCAATGGCAACGACAACCAGGGTGGCGACAAAGAGAAACCCACCGGTGCTGTTTGCGACCAGGCCGATGACTGCGAGAAGATCGATGGGGCAGGCCAATCTGGCAGTACAGGCTCTGATGCCAATACAGTCGTGATCAAAGCGGGTACATCCACCTTTTCGTTTGAAGACCCGGGCGATGGCAGTACCGTTTGTGATGGCTGCTATTGTGTCACCTTTGAAGGTGGTAACGTCAATTGGGAAAAGGTCGGCAGTGGACCCGGATGTAAAGATATCTCCCATATCCAATTCTGGGGCGATGAAGATATACCTACGTGTGAAGAAACCTTTGGCGCCGATGCCCCCGAATGCAACCCGGAGCCAACGTGTGAAGAGATTCATGGCGCAGGTTCACCGGTTTGTGAAGAGGAATGCATTCCTGGAGAAGATGAAGCCTGCACACCGATCAAGGAATGCGATCCGGACGTTGATCCTGAATGCACGCCGCCTCCTCCTGATTGTGACCCGGCCACCCATCCCACCGGCTGTGTGCCCGTCGTGGTATGTGATCCTGAAACGGATGAGGAATGCTCACCGCCTCCTCCCCCTCCGCCTCCGGTCACTGTCTGTGATCCGGATACGGACCCCGATTGTGGCGAAACCTGCGATCCGGATGCAGACCCGGATTGTGAGGAGGAGATTGTTATCCAAGTATCAGCTCCACCTGAACCTGAAACCTGCCCTCAATGGCTTGCTTTCCACACATTCCGTGACCAAAACTTGGAGATTTACCGCCTTGATGGCGTAGAGGGCTCCGGAACGTTGGTCAATCTCTCCAAGAGCGAAGCAGTCGACTCGCGGCCCAGCCGCTCTCCCAACGATGAGTGGGTTGTCTTCCAAAGCGATCGCGATGGCAATGTTGAGTTGTATATGGTGGACAGCAATGGAGAGAATCTGCGCCGCCTAACCGAGACCAACGCCAACAATGTCAATCCCATGTTCGGCCCTGACAATAAGACAGTGGTCTTCCAAAGCGATCGTAATGGTAATTGGGATATCTTCTCCCTTAATATCGAGACAGGAGAAGAAGTTCAGCTTACCTCGAATATCTATGACGACATCCACCCCTTCTGGTCACCCGATGTCAACTGGATTGTCTTCGAGAGTAACCGCTTCGGCAACCTGGACATCTTGCTGCTCAATACCAGCACCGGTGAAGAATATCAGGTAACTCGAGGCCTGCTCAACGAGACGTTCCCAGCCTGGTCGCCCAATGGCAAACAACTTGCTTTCTTATCGGATGCAGGCGGAAATTACAAGCTGTACATCTCCGATATTGATGGAAGCAACCTGAAGAGAATCTCAGGTCCGGGCTCAGCCGGGAATCACACCTGGTCACCCGAAGGGAATCGGATCGCCTTCCAGGAGACACGCGATGGTAATCTCGATGTCTTCTCCTACGACCTGCTTACAGATACAGAATATCTTTTGAGCGAATTTGCCGGGCCGGACAGCTCCCCCACCTGGGACTGTGGCGGCAGTCAAATTGCTTTCACCTCCACTCGTGACAATGATCCCAACTTATTCCAGGTTCCCTGGAATGGCGGTGAGCAAACGAACTTGACCATCCATCCGGCCACCGACAAGTGGTCCGAATGGTCACCTTCGAAAGAAGTTGGTAGCCGCGGCTATTAGTTCAAAGAAGTTTGACACGGTAAAGTGGCGGGGAGGCTTCCCCGCCACTTTGCATTGGTGGGGAATTTCTTCGTTTGTAACCGTTCACTCCCCCCCCTTGAAAAATC
>CAZXXW010000031.1:0-10506 GCA_964644835.1 uncultured Anaerolineales bacterium
GCGCACTCCGCGTCCCAGCGGTGGATTTTGATGTAAATTGCGTAACGCCCATAGAAATCATCGTCGATAAGACTTGATCATGTCACCACCTGAAGAGAAACAAACTGTTTACGCAATCACCCTGGTGCGCCACGGAGAATCGATCGGCAACGCCGAGGGCTACCATCAGGGACAGGCCGAGTTTACCCTCACCGAGACAGGCCGCCAACAAGCCCGCGCCCTGGCCCGCTATTGGCAGGAACGAGAGATCAGCTTCGACGTTGCCATCGCCAGCCCGCTGCACCGGGCCCGCGAAACGGCTGAAATCATCACCCATGCCCTGGAGCTCGATCTCGAGTTCGACGAATTGTGGATGGAACGCGATAACGGCTTGTTGGCCGGTTTGAAGCATGAAAAAGCCCGGGAGAAATACCCCGCCCCCGACTTCATCCCCACCTACAGAGCCATCGGCCAAGAAGGCGAGAGCATCTGGGAACTTTTCCTGCGCGCCGGGCGAGCGATCCAAAGTCTGATCCACCGGGATCCGGGGCGCTATCTGGTCGTCGGGCATGCCGGACTGTTCAACATGGCCATGCACGCTCTGCTGGGCATCACGCCGCAACCCAACTTCCACGGACCGCGCTTTCCCTTCCAAAACACGGCCTTCGCCAGCCTGAGCTACCATCCCGACCACCACAACTGGTACGTCCACGGCATCGACCAACATCCCCATTGGGACGCGTTCCAAGACCACCCCTCCTGAGATGAGATTTTTAACCATCGGAGCAGGCGCCATCGGCACCTACATAGGGGGAAGTTTGGCTTTAAAGGGAGAAGATGTCATCTTTCTGGAACGCCCCGACGTTGTCGCCAAGATTCGATCTCGCGGCTTGACTCTTTCCCTGGAAGACGGAGAGCATCACATCCCTAACCCGAAGCTGGTCACCGACTGGGAACAGATTCTCGCCTTGGAACCCTTCGACGTTACAATCTACGCCCTGAAGTCTTACCATACCCCCGCTTTCATCCAAGCCTTGCCCCCCAACCGAAACAATTTACCCCCCTTCCTGTGCCTGTCCAATGGCGTGGACAACGAAGCCGCCCTGGCCCAAGCCCTGGGCAGCGACAACGTCATCGCCGGGACGGTGACCAGCGCCATTGGCCGCCGCGGAGCCGGGAACATCGTCCTGGAGCGGTTGCGCGGCGTGGGTGTCGCCGAGGGACATCCCCTCTCCAAACGATTGGATGCCATCCTGGATGCGGCCGGGCTGAACGCTCAAACTTATCCCGACGCCGCAGCGATGAAATGGTCCAAAATGCTCACCAACCTGGTCGCCAACGCGTCATCGGCCATCCTGGATATGTCCCCCGCAGAGATTTTTGCCCACCCCGGCCTGTACCACCTCGAGATCGCCCAACTGCGTGAAGCCCTGGCCGTGATGCGGACCCAACAAATCGGGGTGACCAATTTGCCCGGCACGCCGGTCAAAGCCCTGGCCTTTGCGGCGCGCCATCTCCCGCTGTGGGTATCGCGTCCCCTGCTGAACAAAGCGGTCGCCGGGGGGCGCGGCGGCAAGATGCCCTCCTTCCACATTGACCTGCACAGCGGGCGCAAAGGAAGCGAAGGAGCTTACTTGAACGGCGCCGTCGTCCGCGCCGGGCAGCAAGCAGGCATCCCCACGCCCGTCAATGCAACGCTCACCGAAACGCTGATGAGCCTCGTCCGCGGTGAGATGCCCTTGAGCAGTTTTCGCAACCAACCGGAGAAATTACTCGCCCGCGTGGCGAGGGTCTCCTGACCCCGACGAGAAGCAGACCGCAGGTCTCCCCATCTGTGCGGTCTGGAGACGCGCACACAGCTGTTTACTGATCCGTTACGTCGTTGACGCGGACATAATATCCGCTCCACACCGGCCCGGCCACCTTATAGAAATACGTTTCCCCATCAGCCCGAACCTCCCCTTTATAAATCAAAAACCACTCCCCTTCCTCAAAACGAAGCACGGGGTCTGTCTTGACCATTACAGGATACCCAGCCTCATTCGTGAAGTCAACTTCGAAAAGAGGCGCTGGCCCACCACTGGCGATGACCACTTTTTGGTCTTCGGGAATCGCCGAAGTCGCCGTCGGTACCGGCGTCGGGGTTCCAACAGGTGTAGCTGTATACCTTAGCGTCGCCGTAAAATCAGGCGTAAGCGAAAGCTGCAACGCCTCAACTTGATCCTGTTGGGCTTCAAATTGACCCTGAAGGTTGGCGATCTCCTCAGCCTGGGCCATCACGGTTTTCTCCGCAGCGTTCAAATCCGCCTGCAAGGCTTGGGCTTCCTCCTGATCGATCAGCTCTTCGGACTGCAATTGAGGCAAAGGTGTGATCGAAGCAACCGCGGTCAACTTGACTTCTGCGACCGCCGTCTGCCAATCCGCTGCTGAAACAAGGGGTTTACAACCGGCTAGAATCAGGGCTAAGAACAAAACAATTAAACTACGTCGTCTCATTAGATAACTCCTTTCGACGAATTCAGCGAATGACGCCATAGAACAAAGGTAAAGGGTCAACGGGTTGATCGGACCAGGTGTGTGCCTCCAGAATTTTGCTCCGGGCTTGCTCCAAACTGACCTGATCATTGGCGTGGAGGGTGAACAGTATCTCGCCTTTGTCGAGATGATCGCCCACTTTGTGATGGATCTCAACCCCGACGGCATGATCGATTTCGTCGCCCTTTTTCGAGCGACCGCCTCCCAAAATGATGACGGACTCGCCGATCATCCGGGCGTGGATGCCCTCGAGATAACCGGCGCGGGGTGCCGGGACCTGTTCGACGATCTCGGCTTGCGGCAAACGGCCAGGCTCATCCACGTAGGCTATGTCGCCATCCTGGGCGATGACCAACTCACGGAAGCGGGACCAGGCGCTGCCCGAGGAAATTGCTTCTTCGGCCTGGGAACGGGCAGCGGCTTCATCATCGGCGACCCCGCCTAACGTGAGCATGTAGGTCGCCACTTCCAAACAGTGCTCCCGAAAATCGTCCGGTCCGTCACCGTGGAGGGTTTCAATCGCCTCTCTCAGTTCGATCGCGTTGCCAACCGCACACCCCAGAGGTTGATCCATATCGGAAAGCAGGGCTACGGCTTTGCGTCCGGCCAAATGGGCAATATCGACCATCAATTCGGCCAAGTTACGGCCATCTTCCAAGGTTTGCATGAAAGCGCCAACGCCGATTTTAACATCCAAGACAATTGCCTGTGTGCCCGCGGCCAGCTTTTTGCTCATAATCGAGGAGGCAATCAGGGGCGTGGACGGCACGGTGGCGGTGACATCGCGCAGGGCGTAAAGCTGGCCATCTGCCGGAGCCAGGTCGGCGGTTTGGCCGGTCAATACCAGGCCAATCTCCTCCAATTGCTCCAGGAATTCCTTCGTGGACAGATCGCAGCGATACCCGGGAATCGACTCCATCTTGTCGAGGGTGCCGCCGCTGAACCCCAGCCCGCGACCGGACATCTTGCCAACCGGGAGGCCACAAGCCGAGACCAGCGGCGCGACCACCAGAGACGTCTTATCGCCGACGCCGCCGGTGGAGTGTTTGTCGACAGCGATGGATACCACATCGGAAAGATCAAGCGTATCGCCCGAATCGACCATCGCCAGAGTTAAATCGGTGGTCTCTTGAGCCGTCATCCCGTTGAGCAAAACGGCCATGGCCCAGGCTGCGACCTGATAATCAGGAATCTCGCCCTGGGTAAAACCGCGCACAAAAAATTGGATTTCTTCTTTGGATAGTTCTTTTTTATCTCGTTTTTTCTCGATGATATCTACGGCACGCATAGGTTGCTCCATGTAAATCAATTTTCGTCCAAAAGGGTAACACAATCAACGCCTCAATTATAACCGATCAGGTTGCGTTCGGTTTTAGAAGAGAACTCGCCTTGGATGAAAAATGGGAAGTGAAACGCTTGCCAGTCCAGGGCATCTGCTCTATACTCAAACCTGAGAGACTTCCGAAGTCTGGAGCCTAAAAAACCGCGTAAATACTGCCATCTTGAACATCAAGAGGCAAAAGCTCACCAATCGTATCAGGGGCGACCAATTCAGAGAGAAAAGCGATGAACGATTTTTTCCTTTGGTTACAAGGCCTGTTGACCGATAACACCGGACTGGCATTGCGCCTTGCCGAAACCCTGCTGGCGCTGATCGCCATCTGGCTGCTACGACGGTGGATATTGTCCCTGGTGATCACAGAATCAACCGAACCTAAAGCGCGTTATTTACTGAACCGCAATCTCGCCTATGTCGGCTTGTTTCTGGCCGTGATCGCCATTGGGGCGATCTGGTTGGAAAATTCGCAACAAGTGGTCACCTATTTGGGGTTGGTCTCTGCCGGGCTTGCAATAGCATTGAAAGACCCGCTGAGTAATCTATTCGGCTGGGTTTTCATCGTCTGGCGCAAGCCGTTCCGCCTCGGCGACCGGATCCAAATCGGCGAGCAAGCCGGCGATGTGATCGATGTCAACCTGTTCAAATTCGTCCTGATGGAAATCGGTAACTGGGTCCACGCCGACCAGAGTACCGGCAGAATCATCCACGTCCCCAACGCGTTCATCTTTCAGAAAGCGCTGCACAATTATACAGAAGAATTTGATTCCCTCTGGAATGAGGTCAGCGTTGCGATCACTTTCGAGAGCAATTGGAAAAAAGCAAAAGGTTTGCTCCAAGAAATCGCCAATCGGCATTCCATAGACCCCGAGACGGCACGCCAGGAGCTTAAAAGCGGGCAAAGACGCCAACAATACTATTATTTCTTCAATTACCTCACCCCGGTAGTTTATACCAACATAGTCGAAAACGGCGTCCGGTTGACCACCCGGTATCTTTGTCGACCACGCCAACGGCGGAGTAGCGAACAAAGAATCACGGAAGAAATATTGGAAGCATTCCATCAGCACGCTGATATTCGATTTGCCTACCCGACCAGACGCAACGTCGTCGACCGGCGGAGAAATCAGCCCAGCGAATAACCTTTCCAAAGACAGACCTCCGAGGTCTATGAGACCTCGGAGGTCCGTGTTTATCGACTCAAGCCCTCACCACGCAGACGTAAAAAACTTCCTGTGCTGTTCTTTATACGGAAAAAACCAAGTGCTATTCCCGTTGGCTTAATTCTTTCCAAGCCCCTTCCCAGGGGGTGCCCATGCGGTGGCGCTTGGACACGCTGACATCGCTCAAATGTTGGCCCACCTTGGCGGCAAGCTGAGCAATCTGGCCCCAATCCTGCTCCAATACAGCCACACGCATACTTTTGGCCAGTTTCCCGGCCCAGGCCCACTCCAAACGAAAACGATCGGCCTTGTACCAATAATCTCGCTTTTCCCAGGCGGTCACCGTGGTGTTGACCGTATCGGCAATTCCGTCGAGAGAGAGGACAATAAAGGCAGCCAGGTCGCGGGTGCGGTCGTTTGGTTCTGCTTCTCCCATTAACTCACGCAAAGCCAGAGCAGTCGCCTTCTTCAAGCGATTTCGAATTTTCCCTGGGGGATTCGGGTTGATGACTCTAGACATAGAACTCCTTTTCGATCTTGGCTATCACGATTCTGTTAAGTCCTACTTTACCACAGAGACCAAAAGGACACAAAGAAATTGATGAGGCAGCAACAATTCTCATTTGAGAAAGCTCGGGGTGAATCTACTTGACAATGAATCTTTTTAGGGTAAGATCATAACTGACCGACCAGTCAGTTTAGAAGTTTTTTGAGAAAAATCACAACCAATCTGGTAACGCGGGCTGCCAATCTTGAGCTCTTCCTACATTCCTGACTTCCTGATGAAAAAATCAGGTCTCACGCTCGGACTATCCGCAGAACTTGTTTCGACATGTAGAATGGAGGCAACCATGCAAATCTTAATTCTTGTCATCGCGATGATCATCGTTGGCCTGATCATTGGGTACGTCGCTGGAGTGATCTGGAAAGGCAATCGCCCCATCGGTGTGCAGGGCGATTACATCGTCGCGGTCACCGCCGCGGTGGTGATCGGACTGTTGGATTGGTATGTGATTCCGGCAATGGGCTTCAGCAACACAATGCGCGACATCGGTGTGGTCATCGAACCCCCGCTTGGTGCCCTGGCCGTACTCTGGATCATCCGTCTCGCTCGAAGACAGTGAACAGTGGGAAGTGGGAAGTGGGTGGTGAACAGTAAAACGTGTTTCATCCGATTCCTGATCCCTAATCCCTGATTCCTGACACCCGACACCTGACCCACCATGACCACAATCATCCAAACCGATGGACTCGCGCGCGATTTCAAAGAGAACCGCGCGGTCAACCAGCTTGATCTCTCCATCCAGGCTGGGGATTTATTCGGGTTGGTCGGTCCCGACGGCGCCGGCAAAACGACCACGCTGCGGCTGCTGGCCGGTTTATTGGACATCAGCGAGGGCTCTGCCACGGTGGCCGGACACGATCTCAAAACGCAAGCCGAAGCAATCAAGTCCAAAATCGGCTACATGGCCCAGGAGTTCAGCCTGTACGCCAAACTGTCCGTGATCGAAAATTTGGTTTTCTTCGCCGAACTCTATGACGTTGACCCTCGCGAGCGAAAGGAGAGGACACAGCGCCTGCTCGAATTCGCCGGGTTGACCGAGTTCCGCGACAGACGGGCGATGCATCTCTCCGGGGGGATGAAGAAAAAGCTGGCCCTGGCCTGCACCCTAATTCATGACCCGCCGATCTTGCTGCTAGACGAACCCACCACGGGGGTGGATCCCGTTTCTCGGCGCCAGTTCTGGCAAATTTTGACCGAGCTGCATCTCGACGGGACAACCATTTTGGTCAGCACGCCCTACATGGACGAAGCCGACCGCTGCTCCCGGGTGGGGCTGATGTATGAGGGCGAGTTGATCATTTGCGATTCACCCCAGAAGATTCGCGATCAGCTTAAGGGCGACCTGATCGAGCTTGTGCCCCAAGACTGGCAAAAGGCTCAGGGTCACATGGTCAGCTTGCCCGGAGTCCTGGAGGTTCAAACCTACGGGGAAGCCTTTCATCTGCTCGTCGATGATAGCGAAAAGCGATTGCCTCAAATCGAACAAGTCCTGTCCGAAAAAGACATCGCCTACGACAACATCCGCCAAGCGACCGCCCGGATGGAAGAAGCTTTCATCTCGCTGGTGCGGCGGATGGAAGGCGTCTCCGAGCAAGGACCCGTTCAAGGAGATTCCTAAGCGTTATGTCCCTGCGCCACATTTGGGCCGTCACCCGCAAAGAATTTCAACACATCCTCCGGGACCGGAGCACGCTGGTGCTAGTCTTGATCACCCCGGTGACCCTGCTTCTATTGATGTCCTACGCCTTGACGGTGGACATCAAGCATGTCCCCATCGCCGTCTTGGACCGGGATCGCAGCCCGCTTTCGCGCGCCTTTAGCCAGCAAATCACCGCCGGCCAGGATTTGGATTTGTACGCCCACGTTGAATCTGTGGATGAGATCGAAGCGATGCTGATGCGCGGAGAGATCAAGGCGGCCCTGATCCTGGCGCCCCATTTTGCCAGCGATCTACAAGCCGTCCGGGGGATTCCCCTGCAAATTATCATCGACGGCACCGAGCCCGAAAGCGGTACCTTCGCCGTCGACCACATCGCCCGACGGGCGGAGGAATTCGTAAATCAGGCCGTAACAAGACAACTCCAGGCCAGAGGCATCCACCTGGAAACGCTTCAACCGATCGATCTGCGCGTCCGCACCTGGTTCAACCCCAGCTTGAAGCCGCGCAACGACCTCGTCCCCGGCCTGATTTCGATGGTGCTGGGATTCCCGGCCCTTTCGGTGGCGCTGACCCTGGCGCACGAGCGCGAACACGGCACCCTGGAGCAATTGATGGCCACACCGATCAAGCGCTCGGAATTGTTGCTGGGCAAAGTGATCCCTTACATCATCGTCGGGATGGTCAACGTAATCGCCATCCCGGCCCTGGCCATCGTCTGGTTTCAGATCCCTTTCAATGGGAATTTTTTACTATTCTTCGCGCTTTCAGCGGTCTTTCTCTTTTCGATCCTCAGCCTAGGCTTGGTCGTCGGCGTGTTCATGCCCACACAAGCCGCTTCCTTGGCCCTCTCCTTTCTAGTGATCTTCTTTCCCGGATTCTTCCTGACGGGCATTTTCTTCCCCCTGGCTTCGATGCCGGAAGTCGTGCGCCTGGAAGCGATGTTTCTGCCGGGAACCCATTACGCCATCATCACCCGGGGGATTTTCCTCCCCGGCGTCGGCCTGAAGGTTCTCTGGCCCTACACCCTGATGCTGGCCGGGCTGGGGCTCGGCTTCCTTGGTGTGGCAGCCTTATTCTTCCGAAAGAAACTTGGATAATTCATGTTGCGTCGCATATTCGCCCTGGTAAAAAAAGAATTTCTCCACCTGCGCAACGACTGGTGGATGCCCGCGTTCATGCTCTTCGGCGGCGCGCTGGAATTGCTGCTGGTCGGCTGGGCTACTTCCCGGCCCCTGACCAACCTGCCGATGATGGTTTGGGATCAAGATAAAAGCGCCTCCAGCCGGGCGGTGGTGACAGCTCTGGAGAACACGGGCACGTTTACGCTCCAGGAACGGGTCGATGACATGGAGACGATCGAATCCGCCATGGAGCGCGGCGACATCAACGCGGCGATCGTCATTCCACCCGATTACGCCGAGCAAATCAACAAACCCCGCGGCGACCCGGTGCTCTTCGTCGTGCTCAACGGCGCCGAGAGCATCCCGGCCCAGGAGGCCCTGCGGGCCATCGAGGGAGTCGCCCGCGACATTGGCGAGAATCTCGTCATCCAACGCCTGGGCCTGGACCCCGAAACCTTTGCCGGATTCGATTTCAGTTTGCGGGTCTGGTTCAACGAAGAGCTCAGCGAAGCGCTCTACACCACCCCAGCGGAACTGGGATTGATGCTCGAATTTACCGTGCTGCTTTTCGCCGCGCTCTCGTTCTCCCGCGAGCGGGAACTGGGCACCCTGGAACAACTGCTGGTGATGCCTTTTTCCTCCCTGGAGATCATGATCGGCAAATCGATCCCCGTGATCTTGGTCGGCTTTTTCGATTTCGCCCTGATGCTGGTGATGGTCCATTTTGCATTCGGCGTGCCGGTGCGCGGTTCCCTGCCGCTCTTACTCGTGCTCGCCGTTGGCTACCTCCTCGTGGAACTGAGCAAGGGGATGGTCATCTCGGTGATCTCGCGGTCGCAGCACCAAGCCTTCTTGCTGGTCATGCTTGTGGGCATGGCCGACTTTATGTTCACCGGCTACGCTGCCCCCGTCGAAGGGATGCCCAAAGCAATACGCCTTTTTGCCAACATCGTCCCCGCGCATCATTGGTTGACGATTCTACGTGGAATTTTACTGAAAGGGGCGGGTCTCGCCGTCCTTTGGCCGCAAGTGCTGGCCCTGGGCATTTTGGGGTTGGTCATCGGCACCTTTTCGTGGCGCTTCGTCCGCCGCTCGTTGGATTAGAGAAAAACCATGTCCGTGATTGAAGTTCGCGATTTGACCAAACAATTCGATGGTTTCACCGCCGTCGATCACGTCGATTTCGAGGTCCAGCGCGGTGAGATTTTCGGATTTCTGGGGCCAAATGGATCGGGCAAGACGACCACCATCCGGATGATGCTCGGCTTGCTGGAACCGACAGATGGTTCCGTTGATATCTTGGGGATCAACGTCAACCGGCGGGGAGACGAGATTCGCCCCCGGGTGGGGTACATGTCCCAGCACTTCAGCCTGTACAACGACCTCACCGTGATGCAGAATCTTCGCTTCTACGGGAGCGCCTACGGGCTGAGCCATGACAAGCTAACAAGCCGGATAGACGCCGCAATCGAGATGGCAGGCCTGAGGGGGTACGAGGGCACCCCCACCAAAGATTTGTCGGGCGGCTGGCGCCAACGCCTGGCCCTCAGCGCGGCGATCCTACACGAACCTGAGGTCATCTTTTTAGATGAACCCACCGCCGGAGTCGACCCGATCTCGCGGCGGGCCTTCTGGGATCTGCTCTACACGCTCGTGGCCGAAGGGGTGACCATTTTCATCACCACCCATTACATGGACGAAGCCGAGCATTGCCACAGGCTGGCGTTTCTCCAACGGGGCGAGATCATCGCCTATGGCTCGCCGGAAGAGATCAAAGCCGAAACCATGTCCGGCCAGGTGCTCGAGATCGCCCCTTCGGACACGGTTCAAGCGGTGAAAGTACTCCAAGCAGCCAAAGAAAAAGGTGAATTGCCGCTCCAAGACGTGGAACTCTACGGCTCCTTGGTACACATCGTGGCAGAGGAGATGGAAAAACTTCAAGAGGCTATTGTCGAAAAACTTAACCAAGAGGGCATAACTATCGAACAAAGCGAAATCATCGCCCCCTCGCTGGAAGACGTTTTTATTGCCGCCATGCGTTAAGGTTATTTTCAAAAAAACATTGGGAGTCAAACGATGAAAGCAATCAAAAAGTTTGAATCAGCAGAATTGGTCTCAAGGAATTTGGCTCCATACAGGCGGGCCAG
>CAZXXW010000031.1:10516-25633 GCA_964644835.1 uncultured Anaerolineales bacterium
AGACGATCCTAAACTTACTGTGAAAGAAAAATATGTAACTTCTCCCGCCGATGAAAGCAATCAAAAAGTTAAGTCTACTCGTCTTTATGTTCGTTTTGCTGACCACAGCCAACGCCTGCTCGCTGCCGATCGGATCGGAAGGGGAAGAAGTTCTGGAAGCCTCGGGAACGATCGAAGCGATTGAGGTCACCATTGCGGCGGAACAAGGAGGCCAGATCGCCGAACTTTGGGTCAGCGAGGGCGACAAAGTCCAAAAGGGTGACCAACTTTTCAGGATCGAGGATAAATTGCCAGAAACGCAATTACGCCAAGCGGAATCATCCCTGGCAATCGCGCAGGCCAACTACGATCTCGTTGCCTCCGGGCTTACGGATGAGCAAAAACAAGCCAACATCGCCGCGGCCCAGGTTGAGGTCACCGCCGCCGAGCAAGCCCTGGACGAACTCTACGACAAACACGATATCGCCCTCGCCCAGGCGCAAAAAGCCGTCGCCGAGGCAAAACAAGCCGTCGAGGATGCCGAACAGCGCCTGGAGAACTATCGCCAATCCGCGCCGCAAGAGGACATCGATCAAGCCTACGCCAACATGGTCCTGGCCCGAGAGAACCTCGATGACGCCATCGAGGATTTCGAGGAACACGAAAACAAGCCCAAAGACAATTTGCAGCGGGCAGCCGCGTTGAGCAAAAAAGCCCAGGCCCAGGAGGCGTACGATGCCGCCGCGCGGCGTTACAACAACCTGGTCAACAACGGCGACGCCCTTGACATCGAAGAGGCCCAGGCCAATCTGGCGCTGGCGAAGGCCCACCTGGAGCAAGCGGAGGAGGATTATGAAACCCTCCAAGAGGGGCCTGATCCCGATGATGTCGCCATGGCCGAGGCTCGCCTCGACAACGCCCAAGCGCAACTGGTTTTAGCCAAAGCGGACCGTCCCACCGCCGAAGAGCTGGCCGTCTCTGAAGCAGAAGTGGAAGCGGCCCAGGCCAACCTGGAAGCTGTCCAAGTCCAATTGGAGAAAATGATCGTTTCAGCTCCGATCAGCGGCACAGTGACGACACGCACAATCAATGTCGGCGAAGTGATTCAACCGGGTCTGGCGACGATGACGATCAGCCAATTGGATCAACTCACCGTGACGGTCTACATCCCCGAAAATCAATATGGGCGCATCAGCCTGGGTGACGGCGCCGAATTGAAGGTCGACTCCTTCCCGGCGCAGCGCTTCGACGCCGTTGTCACCCGCATCGCCGACCAGGCCGAGTACACGCCCCGCAACGTCCAAACCCAGGAAGAGCGCCAAACGACGGTTTACGCGATCGAACTCAAGGTTGAAGACCCGGAGGGCAAACTCAAACCGGGCATGCCGACGGATGTAATCTTCAGTGGAAAGTAGTTAGTGGAGAGTGGGTAGTCAATGTCGTTAGTTAAGGGGCAATGCACGCTTTGGACGTGCAACGCACCCGAAATCAGCCTGCAAAAGTGCGTTGCACCTGCATGTGCTGGCCTAAGTTAATAACATTGATTGGTTAGTGGAGAGTGGGAAGTTCCCCCGGTTTGGGTTAGCGCCGGGGGATTTTTTCATTAGCAGCAGAATGAACGCTTTGTGCTATACTTTCTTTAGAATCTCATTATCCGCAATCAAGGAGTGGGCTTATGATGCACGAACGTATTGAAATTGATCCTAAAATCATGTTTGGTAAACCTGTGATCAAAGGTACCCGCATCACCGTAGAGCATATCCTTCGCAAAGTAGCCGGGGGAATGACCATCACTGAAATCCTGGATGATCATCCACACCTAGAACCCGAAGACGTTTATGCTGCCGCCGCCTTTGCTGCCGACCATCTCGCCGAGGAAGAGATCATTTTCGCGGACGGGCAACGATTATGAAATTCCTGGCAGATGAATGCTGTGATAAAGCCTTGGTAGAGGCGCTCCGAGAAGACGGACATGACGTCGTTTATGCAACTGAATCTCTCCAGGGGGCACCTGACGAAACAGTCCTGGCCCGTGCCTTTTCAGAAAAACGTCTCTTGATAACAGAAGACAAAGATTTTGGCGAATTGGTATATCGCCTCAAGAAACCAACGCGGGGCATTATCTTGCTACGATTCGATGTATCTGATCGTGTCTTCAAAATTCCTCGCTTACGCGAACTGCTAAAGCATGAAAGTCAAAAGCTGTCTGGTTCTTTCGTCGTATTAGAAAGAGAAAAAGTTAGAATTCGCTCTTTGCACTAGAGTCAAAACTAAAGTTTACAGATACATTAATACAACCAAACAACAATAGGAGGCTCTCATGCCCACATCTCACGTCCGTTGGGGATTAGTCAGCACAGCTAATATCAACAAAAATCTGATCCCAGCGATCCGCGCTTCTCAGCGCGGCGAGTTGGTCGCCGTGGCCAGCCGCAGCGGTGAGAAGGCCGAAGCGTACGCCCAAAAATGGAACATCCCCCAGTCATTCGAAGGCTATCAAACCATGCTCGACTCCGGCGAGGTGGACGCTGTCTACGTCAGCTTGCCCAACCATCTCCATGCCGAGTGGAGCATCCGGGCAATGGAGGCAGGCTGCCATGTGCTCTGCGAGAAACCGTTTGCCGTCACGATGGAGCAGGTCGACAAGATGATCCGCGTCAGCGAGAAAACGGGCTGCCATTTGGCCGAAGCCTTCATGTACCGCCACCACCCCCAAACCAAGCTGGTCGGCGAAATAGTCCAATCCGGCCAGTTGGGCGAGATCACCCTAGTACGCGGCGCCTTCGATTTCAACCTACCCCAAGCACAACGCCATCCCGATAATCTCAATGTCCGCCTAGTGCCCAAATGGGGCGGCGGCTGCCTCTGGGACGTGGGAATCTACCCGCTCAGCTTCGTCCAATATATTCTCGGCCAGCCACCGGAGATCGTTTTCGGGAATCAATGGCTCGGCGACACCGGCGTGGACGAGACCTTTGCCGGGCAAATGACTTACAGCGACGGGCGTATGGCTCAAATCTCGGCCTCCTTCCGCACACCCTTCCACACCTTCATCGAAATCATCGGCACGGAAGGCCGCCTGTATGTTCCAAAACCGTTTACGGGTATGACCCAAAAGGATAAGCTGCTCCTCTACCCCAAAGACGGCAAGGTCAAAAAGATTCGCCCGCTGCAAAAAGAGCTCTACCGCGGTGAGGTCGAGGATATGCACGCTGCCATCCTGGACGGCAAACCGAATTTGATCCAACTAGAAGAGACACGCAACCACGTCCGCACGGCTTTGGCGTTGTATCAATCAGCCCAAACGGGCGAACCGGTTCACCTGTAGCCATCATCATGCGCCCATTAGAAATCACCCTTGCCGCTATATTGACTATACGCATCGGGATAACCGCCTTTCGGCGCCGGCGCTGGCATAGCTGGGCTTCGTTTCTGGCCCTAGGAGTGCTCGTGCTCCAGGTCGGCATGGAGGGCTATCGCTGGCAGATGGTCCCGCTCTATGCGATCACCTTTGGAATCAGTTTGATTGTGCTGTGGAGATTGAGCCAACCCCAACGGGAATCCGCACCCCGAGCCCGAATCGCGTGGCTGCGAACCGCAGGTGGGTTCCTGCTCTTGGGGCTTAGCCTTCTGCCCCCTATCCTGCTGCCCGTACCGAGCACGCCCGCCCCAACCGGGCCTCACCCCGTGGGGACCGTTTCGCTGATGCTCGTGGACGAATCGCGCCGAGCATTATATTCCGGAGACCCGGACGAGCCGCGCACCATCATGCTCCAGGTCTGGTACCCGGCGGACAGCGAAGCCATCCAAAGGGCGAAACGCGCGCCTTGGATGGAAGAAGCCGGAGACCTCGCCCCAGCCATCGCCAAAATTTTGGGATTGCCGGCTTTTTCCGCCCAGCACCTGCGCTACGCAAAAAGTCACGCCTACCCCAACGTCCCTCCGACCGAGATGGAAAGCTACCCCTTGCTCCTGTTCTCCCATGGCTGGCGCGGCTTCCGGACCCAGAACAGCTACCAGATGGAAGAGCTTGCCAGCCACGGGTACGTCGTCGCCGCGCCCGATCACACCTACGGGGCCGTGATGACCGTGTTTCCCACCGGGGAAGCGATCCCTTACAATCCGGATGCCCTCCCCTATCAAAGAGATTTATCGGATGAAGAATACAAAGAAAAAGCCAACCGATTGGTCGCCCAGTGGGCCGGAGATTTGAGCTTCATCGTCAATACTCTCGCTTCGGGTGAGGGTTTGGGCGGACCGCTAAAAACGCTGAGTCCCAAGCTAGATGTCGAACGTGTCGGCGTGCTGGGGCACTCCACCGGCGGGGGCGCGATCGTGGCGTTTTGCGCCCGTGACCCCCGCTGTCAAGCCGGGTTCGGCATGGACACATACCTGGAGCCGGTCTCCGAGTCGGTGCTCTCTTCAGGGCTGGAACAACCTTTCCTATTCATGTACAGCCAGGCCTGGCCCTCGGCGGGAAATATCGCCCGCTTCGAGAGGCTCTACGCTCAAACAGCATCGCCAAGTTACCGGGTCGACATTGACGGCACAACCCACTACGATTTCACCGATCTGCCCGCGTTCAGTCCCCTCGCCGCTCCGCTGGGCTTCAAGGGCCCGCTCGAAGGCGAGCGCGTTTTGACGATCATCCGGGCGTACTCGGTCGCCTTTTTCAACCAAGAACTGCGCGGCCAAGCGGACATCTATCTAAAAGGCATCGCCCCCGCTTTCATGGAAGTGACCTTCGAGGAGAAATAGAGGCAGTTTGACAGGATCAACAGGATGAACAGGATTGATCCTGATGAGGCCAACAGGACGCAGATTTTCGCTGATCTTCGCTGATAAAAAATCATGAAAATCTGCGTGGATCAGCGTCTAACGTAAAAATATCTATGGAGATCAACCCGAATGACTTTTGACTTCGATACACGCATCGACCGCCGAGATAGTGAGAGCGTCAAATGGTGCCGCTATTCCAAAGAAGTCCTGCCTATGTGGGTAGCGGACATGGATTTCCTTACAGCACCAGCGGTGATCAAAGCTCTGAGAGAGCGCGTCGATCACGGCGTTTTTGGCTATCCGCAAATCTGCCCCGAAATCAAAGAGGCGATTGTCGCCTGGCTCTCCCAGCGCCACGGCTGGAAGGTCACACCTGAACACCTGATTCTGCTCCCCGGCGTGGTGACCGGCTTCAACCTGGCCGCCCACGCCGTCTGCCGGCCGGGACAAGGCGTCCTGGTACAAACACCCACATACGGACCATTTCTAGAAGTCGCCGACAATGTCGGACTGGTTCAAGAAGAGATGGAGCTAATCCGCGGCGACGATGGCCAATATCAGATCGATATGGACGCTTTCCGAGGCGCGATCAGCGAGAAGACGCGCATCTTCATGCTCTGCAACCCCCAGAACCCAACCGGGCGCGTTTTCCAGCAAGATGAACTTGAAGCGATGGCCAAAGACTGTCTCCAAAACGACGTCATCATCTGCTCCGATGAAATTCACGGCGATCTGATTTTCAGTGAGAGCGCACATATCCCCATCGCCAGCCTGGCCCCAGAGATCGCCGCCAAGACGATCACCTTGCTAGCCCCGAGCAAAACGTTCAACATCGCCGGGCTAAAAGCCTCCGTCGCCGTGATCGAGAACGACGAGCTGCGCCAACGCTTCGAAGGTGCCCAACAAGGGCTGGTCGGCTGGGTTAATCTGCTTGGACTGACGGCCATGCAAGCCGCTTACCAGGAAGGTGCCGGGTGGCTGGATGAACTTCTGGCCTATCTGGAAGCCAACCGGAACTACGTCGTCGATTTTGTCCACAACGAGTTGCCGGGCGTAAACGTAGCCAAACCCGAAGGCACCTATCTGGCCTGGTTGGATTGCCGCCAAGCGAACATCCCAGGCAACCCGAGCAAGTTCTTCCGTGAACAAGCAGGCGTGGCGATGAACGATGGTGCCTGGTTTGGCGCGGGCGGCGAAGGCCACGTACGCTTCAATTTTGGCTGTCCCCGCGCCCAGGTCGAAGAAGCGTTAGCCAAGATGAAAACAGCCCTTCAAGCACTATAACCGGGATAACCATCTATGGGCTAAAGTCATTGGGGGAGGCCATGCTATCTTCGCATTCACCGCTTGGTCCCGCTGCATGCAGCGGAACGATTGCCCAAGAGAGCTGAGGAGTGTTGCCAGTTTGATATTCATCGAGATATTCAAACAGCGATTATAATAAAGTTATCAGAGATAAACCTGTGTTGAGGGAGAATGAAACTCAACTGGGAAAGGAGCTAACGACATGGATACGCATCTCTACTTATCATTAATCCCGGAAGCGCTGATCGCCTCCATGCTGCCTCCTGAGGATTTCGGTGTCTATTACGCTGTGGGGAGCGCTAAAAAAGCCCAGGGGCAGGCCATTTTTTTCGAACTGGATCCCCGTTATCGCCATGAGTATTTTCGCATCGAAGAGGGGTTGAGTCGTTGTGTTCCTCATGATGACGGCAGTCCCAAAGCCTCTGTGTATATCTCCATTTACCGAGTGCTGGAACACGTATCTTTGGATGCGCTGAAGAAGCTGTATCTGGTTACCCGAGACGGCCGAGTTCTCGGGCTGGATCCCCGTGACGAATGGCCCGAAGAGGGAAAGGGAATGCACCTCTATCAGGAGATTGTCCCTGTTCATCCGCTGGTGGCAAGCACGTTAGGTCCCAAAGCTTTCTTCGATTTGATTGTCAAAGACACTGCTGGTCTCTTTTCTCTTCCTGCGATATGTTTCGTGGAGCTCAGGCTGGGTGAGCTGGCTGAAGATGCAGAGGGGGGCGATGTTGGTAATTTACCTTACTCGAACATGGCTCACCTGCGTCAATGTCTGGTCGATTTGAGAACAAAACGGGTTCACACCAAAATGGTCAACCGCATCCAGCCGGCCACATTTCCATATCGGATGATCAGCAGCGGCATTTTCGTTGGTAACGGTGACCAGTTTAAATTCTTTGCCATGCCGGCGGATGAGCAGTTGCGAAAAAAGCATTATCGCTGGTGGCGTTCCGCCCAAGAATAGCTGGATTTGATTTCATCTAGGTTTGGTGGATAGGCTGGGGATAACCCCTGCTGCGGAGGTTGTCAGGAAAACAGACCGTGAGCGTACATCATGGATCCACGAACCCTGGAGAAATTAGAAAGGAAATAGTAACGATGAATAGTTGGCTGGTTGCAGTATTAATATCCGGGCTCATATCGGTGGGCGTTGCGGTCTGGTACTATCGTTGGGTTAATCGGCAGAATCCGGGAACCGAGCAGGCGCAGGAGGTCGCTGAATGGATTCGTAAGGGAGCGGTCACCTATTTGCGCAAGCTCTATACTGCGCTGCTTCTCGTGGCGGCCGTTCTGGCGGTGATCATCGCCCTGGTTTTTGGCCTTCAAAATGGGCCGGCCTATGGTATGCAGATGTCCTTTGCCTTTCTTGCCGGAGCGTTTCTGTCTGCCGTCGCTGGCTATATGGGGATGACCATCGCAGTCTCTGCCAATGTCCGCAGTGCAACCGCAGCGGAGGAGGGGCTCAACCCGGCGTTTAATGTCGCATTCAAGGCAGGCTCTGTAATGGGCTTGGCCATGGTGGGCATCGCCGTGGTGGGGATGAGTGCCATTTACCTGCTGTTTGGCAGGCCGCAGATTGTCCTCGGCTTCAGCTTTGGGGCCTCAGTTCTGGCCCTGCTGGCCAAGGCCGGCGGCGGCATTTACACCAAGACAGCCGACATCGCTGCCGATCTGGTCGGCAAGGTGGAGGTGGGCATCCCGGAGGATGACCCCCGGAATCCGGCCGTGATCGCGGACAACGTAGGGGATAATGTAGGAGATGTGGCCGGGATGGGGGCAGATATCTTTGACAGCTACGTAGCCAGTGTGGTAGCAGTCATGCTGCTTGGCCTAGGCATGACCCAGGAGGAAATTGCCATGAAGTATATCATGCTGCCGTTGCTGCTCTGTGCCCTGGGGATCATCGCATCCTTAATAGGACTACAGTTTGTCCGGGTCAGGAAAGAGGGCAAACCGGGGCGGGCGCTGAACGGCGGCACCTTAATCACCACTGTGCTTTTTGGGGGCCTTTCGACGGCATTGATTCTGCTGGGAGATTTTGAAATCGGTATTCTTTGGGCCACCTTTGCCGGGTTGATCACCGGTGTGGTGATTGGATTCACGTCCGACTACTTCACCGGTGGTGACCGAAAGCCTGTGGTGGAAACTGCCAGGGTATCAGGTTCCGGCTCTGCGATCAACATCATCACCGGTTTCAGCTACGGATTGATCAGCATTGTTCCTGCCATCATCGGTATCGTGGCGGCAACGTTGATCTCCTATTATTTGACGGAAGCCTCTGGAATCAACGGTGTCTACGGTGTGGGGATCAGTGCCGTGGGCATGCTTTCTATCAGCGGGATGATTGTTTCATCCGATGCCTACGGCCCAATTGTGGACAATGCCAGGGGGATTGCTGAAATGACAGGGATGTCCGAGGAAGTTATTGATACAGCCGATGTCCTTGACGCAGCCGGAAACACAGCGAAAGCGATCACCAAAGGATTTGCCATCAGCGCTGCTGCCCTGACCGTGCTGGCTTTGTTTTCCGCATTTGCCAGTGAGATGGCCGACGCTGGCATAGAGCTGCAGCTCAGCATGCTGGATCCCATGGTCATAGCCGGCATATTCCTGGGCGCTATGACGCCGCCGTTATTCAGCGCTCTGACTATGCTTTCGGTGACCAGAAACGCATTTGATATGATTGCTGAGGTCAGAAGGCAGTTTAAAGCGGAGCCAGGTATACTGGCCGGGACGGTGGTTCCGGATTATGAGGCCTGCGTCAGCCTAGCTTCGCAGGGTGCGTTAGCTTCCCTGGTGGGGCCGGCTTTTTTGGCTGTGCTGCTGCCGCTGATAGTCGGGTTTGTGATGGGACCGGAAGCTTTAGGCGCTTTTCTGGGTGGTGCCATCTTCACCGGCATCATCTTCGCCCTCCTGATGGCCAATGCTGGCGGGCTGTGGGACAATGCTAAAAAGTACATTGAGTCCGGCTTTTTCGGGGGCAAAGGGTCAGATGCCCACAAAGCCAGTGTGGTGGGTGATACGGTAGGGGACCCTTTCAAGGATACCGCCGGCCCCTCGCTGAACACCCTGATTACAGTGATGTCGCTGGTTTCCTCACTTTTCGCACCTGTCATCGCAGCGGTGCACTTGATTGGAAGCTGACTCCTTAATTCGTCGCGAAGAAGGAAAAACAGAAGGCAATATTTCTGATCATCCGAGGCTGGTATATTTTGGGGTGATTGCATCACCACCGCGCCCGCGATATTCCGGCTGATGTAAATAGCCCCCCCATTTGCCCCTCCACCACCTCCCCCGGCGGAGCGCCATACCCTGCGCTGGAATAGGGCCACCGACGCAGGGGTTTCTTCTTTCACCCCAAAGGCTGCAAGACCGTGTGGCTGCCCGCAAGAGCAGATCGGCATAACGATCAAGATCAAGACAGCCGGGGTCGGGACGCTGGGGCAGACCCCAGGCATAGTGGCAATCGGCGAAAGTCTTTTGGCAACAGCCATATGGGCTTCATCCGTCGTGTTCGTTAAGATCATTTTAGCGGAGATGGGGCCGCTAACCATCGCAGGTTTCCGATATTTTCTAGCGTTCTTGATCTTGTTCCCATTTTTCATACAAAAAGAAGGTGTCAGGACATCAATTTCAAAGGGGCTTTGGCTGCGTCTTTTTTTGATTGGGATCAGTGCCTATACAATCGGAAATGGCGCTCTTTTCTGGGGATTAAAATATTTGCCTGCAACGACAGTCTCTTTTTTGATGAGCTTGTCGCCACTGATCATCTTATTTGGTGGCGCAGTTTGGCTGAAAGAGACACCAACAAGATGGCAGGTCTTAGGAGTGATTGTATCCTTGCTGGGAAGTGGGATGTTCTTTTCATCGGGACTACAACCTGGTCAGTCAGTGGGCATCACCATCATTCTTATTGGGCTGATTGGATTTGTTTTTTGGTATTTTAGGAAGAGAAATTGCAAAAGAGAAACAACTTGGTACCCTGACCTTAACAACGATTCCGCTTGGTATTGGGAGAGGCTTTCTATTGCTGATCGCATTTCTGCTGGAAGGAATGCCGCAGTTAACAACAGAATCCATTCTGATTGTGCTCTGGCTAGGGGTGGTCAGTACAGCGCTGGCGTATGTTCTCTACAATCATGCATTGCAGAGTTTAACAGCCCTGGAAATGAACACGATGTTAAATCTCACTCCTCTGGGAACGGCATTGTTGGCCTGGTGGTTTCTTGAAGAACGGTTAGGGCTTGTCAAGATAACTGGTATGATCGTCATGATCATTGGTGTATTGTTGGTGCAGCGTCCACAAAAGAATCAAGATGAATGAACTAGAATTGAGAAGAAACTAAAGCAATAGACCATACATTTTGAAAACAAGCGCTTTGTTTTTAGAAAAATAACGCCTTAAATTTGGCAAATAAACGCCTTATCTTTGGCAAAATAGCGCCTTGTTTGGTGTAAGTAAACACTTTGTTTGTGGTAAGTTAGCGCCTAATATGCTGCAAGTTAGCAGCTATTCTGCAGAAAGTTAGCACCTAACTTGCATCAAGATAGCAGCTAACTTTTGGAAAATTAGCACGATACTTTCAGAAAACATGGTGCATACTTTTTAAAAACCTGGGCTTATCTTTTGATAATCACAAAGAAGATTAGCGGTTTGCCAGGAAGAAGGGGGGATGGCAGGCTAAGGCAAAGGAGACGATCACATGCCCAACAATAACAACTTCGCCGTCGGCCACCACCGCCCCGTCTACCTTTGGGCCGGACCGGGCACAATACGGATGAACCGGCTCAAATTCATGGACGCGCCTGTCGACGTTTTCGTCCACCAGGAGGCGCACACCCCGACCGGGGCCAAACGGATGGCCGAGCAGGCCGGATTCAACTGGGCTTACCTGATGTATGATTGGGGTTTCCCGCCCGAGGTCGAAGCCGAAGACTGGCAGTCATTCCGCCAAGCCGTGCCTGTTTACCATCAAGCCGGGATCAAAGTGTTCGGCTACGTGCAAATGTCCAATTGTGCTTATCAGGGCAGCTTCAAGGGCAAAGATTGGTACGCGCAAGACCCGCAAGGCCGGCCAATTTATTACTACACTGGCCGCTACATGACCTGCTGGCAGCACCCCGATTGGCTCGAGCACCTCAGAGAAATGATCGACGGCGTGATTGATAGCGGCGCGGACGGCGTCTTTTTCGATAACCCCTGGCTCGGCGCCGCGCCCTTGCATTTTGGCGGCGCCTGGATCGGCCCGGCGGGGTGTTATTGCCCCCGCTGCCGCCAAACCTTTCGCCAAGAAACCGGCATCGCTATCCCCAAGCAGGTCAATCCCGGTGACGACGCGGCCAGCCGCGAGTATCTCAATTGGCGCGCCGATCTGGTCACCGAAACGTTACGCTCCCTGGCCGATTACGCCCGCTCGCGCAACCCGGAGATTGCCATCAGCGCCAATGATTACGATGCGATCATGCGGCCCAGCTTCCTTTTTCACGGCATCGACTTGCGTGCCATGGCCCAAATCCAGGACGTGGTCATGATCGAAGATTTCTCCCTGCCCCGCTGGCAGCCGGGCGCCGACGAACAGGCAGCCGAACTGGTCAACAACGCCATCACCCTGCGAACCGCCCGGGCCCTGATCGGCGAAACACCCTTGAGCACCGATCCCTACGACAAGGGAATCGGATTCGACGACGTCTATCCGCCCCGCCGCTTGCAGCAAGGCATCGCCGAAGCGGCCGCCTGCGGCGCGACGATGGTGGTCAAGGGGACCGAATATATCGATGGCGAGGGGGTCTTCACCCTGTTGACGGCGAAGCAATACAAACCTGAACGGATGGCCGTCAGAGAGATGCATCGCTGGCTGAGGGATAACGCCGCCTTGTACCGGGAGCGTCAAAACGCGGCCTCGGTAGGGCTGCTGTACCCGGAAGAGGGGATTCGCTTCCGCTGGGACCAACTGGCGCCGCTCTACCTCGGTGTCGCCCAAACGCTGACCTATGCGGGCATCCCCTGGCGGGTGGTCACCCCCGGTGATGATTGGCGCGGCCTGGAGACGGTTTTCTGCTTCGAGCAAGTGGACCAGCCCCCCCCTGAGATGGAGGCCATCTACGTGCCCGATCTGCCCGGCTGGTCGCGGCCACGGCAATCCTATCTGGCCCGCCACCGCCGGGGACTGCAAATCCTGTCTGGATTCCTGGCCTGGTATTACCGGGCCTATTTCCGCTACCACTGGGCCCGCCTCTTGACCGACAGGCTGGGGATCACCCAATGGTTCCTGCAATCGCCCCACTTCCGCCTGCCGCCCAAGGAGACCCAACAATCCCTGTTGAACGCTCTGGGCCAGAAGCCCCGCCCCCAGGCGGAATCAAGCGACGCTCCCGTGCTCATCGAAGTATGGCAGCGCAGCGACGAAAGCCAAATCCAGCTGGTCAATTACGGCGCCGAGCCCCAACAGGTGCGTGTATCGCTGGGTACGCACAGAAATGGTCAGATCCGTTCGCCTGGTCAAGAAGCACTCGTTTTTTCCGGAGATTTTGTCGAGTTTGAGCTAGATGTCTACGCGCTTGTGTGTTTTTAACCCACCTATTGGCATGGTTCATAAATATGATTGTGCCATATGGCACAACAATAGTTGACATTTTTTGAAACACATAAGCGCTGGTCGAGTGTCGCCGGGGCGTGCAGAGCATTCGCCTGTAATATGGCGAAAATGTATCGAGACCAAGCGTCTCCAGCACGGTAACATCGCTTTTTGAACCCCGCTCACGGGTCTCGATACTCCCTTCGTTTCACTTCGGGAACTCGACCGACGTTCGCTCAAAAATGTATACTGATTTATCTGGTATTTGAACCATCCCCACCGTTCGCGACGATTTCTCGCAAGCGGGTTAATACAAGAAAGTCAACCTTCTTTCCATCAATGAGGTGCTACCATGGGACAATACTTCGCCAAAGAATGGTCGGGGGAACCGTTCGTTCTCTTTGGAACCGGCCACATCATCGCCCTTCTGATCGTCCTATCGATCAATTTATCCTTCATCCTCGTGCGTAACCCCCCCAACGAGAAACTCCGCAAGACGATTCGTTACGGGCTGGCCGGGATTTTATTCATCGGCCAGGGTTCGTGGCACATCTGGAATATCGCCACCGGACAATGGACGCTCCAGTATCACTTGCCCTTACACCTTTGCTCGATCTTCAATTGGGTCAGCATCTACATGTTGATCAGCAAAGACTATCGCGCCTATGAACTGGCCTACTTCCTGGGCATTGGCGGCGCTTTGCAGCCCTTGCTGACCCCCGAAGCAGGGCAATACGGCCTGCCGCATTACCGAGCGATTCAAACCCTAACTGTCCACGGGACGATCGTGACAGCGGGGGTTTACATGACCATCGTGGAAGGGTATCGCCCAACCTGGAAGTCGCTAAAACGCGTCTTCATTTGGACAAACCTGCTTGCCATCGCGGTCACCGGCGTGAACTTGTTGTTGGGCAGCAATTATTTTTACACCATCCACAAGCCCGAGACCGCCAGCCTGATCGATGTGCTCGGGCCATGGCCCTGGTATTTGATCAGCCTGGAGGCTATCGCGATGGGGATCTTCGTATTGATGTATCTGCCCTTTGCCTTGCGCGATCGCAAATTGAGCATGGCTACCTAAAAGAAACCACAGAATCATAAGGAAAAAAAGGCCCGCTCGGCGATTTGAGCGGGCCTTTTTGGGTTACGGTAAAAGGCGTCCTTTAAGGGGTATTGGAAGGCGGGACGACTTCATCATAGACGTTATTATCGGGGACGGGATCGATGTCGGCGTTGATTTCACAAATGACATCATACTGGTACAAGTTGGCGTCGATCTTGATGTCTGTCTTGATGACGACTGTTTCGCCGGGTGCAGCCTGGATGATGACCTCTTGATGATAGGAACGATCTTCCTCGCCATGCTGAGAACCACCCCAGGAGACGCCGTGCGCCTCGCAATTCAAGTCGGCGGGATAGCTGGTCAATGGCGCGGGGCCGTTATTGGTCACCCGGACGTTCAACTTGCCGTGGGGCAGTTTCTTGGGGAAGATGTCCGTGACGGCGAGATCTGCCTCGGGTCCGGGATCCTCTTCGTGTGGTTCCTCGTGTTCATCGTCCTCATGGCGTTCGCCATGCTCCTCATCGTGAGGGTCCATCTCCTCCTCATGGTGCTCGAAATCTTCCTCCTCGTGATGCTCGAACGCCTCATCTTCGGGATGGGGCTCTCCCTCGCCCTCATGGAAAGGCTCATCGTAGGGCTCACCCTGACCAAAATCGGGCAAGTTGCAAGCCAGTGAAGCGATCAACAGAGATACAAGCATCAAGATCAAATACGTTTTCCGAGATCGAATTTTCTTTTTCATCATCATGCTCCTTCCAAATTTTTTTCGAATATCTTCTACCCCTATCGTCGTTCAAACTTCCCAGAAAGTAACATCATCCCCAAAAGAAACATCCCAGATGGAAACCACCTGGGACGTATCTACGCTCATTCTTGATCATTGCCACGCCAACCATCAGCAATTGACATCTTCTTCAACGGCATCTGCCCAAGGATACTCGGCCGCTTCTTGGGCAGCAGCTCGGAGGGCTGGATCGTCGGAATAGACACCCCGCATCTCAGGGGGGAGCAGCTCTGCAATCTTGCTCATGATCACATCGCCAATTGCATCGAGTTTCTTGCGGCGTTCTCGGCCGCGGCCAACGGCTTCGAAGGGGCCAAACGGCTTCCCCACATTGATGGTCACCTGGGCCTGATTCTTGAACCTGACGGGGAAAATGTCGTTGAGGCCATACAATCCAACCGGAACGACGGGCACACCCGCGCGCGCGGCCACAAAAGCAGCTCCCGGCCGCGGGGGCCGCAACACCTGCGCCCAGGCCCCACCCTCAGGAAAAATCCCAACCATACCCCCCTGCGAAAGGATCGAGATCGCATCGCGAATCGCTTTGCGAGATGCCGTTCCCCGGTAAACATACAACACCCCCACAGTTTAGGCAGATAGCCCGCCCAGGTCGGCGCAAAGGCCGGGTT
>CAZXXW010000032.1:0-3866 GCA_964644835.1 uncultured Anaerolineales bacterium
CAATGCCCTTAAGCCCGGCAAAATCGGCGATCAGGGCGCCTAGATGGGCTTGTTTCGAAACCGATGGTGCCAATAAGTTGCCCACAAACAAAGCCTGCGGGAAGATACCTCCGGCATCTTCTTGGGCCGCTTCGATGGCTTGAAAAGCCAATTCTCGGAGAGATAGTTCCCAATGCTCGCCGACGTCGGTTTGTCCAATACCTGCGATTACAACGTTGGTCATTGAATCTTCCATTTTATTTCATCATCAATTTTCCCCGATAGCGGGCGTAGGTGGCGTAATCAATTTCGGTGCGACGGGCGATGTAGGTTTGGGTCTTGATCGCCAGGTCGCGCCGTTCGAGAAGCTTGTCGGTAACGCGGATACCAAACGCGTCTGAACCGGCCCCAGAGCCAAAGGAAACCAGCAAGATACGGTCGCCGGGTTCGGCCAGGTCCAGGATGGCGGTCAGACCGATGATCGCTGCGCCGGAATAGGTGTTGCCGATCTTAGGAACCAACAATCCCGGCGCGATTTGCTTCTTGCTGAAACCGAGCTTGCCAGCCACACGGGTGGGGAATTTGGTGTTCGGTTGATGAAAGACAGCGTACTGATAATCTTCGGGGCTCGTGCCGGTGGCATCCAGATAGGCTTGTCCGGCCGAGAGGATGTGCTTGAAATAGGCCGGTTGGCCGGTGAAACGTTGACCATGTTCCGGGTATTTCTGGTAAGCGCGGCGCCAGAAATCAGGCGTGTCGGTGACATAGGATAAGGTGCTCTCGATCACGGCCAGGGACTCATCGGCAGGGCCTAGCAAAAAGGCTGCCCCGCCGGCCGCAGCGGTATATTCCAGCGCGTCCCCGGGGCGACCCTGGGCGGTGTCCATGCCGATGGCAAAGGCGTAATCGGCCATATCAGCGCCGACGAAACCCATCGCCGCGACCATCGCCTCGGTACCGGCTTTGCAGGCGAATTCCCAGTCGCCTGCTTGCGTCAAGGGCGTAAGGCCCAAGGCCTCGGCCACAATCGTGGAGGAAGGTTTGACAGCATAGGGATGGGATTCAGAACCGACCCAGACCGCGCGAATCGCCTTGGGATCGACTCCCGCCCGGGCGAGAGCGTTACGAGCAGCTTCGATGGACATGGTAATGGTATCTTCATCAGGTCCGGGGACAGATTTTTCCTCAATCGGGGTGCCGCCTGCGCCGCCCGTCCAAATGCGAGAAATTTCCGCAGCGGGTAGGCGGTAACGGGGCACATAAGCCCCATAACCGATGATTCCAACAGGTCGTGATGGTTTTAGCAGTTTTTCTTCATTCATCGTTTTAATCATAGCGTAGAAACTTCATTGCCAAAGCAAACTTGGCTTTACGGTTTTGTTTGGTTTTTTACGACTTCTCTATCGTACATTTACACTGGAAAACTGAAAGGCTTTCATTATGTTAAATATTTGCCACAGATGAATAGGATAAACAATGATGGTCTAAACTATACATCCAATGTTCATCTGTGGTTAATTACAAGATGTACGGCAGATAATTCATGACCAGGATTCCAAAATTTCTTTAGCCCGGTCGATGCGGATGGTCTTTTCGGCGACGAGCTGCTCGGCCAGGCGGGTGATCGCTTCTCCCTCGGCACCGGCGGCAATTGCGACCTGGCGGGCATGCAGCGACATATGCCCGCACTGGATTCCTTCGGTGGCGAGGGCGCGCAGGGCGGCCAGATTTTGGGCCAAGCCGACCGAAACGATGATCTCGGCCAGATCCGAGGCGCTGGTGACCTGCACGATCTTGAGGGCTACCTGGGCGACGGGATGAACCTTGGTCGCCCCGCCGACGATGCCAACAGCCAGGGGCATCTCCAGCGAGCCGAAGAGATTGCCTTCGTCGTCTTGTTCCCAGGTGCTCAGGCTGGTGTATGTTCCGCTTCGAGCGGCATAGGCATGGGCACCCGCTTCAACAGCGCGCCAATCGTTGCCGGTTGCGACCACGATGGCGTCAACCCCGTTCATGATCCCTTTGTTGTGCGTCGCCGCCCGGTAGGGATCGGCAGCGGCGAAAGCCCAGGCGGCCAGGATGCCATCGCGCACTTGCTCGGCCCTGAACTCGCGGAAAGCCAGCTCCGAGAGCGGGATGGTGCACCGCGCTCGCGCCAGTCGGCGGTCGGCCAGATTGGAGAGGATGCGCAAATGGACGCGTCCCCGCGTGATCGCTTCGATGCGCGGCGCCAGCCGCTCGCAAGCGGTGTTGATCGCGTTGGCGCCCATCGCATCGCGCACATCGTAGATCAGGTGAACGACGAGAAAAGGTCCAATCGGTGATTCTGCAATCAGGCGCACGTCCAGGTCGCGGGGACCGCCGCCCAATTCTTTCAAGACGGGATCCACCTCGGCAGCCTGCTCCAGGAGGGATTCTTTCTGCTCCAGCAGGGCCAAGCGCGCAGCCTCGGGTGCGGCGACATCCAGAATTTGGATTTGGCCGATCATCTCTGGCGGGGTCGTTTGAGCGCTGAATCCGCCTCCGGCGCGGGCCAATTTTGCCATGTACGAGGCCCCGGCCACAATCGACGGTTCTTCCACGGCCATGGGGACGATCACATCGCGCCCGTTGACCTGAAAGTTGAGCGCCAATCCCAGCGGCAAGCTGTGCAGCCCAACGACGTTTTCGATCATGTGTTGGGCTTGCTCCAATGAGAGGCCGTCCGTGCCATCAAGCCGAGCAACATCCTCCGGGGTCAGGAGCCCACTTGCGGTTAAGCGTGATTGTCGCTCCTCCAGGGGGAGACGATAAAACTTGGGGATGCGCGAACTGATTTGTGAATCGGGCATAGGGCCTCGCCTTTCATCTTTTTGCCAGATTATAAGACTGTAAGCTGGCAAAAACTATCAAATCAATCATTTTGAGGTAAAATATGGCTGGTGAGGATGAATCTATGAATAAAGGTACCTGTCGACATCTGGAAACAAGACTGGCTGCCTTGCACGAGGCCAGCCTGCAATTGGTTCGTGATTTGAGACCCGATGATGTGCTGGAGCGCATCGTCAACATTGCTCGAGAACAAACCGAGGCGGATTATGCCGCGCTTGGCGTTCTCGATGAGGAGGGAGAGCTTGCCCAGTTTGTTCAACTGGGCATGAACCAGGAAAAATTAGAAAAAATCCCCCACCCACCGGAGGTGGTAGGCTTGCTAGGTGCTAGCGTAGATGAAGAGAAGCCTACCCGTATAGCCGAGCTTGGAGAGCATCCGCGGAGTCTAGGGTTACCACCCGATCACCCGCGGATGTCTGCTTTTTTGAGCATTCCGATCATGTCGAGCGGTCGTAAATGGGGGCAAATCTATCTGGCAAAGCGCGAAAAAGCGCCTGCATTCAGCCAGGATGATGAACGGGTGATGGGAACCCTGGCCGCTTATGCTGCCGTAGCGATCGAAAACGCCCGCCTGTACGATCAAGTGCTCCAACGGGATCAAATTTTGGTGCAGCGGTTCGATCAGATCAACTTGCTCAACAATTTGGCAAGAATCTCGGGCACCACATCGGATATGGATGAGCTTCAGGAAGCGATTCTCGATCACGTCCTGGCGCATTTCGATGCCCAGGCCGGTGATATTTTTCTGCGCGACGAAGACGGCAATTTGCTCTGGCAGCAAATCCATCGCGGCGAGGCAGCCGAGGCATTTGAAACTCGGGGACGGTTTTTACTCGGAGAAGGTTTGGTCGGCAGCGTGGCAGAAAGAAGCGTGATCATGGAGGCGAGGAGAGATCAATCCGATTCCGAGTTGGCGCGCCCGGCCTTGCTCGAAGCTGGATTCGATCATATCGCCTGTATCCCGCTTGTAGCCAGCAACAAGACCATTGGTGTTATATGATACGGGGGCCACCAAG
>CAZXXW010000032.1:3876-25528 GCA_964644835.1 uncultured Anaerolineales bacterium
TCGCCACTTTGACCAGCAAGAACTCGATTTGCTCAAAACGGTGGGCTTATGGGCAGGAACGGCGATCGAAAACGCCCGCTTGCAGCGCCAAAGCTGTCGGATAGCCGTTCAGGAGGAGCGCGAGCGCATCGGGATGGATCTGCACGACGGGATTGTCCAATCCATTTATGCTGTCGGTCTCACTCTGGACTATGCCCGCATTTCTCTGGATGACAATATCGAGATCACCCGCAAAAAGCTCAACGAAAGCATGCGGGGCCTCAACGACGTGATCAAAGACATCCGGGCGTACATTCTCGACTTGCGCCCCCGGCAATTGCGCGGCGGGGAGTCGCTCTCGCACGGGATTCAATCCCTCTTGGATGAATTTCGGGCCAACACCAATGTCAAGTCTATGTTGACAACGACGAAAAACGGCCTCAATCACCTTGCTCGCCAACATGCCCTCACCCTTTTCCACGTCTGCCAGGAATCCCTGGCCAACGTAGCCAAACACGCCCACGCCAATAAAGTCGAGGTGGAATTGTGGCACAGCGATGATCGCGTTCTGCTCAAGGTCGCCGATGATGGCCGCGGATTTGACACCGAGCAAATTGATTGCGTCATTGGGCACGGCCTCTCCAACATGAGGCGGCGGGTTCGCAAGGTGGGCGGCGATGTCGAGATTTCATCCGCCTTGAACGAGGGGACTACCATTCTTGCCTGGGTGCCGTGGAATGGGGACAACACCGCCTTGAATTGAGCCTGATAGCGGCTTTGAACTAGTACAAAATACCTACTTGCGGGGGACAAGGGAAATTTGGGATAATTCTTATAACTGCGTTCAATGTTCATACGAATTGGTCGCTTCACGCTGAGGTATTTCGGGAGGGCAAAGATGGATAAGAGATCAACTCAACTACTCTGCTGCTTGTCCGCGATTCTGATTGCTGTCTTAGCTTGCAACGCACCGGGCGATCAATCTGAGCGAGCCGGTATCGAGGAAACACAAACAGCCCTGGCAGTTCAGGGGCAGGATCAGCAACAAGAAATGGAAGCTACAGAACAAGAAGAGCCTGATCTACCACCAGCAACGGAAACATCCTCTCCACAGCTTGATCCTTCTCTAACGCCCTCGGATACACCTGAACCCACGATCGAACACCTCACCAGTCCCGGTGAACCAACCGACATCCACACCTGGATTTCGGATCTGTCCTCCGAAGCGTTTGCCCCAGAGAATAGAACCATTGGGGATAGTTTAATTGTCAATTTGTTAGAACGCCCTTTCACGGCTGAAGAGATGGCATATCAGCCTTATTTGGATATTATCAAAACCGAGATTGGTGAGGGGGGAGAATGGATCTATGTCAACATCATCTTGGAGGGAGAACCGCCTGAAGATGTTGAGGCTGCGTATGCTGTTGAGATTGACGTAGATCGAGACGGCCGCGGCGATTGGCTGATCCAGGCATTGGTACCTGCTTCCAGTGAGTGGACGACGGACGGGGTTCAGGTCTGGCGAGACAGCAATGCCGATGTCGGTGGTTCCAAGCCGATGAGGGCCGAAGCGCCCCTTGGCGGCGTCGATGGCTATGACCAAATTGTTTTCGATGCCGGTCACGGTGATGACCCCGACGCGGCCTGGGTGCGCCGAGGACCCGCTTCCCCGAATCAGGTTCATTTAGCCTTCAAGCACACGCTGATTGAAGCAGCCACGACCTTCCTTTGGGGGAGTTGGAGCGATGAAGGCGTCCAAGAGCCGGGCTGGTTTGATTACAACGACCACTTCACCCTGGAAGAAGCAGGCTCACCGTTGATCAACAACGATCACTATCCTCTGGCCGCGCTTTTCTCCGTTGATAATACCTGCCGTTGGACCTATGGTTTCGAGCCGACGACGGTGTATCCAGGTTTGTGTCCTTTGCCTACAGCGATTCCCACGGCGACACGGGTGCCGCCAACGCAGGAAACCGGCACTTGCCCCACGCCTCCTCCCGATGGCTGCCCAACGATATATTATGGCAGCACATCGGTGCAGTATGAGTGGAATCCTGTTACCTGTGAATGTGAAGCCCCAGCGTGTTCTCCTCCTGAAGGTGGCTGCCCTGTAACCGCTCCCTATGTATGGAATCCTGAGACCTGCCAGTGTGAGTTGCAGAATCCGTAAACGGGTTTTGAAAATATAGGTCTTACGCAGTTCGCCGATTCGCTCTGCGTCCCCGCAAGGGGGAAGCCTGTCGAAATCAGCGAACTGAGATCGAAAACGGTGGTTTCGACAAGCTTGCCATGGGCATGCTTCGCAAACCAGCGTTTTCTGTGTGAATTGTACAAGCCTTATCCATTTTTGCTTAAGTCCTAAATACAAGAACGCAAAAGCGGGGTCGCGTCGGTCGCGATCCCGCTTTTTGAATAGATTCAAGGTGTTTGAGCTTAACGTTGTTCTAACATTATGATCTGCTCATCCGCGAAGATGCGCAGATCCTCCAAGCCGGGATCCCCCTCCGTCCAGTCTATACACATTTGGAAGCTCTCGATAGCTGCATCAATTTGATCCATCGCGGCAAACGCTTCCCCTCTGATGCACCAGAAATGAGCGTTCTCTGGATGCTCGTTAAGGGGAACGAGTTCGGTAGCGGTGTCGGCGGCATAGATCACGCCTTCAAAATCACCCATGCCCATAAATTCTTCCGCCGCGGCATGGCAGTCGGGGACGTCGACGCAAATGGGTTCCCAACCGCCCAGGGGGAAGGGCAGGCCAAACATGAGCAGCGCAGCCACAATGACCACGCCTACGCCTGCTAGAATAAGAAATAATGTTTTTCGGTTGAAATGCTTGGGTGGAGCCTGTTTTTGAGCAGGAAGTGCTTTTTCCGTGGGTGATGCTGTTTTTTGTGGGGTTGGGGGCGTTGTATCCATCGCCACGGTGGCTTTTTCGGCGATGTCTGTAGGTTCTGATTCCATTGCCACCGTCGCTTTGGAGGAGATCGTCGCTTCGAGTTCCGGTTCTGCTTCCATTGCCACGGTAGCCTTGGCCGCCGCGTCGGGAACGGTATCCGGCTCCACGGATTCGGCCTGACCCGCTTGCGAGTGAGTCGGTTGTTCCGGTTGTGGAGACGCTGCCAATGTTTCGGTTGCTGCAATCTGATTAATCGCTTGTTTCAGCGCGTTGGCTAATTCTTTTGCTGTGTTGTAGCGGTCTTCCGGCTCTTTGCTCAACGCTTTGAGAATGACTTCTTCCAAGGCGACGGGAATATCCCCTTGCAGGGTGCGCGGGGAGGTCAGCGGCTCGTGGATGTGTTTGTAGATAATTGAGAGCGGCGTATCGGCATCAAAGGGAGGTTGCCCGGTGACGAGTTCGTAAAGAATCACGCCGAGGGAATAAATATCGCTGGCGGTTGTGGCGGTCAAGCCCTGGCCTTGTTCCGGGGACATGTAAGCCGGCGTACCGATCAACGCGCCGGTGGCGGTAAATTGGGTATCGCTGAGGATGTGGGCGATGCCAAAATCGGTCAGCACGACGCGGTCTTCCTGGGATAGGAGCACATTGGCAGGCTTGATATCGCGGTGAAGCACACCTTGCTCGTGAGCATAATCCAGCGCCGAGGCCGTCTCCTTGATGACATGAACGGTCTCGTCAAAAGAGAGCCTGCCCTCGGTCGCCTGAATGCGTTCTTTGAGCGAACCGCCGTCGATGAATTCCATCACCATATAATAACGATCATCCTGAACGTCGAAGTCATACACCTGAACGATGTTGGGGTGGCGTAGCGCGGCGATGGCTTTGGCCTCACGCTGAAAACGAGCGAGGAAATCTTGCCCCTCGGCCAAATGACCGTAGAGCACCTTGATCGCTGCGTAGCGTTCCAGGCGGGGGTGGTAGGCTTTGTACACTTCCGCCATGCCTCCCCGCCCCAGGCGTTCGCCAATTTGATACTTGCCAATTGTTTTTCCAGATAAACTTGCCATGATCTCTCCGCGGGTGGGTGTCGTCGATAAAGCTATTATACAGGAAAAACGGAGAACCTACTTGACTATCATCATCTAAAAACGAGACCCATCTTTGCAGAATTGACGGGTCGTCAAATTGTTTTTCTCTGACCAGGTGTTTGACGGGGCATTCAATCGTATCTATAATACTTGCAACCATTTACAGGCAATTCAGTTTCAAGGCAAACGAACATGCGCGGCCAACACGTCACTCTCTTTGGGCTAGATTGCGGGGCAACCAACTGGCGTCTCTACCGGGCCAATTATGAGCATCTTGGCAATCATGTGCGTATCTTGGGGGAACCACAACCATCGCCGTTGACCAGTTTTTCCGGGCGTAAACTTCCCGCCGTTTTCTCGCTCAACCCGGAGGGAACGACGATCGATGCTATTGGCGAAGTCGCCCAGGCCCAATTGGAGGACGAAACCGCCCGTGGCCGTGTGCGCGAATACTTCAAGCCTTGCATCGGCGCCCACCTAGAGTCTGACCCGTTGCCCCACCAAAAACGCTACACCCATGCCCAGGCGCTGAAATACACCGGCATGCTGCTCGAAACCATTTTGGATCAACTCAAACAAGAAAAATGGCGGGCGAGCGACTTTGATCAACGTGTCTACTTTGCCTTTGCTTATCCCGTCCATTGGGAACACGATCACGAGGGAGAAATTTTCGTAGATTTCGAACAGCTCGTCCTGAATCATTTTCCTGCCTCGTTGCACGAACAGATTCACTTTGTCCCCGAACCCGTAGGGGCGATCCTCAGCCTGAAGCGCCAGAGGCTGCTAGACACCCGTGGCGAGGACGGCATCACCCTGATCCTCGATGTCGGCGGGAGCACCACCGACATCGTCGCCGGGCGACTTAACCCTCAAAGCGGCGAACTGCTCTACCTTGGCCGTTACGGCGAACCGTTTGGCGGCGGGCTCTATGATGCCGAGATGGCCAAATACCTGGCCGAGGCCCTGCATATCCCCACCTCGGTCTTGGCCGATGACCCTTCTGGCCTTGTGACTCTGCGCGTCTTCGGTAAGCGGCTGAAAGAGGCCCTCAGCCGTCAATTGTTGCGCGCCCAAAACGGCACCGCCCGGAGCATGGCCCAGCGCACGATCACCCTGGTGACCAGCGACGGCCAAATTTACCGCCAAGTGATCCGACTGGATGAGGAAACCTTCCACCGCGTCACGGGACATCTGCATCTCACCTTCGATGGCCTGGTCGACCGCGCCCTCCGTTCGATGAAAATCAGCGAGCGCGATCTTGGCCAAGTCGTTCTGGTCGGCGGCGGCGTTCAGCTTTTCAGCCTGGTTAATTATTTGCGCGACCGATTTGACGCCCACAAGATTGTTTTGGCCGATAGCCCCGAGGAGATCGTCGTCCGGGGGATTTGCTTGCAACATGGGCATTCCTTGGGAGCCTTGCAGCCCGGTGCCAGTCTGATCCTCGAATCGCCGGGGCAAGCTGCTCCCGCTGATGAAGCCGCTCCCGATTCCCGGCAATCGTGGCAGATCGTCACCAAACGAGGCAAAGCCCACCCCCTGCGCGCGCCGCGTGTCACCGTCGGCCGCGGCCGTGAAAACCACATCCGGCTCCAGAGCGAAAAAGTCTCTCGTCAACACGCCATCTTTCAACGTCGCGATTCCGCCTGGGAGATCATCGACCGGGGCAGCACCAACGGGACCTTCCTAAACGAGCAGCGTTTGCAAGCCGAGCAAGCTTACGCCCTCCAAAACGGCGATGAAATTCGCTTTGGCGATTTGATCTTTTGGGTCAAAGCTGTAGACGACCAAGAGTAGTTCGTTAAATTTTGCGCTCGTAGTCAGGCACGCAGCAGAGCAGCGTGCCACCTGATTTTATTGCTCACAACCAACATTCCCCTTCCTCAAAAGGAAAATCCCATGACCGATGAAACCAACCTGATCCCCGCCGAGGAGATTCCCCAACAACCGACGCCGGAAATGTTGATGGAAGCTGGCGATGCCCTCTCCAAGTCGCTGCTATTTGCACTGCGGCGCGAGTATCTCGACGGCCCCGTTTTCGCCAATGACTATGTCCGCATGGCCGACTCCCAGTTCACTCCCCAGCCAGACCTGGCCATCCTCAAAGTGGAGCAGGTGGGCAAGCCGGTCAGCGAAGATACCAGCGAATACTTCACCGCCATTCAAACCACCCTGGCAGCCTGCCACGACCCGCGCTACACACTGATCTTCATGATCTCCAGCGATGGCTTGCGCAACCGTATCTACATCGGCGTGGTCGCCCGTCAGCCGGGCACCCAGCCGCGGCTCTTCGCCAATCAGGTCGGGCAGTTCCTCTGCTCTAACTGGCCGGGGACGCGCGTCAAGGTCGTCGAAGAATACGAAGAAATCGCCAAGCACGTTCACGTCCCCCTGAGCAGTTACCGGCACGGGCGTGCTTTCACCGGCATCCCCTCCACCAAGGCAGTGACCCAGGCCAAGGGCTATCCCCAAAGCCTGGATCGATTCATGCGCGGCTTGCGCGGCAAGCCCTATCTCTACATGGTCGTGGCCGAGCCGATGGCCGAAGCTCAAGTCGGGGAGATCGTTTCATCCAGCCGCACCCTGGCCGGGCAGGTACACGCCTTCACCCAGGCGACCCTGCAGCAAACCCGCGGCGAGTCCACCTCGGAAGGAGAAACCCGCTCGGAGAGTGAAACATCCTCAACGGGTACGAGCCGGGGTGTCTCGACATCCGAAAGCGAGTCTCACAGCAAAGGGGTGCTCGGCTCCGAGTTGGAGAAATCCAGCGGTGTCGCCAAAGGCTTGAAAGGCGCGGGGATGGGCGCTGTCGCCGCGATGCTCGTCGCCGCGGGCGGACCTTTTTTGCTCTCCGGCATGTTGGGCATGTTCGGACAATTGCTGCCCTCGAACAGCAAATCGGCGACCCGTGGCCAATCGAGCACGGAATCCGAAACCAGGGGACGCACCGAAGGCTTGAGCATGTCGGAAACCTTCTCGACCAGTGAATCGCTCTCCTTTGGGCGCGAATACCTGAACAAACATGCCCAGGCCGGGGAAGAGTTATTGGCCCAAACTGTGGAGCGTTTTGAGGCAGCCCGCTCGCAAGGTTGCTGGAATGTGGGCGTCTATTTGATCAGCGATCAGGATGAGACCGCCGCGCAAGCTCAGGCGCAACTCAAAGCGCTGGTCAGTGGCGAAAAGACGGCCTTCGAGCCGGTACGCGCCCACGACCTGGCCCCCGTTTGGGATGGGCAGGCCCAAGTCGCCCTGGATTCGTTTCACAACCCGCCGCTGCAATTATTCTCCCCCGGGAGCGACGAAGAGATCGAGCATCCCCTGGGGTTTGCCTTCGAGGGGCTGACCACGCCGATGAACACGGAGGAGCTCGCCCTTCTGGCCAACTTGCCCTTGCGCGAGATGGCCGGAATCCCGATGCAGCCGACCGCGTTTTTCAGCCTCAACCCGCCCTTGCCGCCGCTCTCCGAAAATTTGCTCACCCTGGGTTCGGTGCTCGAGGGTGGCGAAGCCGTCTCCGGCCTGACCTATGACGTCGATCTCGATTCGCTCACCCGGCATGTGTTCATCACCGGGATCACCGGCGGGGGCAAATCGAACACCTGCCGCCGCGTTCTGACCAGCTTGATGGAGCGGGGCAAGAACTTTCTGGTCATCGAACCAGCCAAAAGCGAATACGTCCAATTGGCCTTGGCCTACAATCGATCCGGCGCTTTCGACCGGGAAATCGCTGTGTACGTGCCGGGACGCAAGGAATGGGGCGGCCAACCATTGGACGAATTGCACCTCAATCCCTTCGACATCGTTCAGATTCCCGGCGCGACCACCCAGGTAATGCCCCACCTGGACCGGCTGAAATCGATCTTCAACGCCAGTTTCCCAATGTACGAGATTTTGCCCGTGATCTTGGAGGAGGCTCTCGTCGACCTGTACGACAGCCAGGGCTGGCTGGAGGAGCCTCTACCGCCCGACGGTGTTGGCCGTCCCACTCTGGAGAATCTCTACAACCGGATCACCGGGCTGGTGCGCGCCAAGGGCTATGAAGACCGGGTCACGGCCAACATCACCGCGGCGCTGCGGACGCGCATCGGCAGCCTGCTGCGGGGCTGGAAGGGACGCATGTTCGATCATTCATTTTCGACGCCCTGGCCTGATTTGTTCGACCGCCCCATGGTGGTCAATTTGCAACATTTGGGCGATGATGCCGACAAATGTTTCACCATGGCGTTATTGTTGAATTTCATGTACGAGTACCGCCAGGCCCAGCACGAGAGCGAGGGTTCGCCCGAATCCGACCGCTTGCGTCATCTGGCCATCATCGAGGAGGCGCACCGGGTCCTCCGGGCCGCGCCGCAGCGAACTGATTCCGCCAACCCGCAGGCCAAGATGGCCGAGATGTTCGCCGACATCCTGGCCGAAATCCGCGCCTACGGGCAGGGAATGGCCATCATTGACCAGGTACCCTCCAAATTGGTGCCCGACGCGATCAAGAACACCAACTTGAAGATCGTTCACCGTCTGGTCGCCAGCGATGACCGACAGGCCATGGCCGGGGCGCTGGCCCTGACCGAGGAGCAGGCCCAGGTGATCGCCCGCCTCAAGGTGGGACAGGCCATTGTTGCCGGGATTCAAGACGACATGGCTTCCTGGGTCAAGGTGGCTTACACGCCGCTGCCGAAGTCACCGTAAACAGTATACGGTTTACTGACAGTTTCCTGGAGAGAACATGAAGCACCAAATCCCCGCTTCTCAACTGAAGAAGACGATCATCTATTTGACTCTGCTCTCGTACAGTCCGCCGGAACGGGTGGCGGCGCTTCAGCCTTTCGAGCAGGCTTTGCAGGGGGAGATCGGCGCCGCGTGGCCCGAGACCGTGCATCGGGCCTGTAGCCATATCGTCGCGTTTCAGCAGGCCAGCCGCGACCCGGACGCGGACTTGGTAGAGGCTCTCGTTGATGCTGCTTCATCAGCGGCAGCCAGCCCCGAGGGCGCCCAGGTTTTCCAGTCTCAGATGCAAAAAGTAGCCAAACTACCGGGCCGCGCCGATCCGGAGAATCGCATTCATCGCAAGCGTGGATGCCGGTTATGCCAAAATCCCTGTCGCTATGGATATTTCTCCTTGCTATCCGAGCCGAACTTCGACGATTTGCGACTCGCCTTAGAAACGGAGAATCGCAAGCCGATCGGGCAGCAACGACCGGTTCGACTTGTTTGGCGTTTCACCCTCAAGCATCTGTCACAAGCGTTGGACTTGGCTGCCTGGGATATCGACGCCGGTCACCTGGGCAATTTGGCCTATTGCTTGCTCACCCTGGCAACGGCCAAATCTCGTTTTCCGTTTCCCGAGGAGCAGATGCGCAAATTCCAAGAGGAAAATCAAGCCTTGATGAGAGCATGTCAGTCGGCAGCGGACCATTAGAACAGGGATCAGTAGCCAGGATTTGCCCTTAGCGGTTACTTTTCGCTGGTCGATGGCGACGAAACGAGAAATCAATTCATTCATCACAGGGAGAAGTCGATCATGTCTAGAAATATTTCCGCTCAAAGTCTTAAAAAATCACTGGCTTATTATTACATCTTGGCTTACACGCCATCGGAAAGCATCGATGCGCACAAAGCGATTGCCGGACCGCTTCAAGAAACGGCTGCGAAACAAGCCGGTCTGGCCTTAGATGAATACGTCCAGGCGGTTGCCCCGCAAATCAGCCATCGGATTGTCGCTTTCCAGCAGGATAGGCGCGATCCCACCGAGGATTGGGTCGCCGAACTCACCAGCAGAATCCTCGTCGCCGATGAGGGAGTCGAACAGGCTAAAGCATTTCAGAAATTCTTAGGGCTGATATCGCGCTTGCCGCAGCGAGCCAAGCCCGAAAATCGTCTCCATCGTAAGCGGGGGTGCCAGTTTTGTGCAGCGCCCTGCCATTATGGTTATTTCAGCATGCTATACGAACCTCCCTTTGAGTTGTTGCATGGTTTCCTGGAGACGGAACTCGAAAATCCCATCGAAGACAAAAAACCGGTCATGGCGGTGAAATCCTTTGCCCTGACGCACCTCATTGGTATCTTAGGCATCACAGAGGGGAGTATTCACATCCATCAAGAACATCTGGCCAACCTGGCTTACTGTTTGCTCTCGCTGGCGACGGCCAAATCTCGTCTGCCTGTCCCGGAAAAGCAATTGAGGCTTTTTCAGCAGGCCAACCAGTATTTCAGCTGGGTGAACATACCAATAAGCGAAGCGTGACGTTCGAAATTGATGTTACTTAATCCACATTCCTGACGACGAAAAGAGCAGAACAACACCTGAGATCGTGATCGAACTTGATCCAAACTTTCCTCAGGAAGTGGAAATCCCGCATTCATAGTTCGATAAGGAGAGCAAACGATGAACGAAATGGAGATCATTCAACCCCAGGAAGAAAATGGCGCCGAAGTTGAAGTCGTCGAAGAAGTGATCACGGAAGCCGTCGAGGCCGAACAAGTGGAGCAAGCTGCCGAAGCTGAACAAAGCTTGGAAGATGCGACCTACGACGCCGGTGCTCACGTTGAGCAAAGTGGCAAATTCGAGCAATCCGAGCAAGTCGAAACCACATTGACCGCGGTGGTGGATGAAATCGTTGACGCGGCCGACCAGGTTTCGGCACAAACGTCGTCCCTTGGGCAAGAAGTCGATCCCGTGACGGGAGAGTCTAAGTCCAGTAGTGGGGCATCAGAAGGAGAAGCTGAAGCTGGCCAGGCCGATGAGGAAATCCTCCAAGTCGAGCCGGACGAAAAGGATGCTCAAATGGACGCTGCGGTCGATCAAGTCGCAGCCGAGGCGGAGGACACACTGCCCGATGACGACGCTGTAGTGAACGTTGTCGAGCCGACTGAAGAAACGCCGGCTGCTGATGGTGAAAAGACCACCCTGCCCGTTGACGACAGTGTTGCTGCTCCCACTGCCGAAGCGACTCACGATGTCGAAGCCCAGGCTTTGGGACCGGAGAAGCTGCCTGAAACCAGAAAAATGCCCGTCGGGATGGGCAAGAACGGCGCCCTGTTCCCCGGTGGAGCAGGTGTCAAGACAGGCGGCAGCATGCCTGCCGGCGGCAAGACGTCCGGTGGCGGCGCTCCCGTTGGCAATTACGGGAGTGGCTCAAGAGGGACAAAGTGGGGCGGTACGATGAGTGGAACTTCCGGTTATTTCAGTGGCACGTCGAAAACTTCTTGTGAATCCACAAAAGACAGAGTCGAAGACCTGGCCAAGATCAGCGGCGGCAGCGGTGATATCTCCGTTGTTTGCGACAATGGTGACTGGTACTCGATTACGTGGGATGAAAATGGCGTCCAAACAATGCTTTATTTCAAGGGCATGACTCTCGATGGCGTCACCCCGATGCCCTACACAGGCAATTGGAGTTGGGGTCCGACGGATTTGTCTCACAAACCATCAGAAGGGCCAGATCGGGAAGCCAGCTTCCTGCAAATGGTCCACGCCAGCCAAGATACCGAATCTAACCAAGTTGGTTATGGATCAAGTGGCGACTCCACGTTCAGCCCCGATGGCGGCGGTGATGGCGATGACTCCGGGAAATTCTATGGTGGCCTGGAGGGCAGCGCCGTGCGCCCCAACAACCCCGATGCCCCCGATTATTACACCCCCAATGTGCTCAGCGAAGCACTGGCCAAGATGGATATGAGATAGTTCGAATTGAACAAAATGAGCGATCAATACTAATTCAAAAGGAGCGATACGATGTCTGATCAGATGGAGAACGTCCAACCCCAAGAAGAACAGGTAGAAGGCGGCGAACAGGTTGAGAGCAGCGAACGTGCTGAAGAGCAAGCCGTAGAGGATGCCACCCACGAACCTGGCGCCCGCGTCGAGCAGACACAGGACTACGAACAGGCCGAAGCGGTTGAGAGCGCTGTGACCGAGGCGATGGACAACACCGAGCAAGCGGAACCAGAGCCGGTTGAAAAGGATGAGGGGGAAACCGGCGAGCCCGCCCAAGAAGAGAGACCTGCCAAAACCGAGGCAGAAAGTGCCCCTGAACCCAGAACAGAATCGCAGGAAGAAGTGATCGCGGCCGAGGTGGAAGAACCCGCTCCTGGTGATGCATCGGAAATGGTAGCGGATGAAGTCGAGGTCTCGGTCGCAGGGGAAGAGGGTACCGTCGATCGGGATGAATCCGCCATGGTAGATGGCTCGGAACTAAGCCCAGCCTCCTCGGAAGGGGTAGGTGATCACAGCGGCGAGGAAGCCACACCCATCAATGTGCCCGGACCCGTTGCGAATGAGCCCGAACCTTGGCCTGATCCCGAACCGGTTAGGGCAGCAGACGATGGTTCTGAATTGATGAATCAAGCCACCCAACATGAAGAAGTTGTCAAAGATCATCAAGGTACCGGTGGACGCCCCGGCGACGATGTCTCGGCCACGCCGATCAATGTACCGGATGAAGCTAACGTTGTAGATGGCGGCGAAGGTGGCCGTCCCGGTGGTGGCGTGTCGGCCACGCCGATCAACCTGCCCCGCGAGGCCAACATGCTCGAAGGTACGCAGGATGAACAGGTGGCCCACGTCGATCATTGGAGTGAAGTACCTGAGCCTGGCGACGATCCCCCACCCCCCAATCTGGAAGCAGATACCTATGTTGAAACTACGGATCGCTTGAACGAAAATGCCGAAATCGGCGCTACCCCCTGGATTCGGGTTGCCGATGACGGCTCGGAACTGATGCAAGAGGTCGGCGAAACACCTGAACTCGGCCCAGAGCCTTTTCCCCAGCCATTAGAAGAGGGAATGCAGGTCACGGAAGAGCTGGAAAGTGAGAGTGACTTGCAACAAGAAGGGGACTCTGAGGAAGAAGTTCCCATCGAGGAAGATGAAGGCGCCGAAGGAACTGACGAAGCTCCGAATTGGTATCTGCATGAAGACTCCGAAGGCAACGTCACCGTCGTGGATGAGAATGGAGATCCGGTCGATAGCCCGCCCAAGCTCGTCTATTTCAAGGGCAAGTACTACGCGGTCTATCCGGGCGATGATCTGCCCGTCAAAGAAGACGGCACGGTTACCGATCCCAAGAAACTGGCCCAGTATGAGATTTCTTCTTACAAACCTTCCACCGAGGGAATGAAAGTGTATTCGGGCAAAGACGGCACGAAGGTTGTCGACGAAAATGGCAATCCGGTCGAGAGTCCCCCTGCTGTGATTCAAGACCCGAAGACAGGCAAATATTATTTCGTCACCGAAAGCGATCCGTCCAAGCTGAGTTCCTTGACCAAGTCAGGCAATTTCGCTGCCGCGCTCTCCCAAGGTTTGATCAAGGAAGCACCGGGCTATAAACCCTCCACCGAGGGGATGAAAATCTACCACGATGATGAAGGCAACCCCACCGTCGTCGACGAGAACGGCAAACCCGTAGACAGCCCTCCCGCCGTCGTCCAGGACCCGAAGACGGGCAAGTATTATTTTGTTACCGAGAGTGACCCGGCCAAGTTGAGTTCCTTTGCCAAATCAGGCAATTTCAAGGATGCGCTGGCCCAGGGGTTGATCCAAGAAGCTCCTTCCTATCAACCTTCCACCGACGGGATGAAAGTTTACTCAGGCAAAGACGGCACGACGGTTGTGGATGAGAACGGCAAACCGGTCGAGAGCCCTCCTGCTGTCGTCCAAGACCCAAAGACGGGCAAGTATTACTTTGTCACCGAGACGGATTCGGCCAAGCTGAGTTCCTTCACCAAATCGGGCAATTTCCAGGACGCACTGTCCCAGGGTTTGATCAAAGAAGCATCTGCCTATCAGCCCTCCACCGACGGGATGAAAGTTTACTCAGGCAAAGACGGCACAACCGTTGTGGATGAAAACGGCAAACCGGTCGAGAGTCCCCCTGCTGTGATCCAAGACCCAAAGACAGGCAAGTATTACTTTGTTACCGAGACGGATTCGGCCAAGCTGAGTTCCTTCACCAAATCGGGCAATTTCCAGGACGCACTGGCCCAGGGTTTGATCAAAGAAGCATCTGCCTATCAGTCCTCCACTGAGGGAATGAAAATCTATCCGGACAAAGACGGCAATGCCACCGTCGTGGACGAAAACGGTAAGCCGGTTGAGAGTCCCCCAGCCGTGATTCAAGACCCAGCTACGGGCAAGTATTATTTCGTCACCGAAACGGATCCGGCTAAACTAAGTTCCTTGGCTAAGGGCAATTTCAAGGATGCGCTGGCGCAAGGCCTGATCAAGGAAGCATCTACCTATCAACCCTCCTGGTGGGGCAAAAAGTCTGTCTGATGAAATGAACCCCTAGGAAAATCTGGCTCCAAACAGATATGGGCACGGTAGTGAACTACCGTGCCCATATTTCATTGTTGGCGTTTCTTATGTGGGAAGATTTTTTCAGCTTCCATCAAGCTTCCCCGCTGTGACCAACACGTACCCGTTTTCAACCAGATATTGTTGAGCGGCCTGACAAACGCCCTCACAGGTGACCGCGTTGATGCGGCCGATGGCTGCCTCGAATGATTCTACCGCGTGTAGCAGCGCTTCAATCCCGACGATTCCCGCTACGGAGAGATTCGTCTCGAAACGCCGCGCCAGCGTGCCCACATAATTACCTTTGGCCGCTTCCAATTCCTCGGCGGTGATGCCGCTTTGGCGCAGATCAAGCCAACTGTCCAGAATCTCGTCTTGGACGCGGGTCTGATCCTCGGCGTCACAGGCCGCGTGGATGGCCAGAAAACCGGCATCTTCGTAGACCGATGAGACCGCGTTGACGTTGTAGACCAGGCCCAGTTCCTGGCGCAAACGCCGATACAACCTTCCGCTTGCGCCCATCCCTAAAATCAACTCGATGACCTTCAGCGCGCTGCGGTGGGGGTGCTTGAGGCCCACGGTGGGCACGCCCAGCAGCAGGTAGGTTCGCTTGCTGTTCCGATCAAGATGGCCGCCGTGCGGCTGCTGGATAGCTGGCTCATCGACAGGCGGTGGCAGCTGCTCCGGCCCGGAAGCGAGTTCGGCAAAAGCCTCCCTGGCCAGGGATAACGCTTCTTGGGGAACGATGTCGCCGCAAATGACCAGCACAGCGTTGCCGCCGACGAAGCGCCGTTGGTGAAACCTTTTCACCTCTTCGATGCTGGTGTCCCGTACTCCCTCGGGCGTGCCGATGACCGGATTGCGAAGCGGGTTTTCTTGCCAAAGGTACTGGATGAAATGATCATACAAAGCCCCGCTGCGATCACGTGAAGCGCTCATTTCTTGAAGGACGACCAATTTCTCTTTGCGGAACGTCTCAGCATTGAGCGCGGGTCGGATGGCGACATCGGCCAGGCAGGATAATGCCAGGGGCAGATGTTCGGCCAGGGTGACGGTGTGCAGCGAAATATACTCTCGGCTGGTATGGGCGTTGATCTCACCGCCGCGCGCTTCGATCGCCGCAAAAATTTCTTCCGCGCTTCGATCAGTACTCCCTTGGAACAGCATGTGTTCCAACAGGTGCGCCAAGCCGGGATGTTTTCCGTCGTAGCGGCTGCCGGCGCGTACAAAAAACCGGGATGCGACCGTGCGCGTTCCCGGGCGGGGGATGGTGATCTTTTCTAAACCGTTAGAGAGTGTTTTGAATTGGTATTTCACAAACTTCTGTAGGTGGTAAATTGGGAATCAGTGCATCAGGAATCAGTGTTCCCAGTTACCTGATACCTGATCACCTGATTCACTGACATCTGACTCACAACAAGCCTGATTTGCTGATTCTTTCATCCAGATCGCTCATCCAGTTTTCTAGGTTTTCAGGTTCCATTTCTTTGAGCGCGGCAATCTCAGCAGGCGTGAGTTGGAAACCGGCTTGCTGCAAGGTTGATTCTGGCGCGGTGAAGAAATTAGTGCGGAAATCTTCGTCGCCGATCAGCCGTTTGATCACCTCTTGCAGGCGCTCGCTGATCGTCGTTTTTGGACCGGGGAGTTCGGCCATAGCCAGGTTGCGGATTCGGGTGGCCAAGCCCGGGGAGGGATCAGCCTCGGCGTTGGCCTTCAAGTTGGCCACAGTTTGAAGCAACGGAGCCAACTTCTCGGCCTCGGCGGGGTCGATTTGTTCTCCGGCCAAGAGCCGATCGGTCAACTCGGCTAATCGTTCAGCTTTTCGGGCTTGATCATCTTTTTTGGTCATGAGGAACCTCTGTTTACGAATATAGTCTCGTCTACCCTTTTTGTCGTCGAGAATCAGTGAAAAGTAACATCATCTTGCAAGTTTTCGACCTTTTCTTGACAACTCTCGATGGCTCGATAGAAGCGCATCTTGGCAGCAGCGAGACTAATATCGAGGTGCTCGGCAATCTCTTTGAAAGGCAAGCCATCTGCAATTCGGAGCAGAATGATCTCGCGGTGGCTCTCGGGTAGGAGCCGCAAAGCCTCGCGGAGAAACATCTGATCTTTGACGGCGTCAAACGGGTTCTCCGCTGCCGGTTCGGGGACATCCTCGAGAGGGACCTTTTCGACCTTGCGAGATCGCTTACGGTAGAAGTCGGCCACCCGGCGCTTGACGATGCGATATACCCAGGTTGAGAAAGAAGAGCGCCCCCCAAAGCTGTCCAGGGAGCGGGCAATCGAGATGAAAATTTCCTGGGTGACATCATCGGCCGCATCGCGGGGGACCAGGCTACAAACCCGCCCGAACACCTTGGGAAAGTAATAATCGTAGATTTGGCCGAAAGCGGCCTGTTCTCCCTGTTGCGCCGCTGCGATCAGCGTCTGTTCGTTCTCAAGTTGCCACGTCATCAGGATTCCTTTGAGGGAAAAATATGAAAAAGCAGCGAATTTCTTTATCCAATTATCACAGGAGTCCGCGCAGCTTCGTTCCCAGGGCGAGCAGCGAGGTCACCACGGTCAGCGCTGTCCAAAAGAAGGCCAACAGCCCGTAGATTGCATATATTGTATCATCCCGGTGAAAGGATTCCCCTTGGGAAAGCTTTTTCCACAAATCCCGGCGGATGAAACTTAACGCCCGGCTCCGGAGCATGGGCATTTCCAGCCAATCCATCAGCAGGTAGTAGCCGTCCAGCCGCAAAAGGGGATTCAGATTGATCAAGGCGAGCAGCAGATTGACGAAAGCAAATTGAAACGCCAACCCGGCGACCGGCTGGATGGGGAGGAGCTGTGCGGTCAGGCTGGCCAATCCGGCCAGAAAAAAGCTCGAGTAGGGTCCAGCCCAGGAGACGAGCAAACGCGGGCGGCGCGGCTCCATCCAGATGTCGGTGGTGTCGACGAAAAAAGCGGGCATGCCCCAATAGAATAGGAATCCGGCCCGGCGTATCTCCCGGCCAAAATGTTTGCAGGTCAGCGCGTGAGCGGATTCGTGCAGCAGGATGGCGAAGATTTGCCCCACGTACAGGCCCAACAAGCCCATTGGCAGAGCGCCGATCCCCACACTGAGGACCGAATAGCCGCCGTCGAAGAGCAAAATCCCAAAAGTGATCAGTCCGGCTACGGCGATCAAGAGGATCAAGATTTGGGCCGGGAGCGTGAAGGCCAAAAAGCCCCCCGCTCGATAGAGACCGGTGACAAACGAATCGACGCCTTCGACCGAGAAGGTGGTTTGCCGCAAGGCCTGGAACAACTTGTCTCCTGCCCGTTTGAGCCATCCTTGGCCCAGGCTTTGGGCCGTGTGCGCGTACAGGTCCTTGTGCTCGCCAACCAGAAAACCTTTTTCTTGCAACTGATCCAGAAAGGCGAGCAATTCCTCCACAGCCAGAGACTGGTAGCGGGCAAAATAGGCAATGGCGATGTCCTCGATGGTGTGCTCGCCGTCCATCAAGTTCCACAGAAAAACCTGCTCCTCGCTAAGGCGCAGATAGGTTCCCAGGCGGGTGTTCTTGAGAATGTAATACGATTGGCCGCTGCTGGTTGACAACAGTTTCAGAGCCCAGCCCAGGCGGCGGGTTGGTTTGCGTTCAGTCAAATCGCCGGATTGGGCGGCGTGCCACAGGCTACTCTCGGTTGGAGCCAAGACGAGAGTCTCATCATCGAGTTGGGCCCACAGGCCCAGGGTTTGCCGAGGCGGCAACCTCGCCGCCTGGTGCGCACGCCACAAATCGTGCTCCGGCCGGATGATCAGTGTTTCATCGTTCAGTTCTGCCCAAATGTCGCCCCTTTGCTCGGCGATGACCAGGGTTTCACCCCCAACTTGTTCCCACAGGCCGCCGGGCCGTTCGCCCAACGCCGTCCAGAGATGGAGGTCACTGCGATCCAGAACCCGGACGGGCTCCCGAACGACCTGCCGCCAGATTCCACCGGCTTCTCCCTGGCCGGATACCCGCGCCCAGACGCCTCTGTCCACTTTCAGCCCTCACCCTGGCAAAAGACCAAAACGTCGTGGCCAAAAACAAGCTCGTCGCCGTCGGACAGCTTGTGCGTCTCGGTGATTTGTTCCCCGTTGAGCAAAGTTCCATTGGCGCTGCCCAAATCGTCGAGCAGATATTCGCCCTCGGCCCGGACGATCTCTGCGTGGGGCCGGGAGACGGCCCGGTCTTGCAGGTTGATGTCCCAGGTGTCGCCGCGTCCGGCTCGCCCGATGATCATTTTCGGCTTGACCAGATCGAAGCGTGTGCCCCGGCCTGGCCCTGTGCGAATTTCCAGATAGGGTTGGGCGGCCAGCTCGGGGACGATTTGGGTGGGACGGGATTCCGGTGGGGGCGCGGAGTCCTCTTCCGAGGGAGTCTGAGTCTCGAAGCAGAGGGTCACCGGCCCGATTTGAAGTTGATCCCCCTGTTGAAGCGGGTGCGTGCTCTCCAGCCGTCGGCCGTTGAGCAGGGTGCCGTTGTAGCTGCCCAAATCCGAAACTAGAAACGCGTCCCCGTCGAAATAAATCTCCGCATGTTGACGGGAGACGCGCTCATCGAGAATGGTGATGTCACAATCTCTGCTCCGCCCAATCACGATGAGATCCTTGTCGATGACGAGACTGTGTTCCCGGCCGGGCGGGAACTGCCAGTGGAGACGGGCGGCTTGCATCAGTCCAAATAGGGTGTTTCCAACGGCTCGGGCTGCGGCTTGCAAACCCCGCAGAAAATGGCATCAGCCACGACCAGCGCTTTCGGCACCTGTTTGCTGATGCTGGGGTACACGCTGACGATGTAATTCATCGTCTGGGCGTGTTCTTTGCACACGGCGCGGCCGCAAAAGCGGCAGACAGCGTCGGCGGTCTGGCTGCATTTCCAACAATTCATCTTTGTTCCGTTTCTACTCTGGCTCGGATTGAATGAAGGCCACCAGCGCTTCGATCTCTTTGGTGGAGAGTTCGCCTTCGAAAGAAGGCATCTCGCCGCTGCCATTGGTGATGATCTCGACGTAAACAGAAGCATCCTCGGTTAATCTATCCGGCAGCAAAGCCGGGCCTCGTCCGCCAGTGCGGTCGTTGCCGTGACATTTGGCGCAATTCTGTTGGTACAATTCTTCGGCCGCCACGGCTTCAGCCGGAGCCTCTTCGGCGGTAGGCTCTTCTGTAGGCTCAGTTTCTTCGGTGGGCGCTGCTGTTGGTTCCTCGGTTGGCGCCGGGATGGGCTCGGCTTCTTCCTCCACAGCGGGCTCCCCGCCCCCACAGGCAGTAAGCAAAAATGTCAATGTGATGATAAGAACAATCCAAACTTGTTTATTCCGAAACATGTCAACCTCCAAAGAAATAAATTTGATCTTTTTTCATTATAAACGATGCCGGAGTGCTTTTTGCTCGGAGTTTCTGGCGAGAAGCTATGCTTGCTCGGTGATCAATCTGCCCGCATCAATTTGCCAAATTGTGGCCGATCGGACAAAATCTGGGGCAAAAAGGTCCAGATCGGTGGTAGTGAGCAGAACTTGTTCAATTTCGGTGAGACGTTCGAGCAGATCCACTCGGCGCTGCTGATCGAGTTCGGCAAGAACTTCGTCTAGCAGAAGCACGGGCCAGAAGCCGGTTTTCTCCTTGATCCAATTGACTTCGGCAATTTTTAGGGCCAATAACGTCGTCCGGATTTGGCCGCGTGAACCGTAGGTGCCCAGGTCGATGCCGTTGCTCAAAAAATGAAGCTCGTCGCGGTGAGGGCCAATCGTGGTCACGCCGCGGCGAATCTCTTCTTGTCGCAGCTTGATCAAAGCCTGCCGAAACCCCTCGGCGATTTCTTCCCTGGAGAAATTGGTCCGGTCGATGGGAGCATTCAGGGGCAGGGTGATTTGATTCTTGGGGGGCTGATAGGGATCGTAAGCCGGTCGATAGATCAGGCGGAGGACCTCTTCTCCGCGGGTCAGCTCGTGATGGACCAGGGCGGCCTGATGTTCGAGTTCTCGAATGGCGTGGATGCGCGCCTCGATGATCTTGGCACCGGCCTGGGTAACTTGTTCGTCCCAATAATCGAGTTGGCTCGGGTCGCCCCCTTGTTCGGCCAACATTTTGAGCAACGCGTTGCGCTGGCTCGTCGCTTTATCATAGGCGGACAACGCCGCGGTGTAAGGGGAGTCAATCTGTGAAATCGCCAAGTCGAGATAACGCCGTCGCTCCGAAGGGGAACCGTCGATGATGCTCAGCATCCGGGGCAAGAAAAGCACGGCGTTGAAGTGCCCGATCGTCTCGCTGATCGTCGCCTGAACATCGTTGAGCAGCACCTCTTTTCGCACGCGCGTCGAATTGCCGCGGCCATTCGTTTCCTGAATGATGCGCGTTTCCAGGCGGTGGGTCGAATCCCCGCGGTGATAATCGGCCACAATCCGCCCAACCGCCAAGGGCTCCCGGCCAGCGATGAAATTGAGCATCTCGCGATTGTGGCTGGCCTGAAAGGAGGTGAATGTGGACAAAAAATAGATCGCTTCCAGTAAACTGGTTTTTCCCTGGGCGTTGTCGCCCACTATCAGGAGAACCCCGCGAGGGACATTGACATCCAAACGGGTGAAATTTCGGTAATTAGTCAGCGCTAAGTGAGTTAAATACATATCCGATGCAGGAGTAAGATTGACTCAAAAAAATGTCACCAACATACGCTCCGTGACAAGATAACAATAAAAATACGCTTATCCACCCATTTTCGAGAGAAAACGTTCAGTTGAAATCGGGTTCGTGATCAAGCGAGCGAGAGTTGCCGGTTTCCTCATGGTAGATGTTAAGCCAGGTAGAAATACGTTCATGCTCGCGCTGCATTTCTTTTTGCTCTCCTCTGAGTTCAAGAGCTTGCTTATAATCAAATATATCTTGGTGAACCTGAGCAGGGTTATAAAGATGGTGGAAATCGAGAGTCGAATCTCCGACATTGATCTTCACCGTTCCCATGTTCAGCAGAATTTGAAAAAGGTTCTTGCGTTCGTGTTCAACACTGAGTACATTTTTCAAGGGTGCCGTTTGAGATTCCTCTCTGCCCAGCGGCTTTTTCTCGCGATCGATGATCATCTCTTCGGTCAGACGATAGATATCGTTGTTCCAATCAGCGTATTGGTACCACAACCAGAACAACGCAATGATTAAGAAAAAGACAGCCACCATCGCAACTGCTCCAAACAAGAGGGGGTTTTCAAACATCATAAAAGAAAGAACACCCCCGACCAGAAGAACACCGCCCCGAACGCCATCAGGTGCCCCAGCGGCTCGCCGATCCGACCCGCCCCCGCCCCCGGCAGCGGACCCGCTCCGGGAACCGGCGCGGCCGATCGATCCGCGGCGGGCGTCGGCGGCGGCGCGGCCGGCGTCGCCGGCGTCGC